>CAZPMO010000079.1:0-21292 GCA_964587515.1 uncultured Rhodospirillaceae bacterium | reverse complement strand
GGACGCCGCGCGGGCGCGCCGTTTCCAGTCGATTTTCGTGGGCGAGCCCACGGTCGAGGATACGGTCTCGATCCTGCGCGGACTGAAGGAGAAATACGAGGTCCACCACGGCGTGCGCATCACGGATGGGGCGATCGTGTCCGCCGCGGTGTTGTCGAACCGCTACATCACGGACCGTTTCCTGCCCGACAAGGCAATCGATCTGATCGACGAATCCTCGTCGCGGTTGCGCATGGAGGTCGATTCCAAGCCCGAGGAAATCGACGAGCTCGACCGGCGTATCATTCAGCTCAAAATCGAGCGCGAGGCGCTGAAAAAGGAAAATGATCAAGCCTCCAAGGATCGCCTCGAAAGGCTCGAAACAGAGCTTGCCGATCTTGAGGAGAAATCGGCGGCGCTCACCTCGGTCTGGCAGTCGGAGAAACAGAAGATCGCGGGTTCGCACAAGGTCAACGAGCAGCTCGATCAGGCGCGCGGCGAGCTTGAACGCGTCCAGCGCGAGGGCGACCTCGCCCGCGCCGGCGAACTTGCCTACGGCATCATCCCCGATCTCGAGCGCCAACTCGCGGATTCCGCGAACGCGGAAGAGACCCAGATGCTGAACGAGGAAGTCACCGACGCGGATATCGCGGCGGTGGTGTCGCGCTGGACCGGCGTACCGGTCGACCGCATGCTGGAAGGCGAGCGTGACAAGCTGCTGCACATGGAAGACGCGCTGGGCGCCCGGGTGAGCGGCCAGGAAGACGCGGTCTCGGCGATCTCCAACGCCGTCCGCCGCGCCCGCACCGGGCTGCAGGACCCCAACCGGCCGCTGGGCTCGTTCATGTTCCTGGGCCCCACCGGCGTCGGCAAGACCGAGCTGACCAAGGCGCTGGCGGAATTCCTGTTCGACGACGAAACCGCCATGCAGCGCATCGACATGTCGGAATATATGGAAAAGCATTCCGTGGCGCGGCTGATCGGCGCACCGCCCGGCTATGTGGGCTACGACGAAGGCGGCGAACTGACCGAGGCGGTGCGGCGCCGGCCCTATCAGGTGATCCTGTTCGACGAGGTCGAGAAGGCCCACCCCGACGTGTTCAACATATTGTTGCAGGTGCTCGACGACGGCCGCCTGACCGACGGGCACGGCCGCCACGTCGATTTCCGCAACACCTTGATCGTGCTGACGTCCAATCTCGGCAGCGACATCATGGCGGTTCAGCCGGAAGGCGTCGATTCGACCGACGTGCGCGACAAAGTGATGGAGGTGGTGCGCGCCGCGTTCCGACCGGAGTTCCTGAACCGGCTGGATGAAATCCTGATGTTCCACCAGCTGACGCGGGCGCACATGACGGCGATCGTCGATATCCAGCTCAGTCATTTGCACGACATGCTGGCCGATCGCAAGATCGCGCTGGAGGTCGACGGGGCCGCCAAGGAATGGCTCGCCGAACAAGGCTATGACCCGGTCTATGGCGCGCGCCCGCTGAAACGCGTGATCCAGCGCGAATTGCAGAACCCGTTGGCCACCATGATCCTCGAAGGCCGGCTTGCCGACGACGAAACGGTTCGTGTGGGCGCGGCCGGCGGCGGGCTGGTCATCAACGGGGTCGAAACCCGCGCGATCGCCGCGGAATAAGTTCCGGGACAGCGATTTCGCCGGGCGGCGCAAATCCCGCCGCCCGGCGAATTCCATTAATTTTTTAAAGGTTTATTAACCAATTAATTAAATGTTAACACCTATTCTTTATGATGTAGATTGGATAGGCTCTTTAGTTGGGTACTCAAACGATAAATCGCGATAGCGGCCCGCAATACGTCGCCGCTCCGATATCGGGGAACGCGGTGTGGATTCCGATCCCGTCGGGCCGTGGCATTCTGGCCGGTGGGCTGGTGCTGCTATCGCCTGTGTCGCCGGCCCACGCCGACGATATTTATGCCCTTTTCACGGAACGTCCGACTTTCGTTTTCGAGGTTGGGATTGGCCTTGCGGGGGTATTGGCCGCTACGCTGCTGGTTTTCAATTACATACTGAGCCCGCCTTATTCATCAAACCCGTAGCATTCGGTCGCGTTGCACGTGAGACTGGGGCCGAACGGGCAGTTCTATCGGGTAAACCAAAGGTTCTCCGCCATCATCGGCCAGACGGCCAAGCGTCTGGAAGGACAGTCGCTCGTTAATATCGTCCACCTCGACGACGTCGAGCGTGTCGGCGACCTGCTGGCGCGCGTGCTTGCGAACGAATCGCCATTCGCCCAGGAGGAAGCCCGATTCGTCCACGCCGACGGAAGCTTAATTCAAGGCAATCTCACCCTGTCGCTGGTCCGCGACGCCCAAGATAACCCGAAATACTACATCGCGGTGATTGAGGACGTCACGCAACGCAGCGAGCGCCAGGAACAGTTCATCAGTTCCCAGAGGCTGGAAGCGGTGGGCCAGCTGGCCAGCGGCATCGCGCACGAATTCAACAATATGCTGATGGCGGTGATCGGCAATCTCGAAATACTCCACGACCGGGAAATCACTCCCGACCGCCATGACAAACATGTCATGGCGGCGGAGAAAGCGGCCTGGCGGGGCGCCGAGCTTACCTCACGCCTGCTCGCCTATGCCAGGTGCCAGACCCTGGCGCCGCGCCGCGCCGACCTTAACGCACTGGTATCGGAAAACCTGACGATAATGGGCAATACGCTGGGAGAAACCGTTCGATTGGTTTGCAATCTGGCCGGGGATTTAAGGCCCGTCGAGATCGATCGGGCCCAGATGGAAGTCGCCTTGGCTAACCTGGCGACCAACGCGCGCGACGCCATGCCGGAAGGGGGCAGACTCACGATCAGCACCGCGAATGCGGTGCTCGACCGTAGCGTTCTTGAAGTGGAAGACGGTATCAGAAACGGTGCCTATGTCGTTTTATCGGTGACCGACACCGGGACCGGCATGACGCCCGAGGTGTCGAAACGCGCGATCGAGCCATTTTACACGACCAAGGACGTGGGACAGGGCGTGGGGCTCGGCCTCAGCATGGTGCATGGCTTCGCCCATCAGTCGGGCGGCGGCCTGACCATCGAGAGCGAGGCCGGCGTGGGCTCGACCTTCAAGATTTATCTGCCGGGCGACGAAAAGGCGCGCGGCGATTAATTGCTTCGGATTGAGACGGTCTGGAGCGGAACGTCGCCGAGCCGGCCGTCGAGCTTCGCGCGCGCCGACTGGAAAATCTTGAGGCTCTTGCCGGTGAGCTTGCGCCCCGACGGCATCTTCAGGCGCAGCGGGTTGGTCTGGCGTTTGCCGACCAAAACTTCGTAGTGCAGATGCGGGCCGGACGACAGGCCGGTCGTGCCGACATAACCGATAATCTGCCCCTGTTTTACGCGCGATCCCCGTTTCAGCCCGCGGCGATAGGCCTTCAGGTGACCATAGGCCGTAGTGTAAGTCGAATTGTGACGTATTCGAATATATTTGCCGTATGACCCGTTGCGGCCGCGATAGACGATGACGCCGTCGCCGGCCGCGTAGATGGGCGTCCCGCGCGCCGCGGCGAAGTCCACGCCCCGATGCATGCGCGTATAGCCGAGTATCGGATGGCGGCGTTTTCCGTAGCGCGACGACAACCGCGCGCCGTCGATCGGCGTACGCAACAGCGGTTTACGGGCGCTCTGCCCATCCTCGTCGAAATAATCAAGCGATCCATCGGCGTACTCGAAGCGGTAATAGGCCCGCTTTTTTCCGCCCAGGACCAGGGCGCTATAAAGAATATCGCCATCGCGTACGGCACGACCCGAGAGCGTCTCGTGGCGCTCGAAAACAAGCTCGAACGTATCGCCCGGCTGCAAGTCGCGCTGAAAATCGACATCCCAGCTATACATGCGGATCAGATCGGCCAGCACGGCGCGGGGCAAACCGGATCCTATACCCGCGTGATAGAGGCTTGAACGGATAACGCCGCGAACGCGAATTTCACGGCGCCGCAGATCGGGTCGTACTTCCAGCGCGGTGAAGCCGTTGGTGTCGTTGCGTTCCACCAGAACGCTGAGTTCCGGACCCGGTGCGATACTGATCCGCTGAAGCAGTGGATCTCGCGATTTCCGGCCCGGCCTGGCGCCCGACAGGTCATAGCTCAGCGTGATATTCTGGCCGGGAAGAATGCCACGCGGATCATAAACCTTGCGCAAGGCCTTGATCGCGGCATGGGCCTGGCTCCGGGACACGCCCGCCTTGACCATCATCCGCATCAGCGTGTCGCCCTTGCGAACCTTGAGAACCCGCTCGACATAGCGCTTCAGACCGGGCGACGGCCCGGCGCCCAGCATGGCGACATTGGTCTCCGCCGAAGGGGTATCGCTTTCGGCGAGGGTCGGCAGGGAATGCGTAAGAACGATTGCCGTTCCAAGAAGGCAAATTCCGGCGATTACGGCGATACGTATGCCCGCGCGGCGTGGCCCCGTCGCCCCCCCGTTCCAGATTTCCACGATTTTCGTCCCAGACGCCATTTTGAATTGAACGACTAATGAAAACACGATGATTAGAACCAACTCGAACGCGGGTGAGACGATGAAGAACCTGACTCAGGCTGTCAAGCGGCTCCGATCCTATTTCGCGGGATTTAAGATAAAGTTTCGAGAAACGTCCCGAACGGGGTGGAATTGCTGAATTTCCGGAGGGTCTGCTTGACGCTGCGGTGACCCGCGGACGATACTTCGCCCCGGGGCGGGTGCCGCGACAATAACAATAGGGATCGTCAATTGTTCCGCAGCGTCGAAGCGCTTTTCAGGCCGCGAACGGTCGCCATCGTCGGTGCCTCGGAGACCGGCGGCGCGGGTTGGCCCCGGGCCATATTCCAAAATCTGGAACATGCCGGATTTCCCGCCCGGGTCTATCTTATAAACCCCCGCCGGGAGGCGCTTTGGGAACAAAAGGTCTATCCGGATTTTGCCGCGCTGCCGGAACCGATCGATCTGGCGCTGAGCATCGTACCGGCGGAAGCCATGACCGGCGTGCTGGAGGACGGGCTCGCCCATGGTCTGAAAACGGCGCTTATATTCGCGGCGCGCTTCGGCGAGGGCGGAGACCCGGAAGGCGCGGCGCGCGCCGAAACGGTGCGGGCGCTGTGCGACAAGGGACTTAGGGTGTGCGGTCCCAACTGCATGGGCACGGTCTCATTCCGAGAAAACCTTCTGTTTTATCCCGCGGCGCGGGTGCGCGGCCTGCCCGCCGGACCGGTTGGCGTGGTGTTCCAGTCGGGCGGGACGTTTCAGTACTGGTTGAGCCAGGCCGCCGTGCGAGGGCTTGGGTTTTCCTATGCGGTATCCAGCGGCAACGAGCTTGATCTCGATCTCGCCGATTACATCAACTTCATGGTCGAGGACCAGGAGACACGGTTGATCGTCTGCATGGTCGAGGGGATTCGCCGACCCGAGGCATTCATGGCGGCGGCCGAGAAGGCGCTCGCCGCCGGCAAGCCGATTCTGATGCTGAAAGTCGGCGCCAGTGAACGAGGCCAGGCCGCGACCCAGAGCCATACCGGCGCGCTGGCCGGCGACGACGACGTCATCTCCGCGATGTGCCGCAAATACGGCGTCATTCGCTGCCCCTCGCTGGACGACATGATCGAGACCGCGCTGGCCTTCCAGGCGGGCCGGGCGCCGGCGGGACGGCGCGTCGCCATGGCGGGCTATTCCGGCGGCGCAAAGGGGTTGTTCCTCGATTACGCGGCCGAGCATGGACTGCCCATCGCCGAGCTTGCGCCCGCGACGCTCGAGGCGCTGGCGCCGCTGCTCGATCCCGGGCTGAAACCCGATAACCCGCTCGATACCGGCGCCGGGCTGGCCAGCCAGCCCGCGAAATTCTCCAGCATATGCCGCATTATCGCCGAGGACCCCGGCGTCGATCTGATGTCGATGCAGGGCCAGCTTCCGGCGTCCGCCGATGCGGCGCCCGACCCCGCGACATTCGCCGAGGTCGCGGCGACCGGCAAGACCGTGATCGCCCACGGCCGCATGTCCCAGAACATCAACGAAGCCGGACGCGCGTTCCAGTCCGCCACCGGTATTCCCTTTCTCCAGGGCCTGCCCGAGGCGGTACGCGCGCTGAAGGCGCTCGGCGATTACAGTGACCGGCGGCGGCGCGGCGTGACCGCGATGACCGCGGCGACCGGCGGCGTCGACAATCTCGAAAGTGGCGCGTTCGACCGCATGCTGAGCGAACAAGGCCTGACCCCGCCGGCCCAGGCCTTCGCCGCGACGCCGGAGGAAGCCGCCGAGGCCGCCGCGCGGATCGGCTTTCCGGTGGCTCTGAAAATCGTCACGGCCGAAGCGAGCCACAAGACGGAACTCGGCGGCGTTACGCTCGACCTGCTGGATGAGATCGGCGTGCGCGCCGAGGCCGAAGCGATGGAAGCGCGTATTTCCGGGGTCGGGATTACGGGTTTCCTGGTGCAGGAGATGGTCTCCGGCCTCGAGATCATCGCGGGCGTGCGCAACGATCCGCAGTTCGGACCGTTCATGGTGCTTGGCCTCGGCGGCGTATTCGTCGAAGCGCTCGGCGACGTTTCGTTCCGCCTGTTGCCGGTGGTCGAGGACGATGTGCGCGAGATGCTCGATGAATTGCGCGGCAAGGCTCTGTTGGGCCCGTTTCGCGGCGGACCGCCGCGCGACGTGGACGCGCTGGTCCGCGCGGTATGCACCCTCTCGGCGATTTATCTCGATCACCGCGATTATCTAAGCGACCTCGAATTTAACCCGCTGATCGTGCTGGCCGACGGCGAAGGCGTCCGCGCCGTCGACGTGCGCCCGATCAGGCGTTAAGGGAATTCATCCAGGCGCCCAACGGAGGATACGAGACGTGGCCACGATCAAAATCCAGTTCACCCTGTTTTCGGCGTTTTATTCGCCGTTGATCTCGACGATTTCGGGTGGATTTCTGGAGGCGGAAGGGCTTGAACCCGACTGGTCGGTCGCGCCCCCCGGCGTCTCCGCCGTCGCTTCCATCGAGGATGGTTCCGCCCATGTCATCCAGTCGGCGCTGAGCCAGGGATTTACATCGCTGAACAAGGGAGAAACGCCGGTCGCGGTGCATTTCGCCCAGATCAACGAGATGGACGGTTTCTTCCTGACCGGGCGCGAAGCCGATCCGGGTTTCACCTGGGACAAGCTGGAGGGAGCCGAAGTGGTTCTGTTCGGCGGCGGCCAGCCGCTCGCGATGTTCAAATTCGCCTGCCACAAGGCGGGCATCGACTTCGACAAGATCAAGGCCGTCAATCCGGGCGGCGCCGCCGACATGGACGCGGCCTTCCGCGCCGGTCAGGGCCAGTATATCCAACAGCAGGGCCCCTTCCCGCAACAGCTCGAGGCCGACGGCGTCGGTCGTATCGTGGCGAAGTTGGGCAAACAGATCGGCCCGTGCGGATTCTCCAGCCTGGCGGCGCGGCGCGAATGGCTGGAAACCGACATGGCGAAGGCCTTCATGCGGGCCTACAAGAAGACGCGCGCCTATATGAACGACACACCCGCCGCCGAAATCGCCCGCGCCGAAAAGAAGTATTTCGCCGACATCGATGAACACGTCCTCGCCGATTGCATCGCGACATATCAGGAACTCGGCTGCTGGACGCCACATGTGGAAATCACGAATTCGGCGTTCGAGGCCATCCTCGACATCTTCGACTATAACGGGCTGCTGAACGAACGTTACCGCTACGAACAGATTTGCGCGGCCCCGCCCGCATAAAAGACACCGGAGAAGGAGGGACATATGGAAGGCGGAACCATCGAGACGCTTGCGGGCGAGATGAATTTCGAGCTGCCCGAAGAACTTCGCATGCTGAAGGAGACGGTCCGGCGTTTCGTCGACGCCGAGTTGATACCCATCGAGCGCGACGTCTGCGAGGGCAACAAGATCAAGCCCGAGATGCGCGAGATGCTGGAGGAAAAAGCCAAGGCGCTGGGCCTCTGGCTTTATGACGTTCCCGAGGAATATGGCGGCCAGGGGCTGGGCCTGCTGGCCAAGGTGGTGGTGTGGTCGGAGCTTTCCCGCACCATCGCGCTGCCGACCCGCAACGCCTCCATCTTCGGTCCGGCGGTCAGCCCGATCCTCTATTACCTCAACGACGAACAGAAGGAGCGCTATCTCAAACCGGTGATCGCGGGCGAGAAGAAGGCCTGTTTCGCCCAGACCGAGCCCGACGCCGGCGGCGATCCCGGCGGCATGCGCACCACCGCGGTGCTTGACGGCGACCATTATGTGATCAACGGCACCAAACGTTTCATCACCGGGGCCGACGAGGCCGATTTCGCCCAGGTGATCGCCGCAACCGACCGCGAGAAGGGCTCGCGCGGCGGCATCTCCGCTTTTCTGGTCGAAATGAACACCCCCGGCGTGACGCTGCTGCGCCCGCAGATCACCATGATGGACGACCGGCCGTGGGAGATTGCCCTGGAAGATGTCCGGGTGCCGATCGAGAACCGCATCGGCGAGGAGGGCGAGGGTTTCAAGTTGGCCCAGAACTGGATCAGCGCCGGCCGTATCCGCCACGGCGCCCGCGGCATGGGAGTGATCGAACGCTGTCTCGAACTCGGCGCGTCCTATGCCAAGCAACGCGTGACCTTCGGCCAGCCGCTGGCCGACCGCCAGTCGGTGCAATGGATGCTGGTCGACATGCATACCGAACTGCACCAGCTCACCCTGATGGTCCACCACGCCGCGTGGAAGGCCGATCGCGGAGAGGACGTGCGTTACGACGCCTATATGTGCAAATATTTCGGCGACACCAAATCGTTCGAAGCCGCTGACCGCTGCATGCAGATCCACGGCGGCGTCGGGCTCACCACCGACCTTCCCATCGAGCGCATGTGGCGCGACCAGCGCAGCTTCATCATCACCGAGGGGCCGACCGAAATCCTCAAGATGGCGCTGGCCCGGCACGTGTTGAGGAAATACGGCTGACCACCCCGCAATCCTCGCCTGAATGGTGGGCGCTGGACGCGGCGGAGGCCGCACGCCGCCTCGACGTCGATCTGGAAGCGGGGCTCCCGGCCACCGAGGTCACGGCGCGGCGCGAACGATACGGCCCCAATGCGCTGGAAACGGTCGACAAGACCCGCTGGACCGCCATCCTCGGGCGCCAGTTCATCGACGTGCTGATCCTGATCCTGATGGTGGCGGCGGCGATCTCTGCCGCGGTCGGGGAAATCGGCGACGCGCTGACCATCCTTGCGATCATCGTGCTCAATGGCGGGCTCGGCTTCATCCAGGAATGGAAAGCCGAGCGCGCGATGGAGGCCCTTCAGCACATGCTGTCGCCGCGCTGCAACGTCATCCGGGATGGCGCGGAAGCCGAGATCGACGCCGAGGAGCTGGTGCCGGGCGACATCGTGCTGCTGGAGATCGGCGACCGGGTGCCGGCCGACCTGCGGCTGTTCGATGTGATCAATCTCAAGGCGGACGAGGCGGCGCTGACCGGCGAATCCGTCTCGTCGAGCAAGCAGTCGGATCAGGTCGCCGCCGAGACCGTCCTCGCCGACCGCCGCGCCATGGCGTGGATGGGAACCAGTATTACCAACGGGCGCGCCCGCGGCATGGTCGCGGCCACCGGCATGGCCACCGAATTCGGCCGCATTGCCCATCTGACCCAGACCGTGGGCGAGGAAAAGACGCCGCTGCAACGCAAGCTCGCGACGCTCGGAAAACTGCTCGGTCTGTTCTCGATCGCCGTCTCGGCGCTGGTGGCGCTTGCCGGCCTGGCGCTGGGCAAACCGCTGGTCGAAATGTTCCTGACCGGTATTTCGCTCGCTGTCGCCGTGGTGCCCGAAGGGTTGCCCGCGGTGGTCACCATCACGCTGGCGCTCGGCATCCGCAACATGGTGCGCCGCCGCGCTCTGTTACGCCGGCTTCAGGCCGCCGAAGCGCTGGGCGCGGCCACCGTGATCTGCACCGACAAGACCGGCACGCTGACACGCAATGAAATGACGGTCACGCGGGTCTGGCTGCCCGCCGGAGAGGTCGCGGTGACCGGCGTGGGGTACGACCCGGAGGGCCATTTCGAAATCGACGGCGCGCGCGCCGCTCATGACGAACGCGCCGATCTGCTGGCCCTGCTCGAATGCGGGCTGGTCTGCAACCACGCGAGGATTACCCATGAGGCGGACGGCTGGCGCGAATTCGGCGAGCCAACCGAGGCGGCGCTGGTGGTCGCCGCCTATAAAGCCTGGCTCAGCCCCGACAATGAAGGGACGACGCTGAGCGAGTTCTCCTTCAATTCGGCGCGCAAGCGCATGACGGTGATCGTGCACCGGCCGGAGGGTCGCATCGCCTTT
Source organism: uncultured Rhodospirillaceae bacterium (assembly GCA_964587515.1). Classification (GTDB taxonomy): domain Bacteria; phylum Pseudomonadota; class Alphaproteobacteria; order MPNO01; family MPNO01; genus CAZPMO01. The sequence continues at coordinate 11,003 of CAZPMO010000079.1, read as the reverse complement.
ACCAAGGGCGCGCCTGAAATCATCCTGGAACGCTGCGCGAATTTGCGCGACGGCGAGGCGACGCGCCCGATGACCGACGCGGACCGTGACCGCGTCACGGCCGCCTTCACCAGACTCGCGGAATCAGGATTGCGCACGCTGGCGCTGGCGCGCCGCGAATTGCCCGATCACATCGCCATGGACGAAGCGGCTGTGGAAACGGAGCTCACGCTGCTGGGCGTGGTCGGCATCATCGATCCGCCGCGCCCCGAAGTACCCGCCGCCATCGGGTTGGCGCGGGACGCCGGCATACAGGTGGTGATGATTACGGGCGACGCGGCGCCGACCGCGCTGGCAATCGGCCGTCAGGTCGGGCTGGGCGCGCAGCGCGCGATTACCGGAACCGACCTCGGGGAGATGGATGACGAGGCGTTGGCCGAGGCGCTGAGCGATCATCTGGTGTTCGCGCGGACCACGCCCGAACACAAACTCCGCATCGTTTCGCTGCTGCAGCAGAGGGACAACGTGGTCGGCATGACGGGCGACGGAGTCAACGATGCGCCCGCGCTGAAGAAGGCCGATATCGGAATCGCCATGGGGCAGCGCGGCACCGATGTCGCCAAGGGTGCCGCCGACATGGTGCTGGTCGACGACAATTTCGCCTCGATCATCGGCGCCGTCGAGGAAGGTCGCCGGCAATACGATAATATCCAGAAATTCGTGCGCTACATGCTGTCGTCCAACACCGGCGAGGTTGTGGCGATCTTCTTCAACATTCTGCTGGGCGGCCCACTGATTCTGCTGCCGGTGCAGATCCTGTGGATGAACCTGGTAACCGACGGCATGACGGCGGTGGCGCTGGGCATGGAGCCGGCGGAGAAACAGGTGATGCGGCGTCCGCCGCGCGCCGCGCACGAGCCGATCCTCGACCGTCTCGGCATGCTGACCATCTTCGTGCTGGGCCTCTATATCGGCGGGGTCACGCTGTGGCTGTTCCACTATTACCTCGCCGACGGCGGGCCGGAAAAAGTAATGCTGGCCCAGACTGTGGCCTTCACCGGCATCATCGTGATGGAGAAGATGAACGTCTTCAACTTCCGCGCCCTGCGCGAACCTATCTCCGCGATCGGTCTGTTCTCCAATCCCTGGGTGCTGGTCGCCTGGGCAGGCACCGTGGCGATGCAGGTCGCGGCGGTTTATGTGCCGTTCATGCAGGATGCGCTGCACACCGTGCCGCTCGGATGGACGGATTGGGCCCTTATCGCGGCTGTTGCCGTCCCTATCTTCGTGATCATGGAAAGCTATAAATGGCTGCGCTGGCGAACGCGTTAGCGTTATTTTGATCTAATCGGTCCAGCCCGCTCCCCCGCCCGGCCACCCATGCAGCGTACGATCCCGTGGGTGGCCGGGCGGGGGAGCGGGCCGGAGCCGTTCAAATCAAAGGGCTTAGTCGAGTCCTTCGGTCATGCGCACGTCGCGCTCGGCCGCATTGCCGAACACTTTCAGCGCCGCCTGATAAGCGGGACTGTTATAGGCCGCGACCGCCGCATCGAAACTGTCGAATTCGATCAGCACGGTGCGATCCTGCAAGCCCGCCTCGAAGGCCGCGACCTGACCGCCGCGCGCGAGAAACCTGCCGCCGGCCTCGGCGATCGCCGGGCCGGCGAGCTTTGCGTATTCGCCGAGCGCGTCCGGATCCGAGATCGACCGATACATTCCTATCCAATATCCCTTCGCCATATTTTCCTCCCAATGTTGGTTCGAGTTCCGAAAACCGGTCCGAGACTACTCGACTTTTTCCTTCGAATAGCCCCCCCAAATATGATTTCGGCTCATCCAGCCGCGCATTCCGGAGACCTCGACGCGGCACCAACCCGCCATGCAATCAAGCAGCCTGCCGATCACGCGTTCCTCGACTTGCGCGACCACATCGCTGCTCGCCTCGGCGTTGCGCCGGATCGGCCGGGTGCCGCCCACCACGATCATCGTCCGACTGCCCGACAGCATGGAGCGGTGAATCCAACCCTCGGTGCCGTCCCAGTCGCGCACTTTGCGCCAGGTATCGAACTCGGCGACAATTTCCACCGGCATGTTGCGATAGACGAAAACCCATTCCACCGGATAGCGCACGCCGGGACCGGTGCGCACGTTGACCTCGCCCGCCCGCACCGACGCGAAGCGGGGCAGTTTATTAGCCGCGCCATTGGCGGTGGCGCTCGCCATGGCAACCGTCACGGCGATTGCGAGCATCCAAATAACGGCGCGCGGCGGAGCTAGGGTTGGCGAACGCATGGCGTCATTATAGGCGGTGGAGCGGCGCGACTCCACATTGGCTGGACAAGACCCCGCCATCTTGTTAATGCGATGCGCCAACCGAGATGCCACAGAGGTACCATGCCCGGCAACAAGCCCGTCGTCGTCGTCACCCGCAGACTTCCCCAGGCCATTCAGACCCGTTTGATGGAGCTGTTCGAGACGCGCCTGAATGCGGTCGACAGACCCATGTCGCGGGATGAGATTATCGCGGCGTCGGCGGATGCCGACGTGCTGGTGCCGACGGTGACCGACACCATCGATCGCGCGCTCGTGGAAGCGCTGCCCGAACAAATGCGGCTGATCGCGAATTTCGGCGTCGGCGTTGATCATATCGATCTTACCGCCTGCGCCGAGCGCAACCTCGCGGTGACCAACACGCCCGGCGTGCTGACCGAGGACACCGCCGATCTTACCCTTGCGCTGCTGCTGGCCGCGCCGCGCCGCCTGGTCGAGGGGGAGCGGCTGGTGCGAACGGGCAAGTGGGAAGGCTGGTCGCCGACATTCATGATGGGCCACCGGATCGCCGGCAAACGGCTCGGTATTATCGGCATGGGGCGCATCGGACAGGCGGTCGCCCGTCGCGCCCGCGGCTTCGCCATGTCGGTGCATTACCACAACCGCCGCCGCGTTCATCCCGAGATCGAGGAGGAGCTTGAGGCGACGTGGTGGGAAGATCTGGACACCATGCTGACCCATATGGATTTCGTCTCGGTCAACTGTCCGCACACCACCGAAACCCATCATCTGCTGTCGGCGGATCGGCTCGCGCTGTTGCAGCCGCATGCGTTCGTGATCAATACCGCGCGCGGCGGCATCATCGACGAGGCCGCGCTCACCGAACTTCTGACCAGCGGCGCGATCGGCGGCGCGGCGCTCGATGTCTATGAGCGCGAACCGGAGATCGCGAATAAATTGCTGGCGCTCGACAATGTCGTGCTGGCGCCGCATCTCGGTTCGGCCACCGTGGAAGGCCGCGTCGCGATGGGAGAAAAGGTGCTGATCAACATCCAGGCCTTCGCCGACGGCCACCGACCGACCGACCGGGTCATTCACGGCGACGCGGGCTGAAGGTCCGGACCCGGCTCAGATAAACAGCATCGTGCCGTGGCGCGAGGCGTCGTCGATGAAGCTTACCGCGCCGCCCTCGGTCAATTTCACGTCGTCGCGCAAGTCTTCGGACGCGATGCCGGTGGCGCGCAGTCCCATTTCACAGACCATGAATTTCGCATCGAGCTCGATGCAGGCATCCAGCATTTCGGCGATCGTCGCGACGCCCTTGGCGGCGTAATCGGCTTCGGCCGCCGACCAGTCGGGCGCGCCCGACGCGCCGGGGCGCAACAATGCGCGCGTCCCTTCCATGGTGAAGAACAGCGTCACCTTCTTGTTTGCCGCGACCGCCGCGCTGGCCATGGTGAAGGCATAGTGCACGCGGCCATAATCGCCGGAAAAGACAATGATCGAGAGCTTGTCGGGCGGCGCCATATCAAACCGCGTAAGCCGATAGATCGGCGATCGTCGCCGCCTCGCCGCAGAGCGGGCATTCGCGGTCGGGCTTCAGAATCATTTTGCGGAACGTCGTGGCCAGCGCATCATAGATCAGCAGCGACCCGGCGAGCGTCTCGCCGATGCCCATCAGCTCCTTCAGCACTTCGGTGGCCTGAAGGGACCCCACCGTGCCGGCCAGCGCGCCGAGCACGCCGCCTTCCGCGCAACTCGGGATCATGCCCGCCGGCGGGGCGTCACGGTAGAGGCAGCGATAGCACGGCCACATATCGCCGACGCCCGATTTGAATGTCGCCACCTGGCCTTCGAAGCGCAGGATGGCGCCGGACACCAGCGTCTTACCCGCCAGGTGACAGGCGTCGTTCAGCAGGAAACGGGTCTCGAAATTGTCGCTGCCATCGGCGACGACATCGTAATCGCCGATCAGCCGCATGACATTGCCGGCCGCGAGCCGTTCCGCGTGCGGGACCAGCTTTACATCCGGGTTGACCCGGGCCACCGCCTCGCGCGCGCTTTCGACCTTGGCCGCACCGATGCGGTCGGTCGCATGGATCACCTGGCGCTGCAGATTGGAAAGATCCACCACATCGTCGTCGACAACACCGAGCGTCCCGACCCCGGCGGCCGCGAGATAGAGCAGCAGCGGCGCGCCGAGACCGCCCGCGCCAACCACCAGAACGCTGGACTCGATCAGCTTGGCCTGGCCCACGCCGCCGACCTCCGGCAGTACGATATGGCGCGCATAGCGGTGCAGCTGGTCTTCGGTGAAATCCATGTCTCGATTATCCCCTGAAAACGCTTAGGTGCAAATCGTCGCCGCGCCTAAATTGCCTCGATTCCGCGGATCCGCCGGCAAATATAAAGAGAACCGTAAGTTTTGGTGCGTATTTTCAATGGTTAATGCAATTTCAGCGGCCGACACCGAAATTCGGGGGAAGAAAATGAGTGGCGAAGAACGCCTGACGGAGCAGCAATTCGCCGCGGCAAAAGACGCGATGATGAATTCCGAATTCGGCCGCTCGTTCCTTGAGGAATTCGGCCGCCGCGCCAGCATCGTCAGCGCCAAGAACATCGAGACGGCGCTGAACGATATCAGAAGGGCGGTTGGCGGCCAGCCCGCGACCAGCCATGTCGAAATTCTGCGGCGCGAGCTCCAGGAGATGAGCGCCTCGATCATGCAGACACGGCGCGAGATCGCGGCAATCAAACCCGAGGACACCGGCAACAACCGAATCATGGCGGCCACCGGCGAGCTCGACGCGATCGTTACGGCCACGGAACGAGCCACCAACGAGATCCTCGCGGCGGCCGAAAACATCCAGGGCATCGTCGAAAAGCTTCGGGAAGGCGGGGCCGACGAGGCGTCGTGCGACTCGATCGAGGAACATGCCACTGAAATATTCATGGCGTGCTCGTTCCAGGACATCACCGGCCAACGGACCACCAAGGTGGTCAGCGTGCTGCATTACCTCGAGCACCGGGTCAACACCATGATCGAGATTTGGGGCGTCGATGGCGTGCTGCCGGCCGAACCCACCGGGGAATTGGTCGACGAGCGGCCGGATGCGCATCTCCTGAGCGGTCCGCAAGCGGAGGGCGAGGGCGTCGAGCAGGATGAAATCGACCGACTGTTGAACGAAATGATGGATTCGGGCGGCGACGCGGGCGATGAGTCCGGTGCGGATGCGCCGATCGAGGAAGAGCCCCTTCAAGCTTCCAACGGCTGATCCCGGCGAATTCAGGTCCCGGTCGACCCGAAGCCCCCCGCCCCACGCACGGTTTCCGTCAATTCATCCACCTCGTTCCACTCGATCCGCGTGACGGGCGCGATCACCATCTGGGCAATCCGCATGCCGCGCTCGACCGTGAACGGCGCGTCGCCGAGATTTGCAAGAATTACCTGAATTTCACCGCGATAATCGGCGTCGATTGTACCGGGGCTGTTGAGCACGGTAAGCCCGTTGCGGGCCGCGAGACCGGATCGCGGCCGGATCTGGGCTTCGAAACCCTTCGGCAGCGCGATCGCGAGCCCGGTTGGGATCATCACCCGCTGGCCGGGCTCCAGCACGACCTCGCCGATTACCGCGGCCGGCAAATCCATGCCCGCCGACTGGCTGGTTTCATAGGCCGGCAACAGCAGGTCTTCGTTCCCGGACAGGCGCGTCACTTCGACCGGCAAGGATGTCATTCGGCCGCCTCCGCGCCGGCGAACCAGTCGGCCGCGCGCGCGGCCAGGCGCGACGCCACGTCGATTTTGGACATGCGCGGCCAGCGTTCGTTGCCCTTCGCGGTGACGAATATGATTTCGTTGTCATCGCCGCCGAAGGTTCCGGTCGCGGGTGAAACGTCATTGGCGAGAATCCAGTCGCAGCCCTTGCGGGCGCGCTTGGCCTCGGCGTTCTTTTCCACCGCTTCGGTTTCGGCCGCGAACCCCACCACCAGACGCGGCCGGCTGTTGCCGGGTTCGGCCAGCGCGGCCAGGATGTCGGGGTTCTCGGTCAGACGCAGCGCGGGCGCGCCCTTGCCGGTCTTTTTGATCTTGGCGTCGGCGGGGGTCGCGGGCCGCCAATCCGAAACCGCCGCCGCGCATACCGCGATATCGACCGGCAGCGCCTCGCGGCAGGCCGCCAACATGTCGCGCGCGGATTCGATGCGCACCACCGAAACACCAGGCGGGTCCGCCTCTCCGGTGGGACCGGTGACGAGGACGGTGTCGGCGCCGGCGCGCGCGAAGGCGCCGGCGATGGCGTGGCCCTGTTTGCCGGACGACCGGTTGGCGATGTAGCGCACCGGGTCGATGGGCTCGACGGTGGGGCCGCTGGTGACCAGGGCGCGCCGTCCCGAAAGCGGCGCGGCGGCGGTGAAATATTGCTCTATCGCCTGGACGATTTCCAGCGGCTCGACCATGCGGCCCTCGCCGAACTCGCCGCAGGCCATGGCGCCCTCGACCGGCCCCGCGACGATCACGCCGCGCGCCGCCAGAACACCGAGATTGGCCTGTGTCGCGGCATGTTCCCACATGCGCACATTCATGGCCGGCGCCACCATCACCGCCTTGTCGGTGGCCAGCAGCACGGTCGACGCGAGATCATCGGCGATACCGTTGGCCATCTTCGCCATCATGTCGGCGGTCGCCGGCGCGACCACCAGAATATCGGCGTCGCGGGAAAGCTGGATGTGCCCCATCTCGTGCTCGTCGGTCAGCGAGAACAAATCGCCGTAGACGCGGTCCTCGGAAAGCGCCGAGACCGACAGTGGCGTTACGAACCGGGTCGCGGAATCCGTCAGCACACAGCGCACGGTCGCGCCGCGTTCACGCAGCCGCCGGATCAGGTCAAGGCTTTTATAGGCCGCGATACCGCCGGTAATGATCAGTAATACGCGTTTTCCCGCGAGCAAGGGATATCTCCGAGCCTGTCGCGCCGAGTTCCCATAACCTAGTGATTCCAAGGAGTTTCGGCAAGGTTATCCGGCCCAAGCCACGGTTTATATGGGTTTCCGGGCCTTCAGGGCGGCCGAGATCGTGCCCTCGTCGAGATAATCGAGCTCGCCCCCAACCGGCACGCCATGGGCCAGGCCCGAGACCGTGACGCCGCAACCCGCCAACCGGTCGGTCACGTAATGGGCCGTGGTCTGACCCTCGACCGTGGCCGAGGTCGCGAGAATCACCTCGCTTATCTCGGGTGCTTCGGCGCGCCCGACCAGGGACGCGATATTGAGGTCCTCCGGACCTCTCCCGTCGAGCGCCGACAGGGCGCCGCCCAGTACGTGGTAACGCCCGGCAAACGCGCCGCTACGTTCAAGCGCCCACAGATCATCGACCTCTTCGACCACGCACAGCATGGTCTGGTCGCGCCGGAGATCGGCGCAGATCGTGCAGGGATCGTTGGTATCGATATTGCCGCACCGCGTACACGGGCGCACCGCGGCAGCGGCGCCGGCCAAGGCGCTGGCCAGCGGGTCCAGCAGCGCCTCACGCCGCTTGATCAGATAGAGCGCCGCGCGCCGCGCCGAACGCGGCCCCAGCCCCGGCAATCTGGCAAGCAACTGAATCAGCCGGTCGATTTCGGAGCCGGTCATGCCCTGAAAGGATCCTTGGGTTCAGAACGGCAGGTTCATGCCGGGCGGCAGGTTCAGTCCGCCGGTGACCTTGCTCATTTCCTCGGCGACATGCGCCTCGACCTTGGCCTTTACGTCGCCGAACGCGGCGACGATCAGATCCTCGACCACCTCCGCCTCCTCGCCGTTCAGAAGCTCGGGATCGATCTTGATGCTCCTCACCTCGCCCTTGCCGTTCATGGTCACCGAAACCATGCCCGCGCCCGAACTGCCGGTCAGCTCGAAGGCAGCCAGCTTTTCCTGCACCTCCTGCATTTTGACCTGCATTTCCTGAGCCTGTTTCATCAGCTGGCCGAGATTCTTCATTATGCATGGTCTCCATTCGCCGGTTCGGCGTCGGGATCGCCGTCGGGGTCTATCGTGTCGGTTTCGAAGGCGGCGGCGCGGGCCGCCTCGCGCACATCGGCGACCCGCGCGCCGGGAAAGGCCAGAAGCGCCGCCTGTACATCGGGGTGATTGATCGCGTCTTCGCGTTCCGCCGCCTCGGCGGAATCCATCTGGGCCCGCAGACTGGGCGCGCCCTGACCCGCCGGGGCGGCATCGACGGTCCAGCTTTCACCGGTCCACTCGCCCAGCAGCCGGGCGGTCCGCATTACCAGATCAGGCGGCGCGTCGGGTCCCGTCGCCAGCTCGATGCGGCCCGGCGCGTAGGACACCAGATGGGCGTCATTCATGAGATGCGCATAAAGCGTCATCTCGCGCTTCTCGGCGAACAGCTTCACGACATCCTCGAAACTTTGGGGCAGGGAAGGCGAAACGTCGGCGGGCGGCGGTTTGGGTTCGAGTTCGGCGGGCGGCGGCGTAGCGGGAGGCGGATTTGGTTGCGGCGCGGCATTCGGGGCGGCGGCCGGTTCCGCCCGCGCTTCGTCGGCGCGCAGCGTGCGCACCAGATCGGCGGGCGCCGGCAGCTCCGCGACATAGGCAAGCCGCACCAGGATCATCTCCATCGCCTGTCGGGCCGACGGCGCGACGCGCGCCTCGCCCACGCCCTTCAGCAGCATTTGCCAGGCGCGGGCCAGCGCGGGCATCGCCAATGCGTCGGCCATCTCACGGCCACGCCGGCGTTCGACATCGGATACCGCGTCGCCTGCGCCGGCGTCGGGAACGATCTTCAGCCGGGTGAGGGCGTGGGAAAGTTCGAGAAGATCCTGTAGGACCACCACCGGATCGGCGCCGGCGTTGAACATGTCGTCGGCAATGGAGAGCGCCCCGCCGATATCCCCTTTCATCAGCGCGTCGAACAGATCGAAGTTCAGCATGCGGTCGACCAGGCCCAGCATGTCGCGCACCTGATCTTCCCCGATTTCGCCGTCGCCGGTATCGGCGCCGGTATGGGCAATCGCCTGATCGAGCAACGACAGCCCGTCGCGCACCGAGCCGTCGGCGGCGCGCGCGATCAGCGCCAGCGCCTCGGCCGATACGTTCGCGTTTTCCCGGGCGGCGATATCGGCGAGGTGAGCGCCCAGCGTTTCCGCCTCGACACGTCTCAGATCGAAACGCTGGCAGCGCGACAGTACGGTTACCGGCACCTTGCGTATTTCGGTGGTCGCGAAGATGAACTTCACATGTTCCGGCGGCTCTTCCAGCGTCTTCAGAAGCGCGTTGAAGGCGTTCTTCGAAAGCATGTGCACTTCATCGATGATGTAGACCTTGTAGCGCGCCGACACCGGTCGGTAGAGGACGCCGTCGATGAGGTCCCGGATGTCATCGACGCCGGTGCGGCTGGCGGCGTCCATTTCCAGCACATCCACATGCCGGTCCTCGGCGATGCTCACGCAATTCTCGCAAACGCCGCAGGGCTCGGCGGTCGGCCCGCCGGCGCCGTCGGGGCCGATACAATTCAGGGCGCGGGCGATGATGCGGGCGCCGGTAAGAATGAAGGCATGCGCCAGCCGGCCCGACGCCATGGCGTTGGTCAGCGTACGCACCAAGGCTTCCTGACCGATCAGCTCGGCGAAATTGCTCGGCCGGTACTTGCGGGCGAGAACGCGATAGTCGGTGGTTTCTGTCTGGCCGGTCATCTCAGCCTGTCTCGCTCACGCTGGCGCGCCCGGACGCCGTGGAGAGCGGCGAAGGACGATGGGTGGGAGGTCGACACGCGACCCGGAAACTGCTCGTTACGGCTGCTTCCTTCCGGACCTGACCGGGTTGGCGAACGTTCCGTCCGCAGCCGGCCTCCCGCGTCCATATATATCAGCTTTTGTCGGCGGCTCCCAAGGGGTTGCTGAGATATTGCGCCGGATTGCGCTGACGCTAACCCTGTGTCAGTTTCCAATCCATGAAACGATCGAACCATTATGCGGAATTCGGGCTTCAGCGGGTCGCGGAACGACGCGCCGACGCGGCCTGGATCAAGGTGCAATTCGAAGCCGAGGACACCGTCGTCTTCCCGGTCTGGCGATCGCAGAACCTGATTTTTCACGAATCGGATGCCGGCGACGAGCCGCGGGCGGTGACGATTCCGTGGCGCGATGCGAGCGCGCTTCTCGAAGCGGGCGCCGAACAGATGTTTCTCGGCCTGAGGGAGGGCGTCGCCCATTTCGCGGTCGACCTTTCTGTCCTGGACGACCCGCACGACCAGCCGGCGCTCGACGGTATCGGCGAGTTCGTCGAGCTCAGAAGCGTCGGTATATTTTTGTCGCGCGAGGTCGGCGGCATGCTGGCCTACGCCAAGGGACTGTCACACTGGCACAGCCGCCACCTTTTCTGCGGGGTGTGCGGCGGCGCGACGGAGATGCGCGAGACGGGCCATTTGCGGGTCTGCACGAACACCGATTGTGGCGCGCAGCATTTCCCGCGCACCGACCCCGCGGTAATCATGCTGGTCAGCAAGGGCGATCGCGCGGTGCTGGGCCGCAAGAGGATCTGGCCCGACGGCATGTATTCCACTCTCGCCGGCTTCGTCGAGCCGGGCGAGAGCCTGGAGGAAGCGGTGGCCCGCGAGGTCATGGAAGAAGTCGGCATCCCGATCAGCAATGTCCGCTATCACTCGTCGCAGCCGTGGCCGTTCCCGGCCTCGCTGATGTTGGGTTTTTACGCCGACGCGGAGGGCGAGGAAATCAACATAAACGTCGACGAGCTTGAGG
>CAZPMO010000078.1:20197-21330 GCA_964587515.1 uncultured Rhodospirillaceae bacterium | reverse complement strand
GTTCGGCCTCGGCGGCCCCTATTTCGACCTGGTCCCCGAAGCTTTCGCCCTGGTGGGCAGCGATATAAAAACCATGGAACTGCGCGCGAGCGGCGGCATCGCCCTGCTCGACCATATCCATCGCACCCGAATGAACGTTCGTTTCCTGGGGCTCCTGAATTCAGGCATCCGGGTCCATCTCTACATGAAAGTCGCGCCGCGGCTGGTCGACGGATATTTGCGGCTGTCGGACATGCGGATCGCCGGCGCGCCGGTCTATCGCAATTTCGTCGAGGCGCTGAACGCCGAATTGGTCGAAACAGGCGTCGCCGACGCCGCCGAACCTAACGACGCCAATATGCCCGATGGCGTGATCTTGCCGCGCATCGGGGTCGCGGGCCCCTGGGTCCGGAAGGGCTATCGTTACCGCATCGATCCGGGTTTCTCGCGGGTGCTGACCGCGACGGTGGTCAATCTCCCGAAATGGAACCGGCTGGACGCCAAGGCCCGCGCGTTGCTGTCGGGGCTGATGATCGAACACGAGACGAAATCCTATTTCGCGCTTCGCGTCTTGCGCAGCGGGGAAGACGAATTTCTCGAACAGCGCGGTCTTCGCGTGGTCACCCTCAAGGGCCAGGGGCGCGGCCTTTACGTGGGCGAGTTCACCCGCAATACTTGGGACCGCCTGAAGTCCCACGAGACGCCTTTTTACAGCCAACTGAAACGGTCGCTGCGGCAGCAATAATCGGGACCGGCGACCGCCCACGCGAGGTCCCACCGATGAGCGACGCATACATCCCCCATGGCGGCTACTGGTCGACGCCGTTCGCGCGCTGGCAGGGCGCGATGGCGCATCTTCACAGCCTGGAATTCGCCGCCCGCACGGCGAGCGCCGAACTGGAAATGCGCGGCATACCCACCGACGATATCGATGTCGGCGTGCTCGGCATCACCGTGCCGCAGAAACAGTCGTTCTGGGGCATGCCGTGGGTGACCGCCATGATGGGTGCCGATCACATCCCGGGCCCGACCGTCAGCCAGGCCTGCGCCACCAGCGCGCGCTGCCTGCAAACCGCCAGCCTGGAAATCGACGGCGGCGCGGCGGAGACGGCGCTGGTGGTGACCGCCGACCGCACATCGAACGGCGCGCATGT
>CAZPMO010000078.1:6320-20183 GCA_964587515.1 uncultured Rhodospirillaceae bacterium | reverse complement strand
CGGCGCGGCAACGGCGATCATGAAAACGTCGTGCTCGATAATTTCTCGAAAGATCCCTATGCGCGCTGCGCCATGGTCGACACCGCCGAGAACGTCGCCGCCAAGTGGCAGATCACCACCGAGGAACAGCATGACGTGGCGCTGCGCCGTTACGAGCAGTACACCGACGCCGCGGCCGACGGGAACGCGTTCCACAAGCGCTACATGACGCTGCCCTTCGAAGTGCCCGATGCGCGCTACCGCAAAACGCTGACGACGCTGGACGGCGATGAGGGCATCCACGCGACCACCCGCGAGGGGCTCGACAAGCTGAGGCCGGTGAAGGAAGGCGGCACGGTGACTTATGCCGGACAGACATTCCCGGCCGACGGCAGCGCCGGTGCGGTGGTCACGTCGCGCGACAAGGCGCGCGAACTGGCGAAGGATTCAGCCATCGAGATTCGCATCGCGGGTCTCGGCATGGCGCGCGCCGAGAAGGCGTTCATGCCCTATGCGCCGGTGCCGGCGGCGCGCAATGCGCTCGACGATGCCGGGCTCTCCATCGACGCCATCGACGCCATCAAGACCCATAACCCGTTTGCGGTGAACGATGTGGTGTTCGCCCGCGAGATGGGCGTCGACGTGATGAAAATGAACAATTACGGCTGCTCGCTGATCTGGGGCCATCCGCAGGGTCCGACCGGGCTGCGCTGCATCATCGAGCTGATCGAGGAACTGGTGATGAAGGGCGGCGGCAATGGGCTGTTCACCGGCTGCGCCGCCGGCGACACCGGCATGTCGGTGGTGGTCGAGGTCACGGGCGGCTGACACCAGTCCGGTCCCGGTTCCCTGATGTTGTCCGAGTTGTTCCCCGCCGAGGCCGCGCCGTTCGTCGGCATTTCCGGTATCGCGGTCGCCGGCATTTGCGCGATTTATTTTTTCGGCTTCTTCATTCGCGGCGCCTTCGGGTTCGGCTCCAATATGCCGATCGTGCTGCTGACCACCTGGCTGCTGGGGCCGCACCACGCGATCCTGGTGGTGCTGCTGGCCTCGCTGGTGGCCCAGACCCATCTGTTTCCGCAAGGGCTCAAATCGGCCGACTGGAAGGTTACCCGCCCGCTGCTGGGCGGCGTGCTGATCGGCTCGGCCATCGGCACTTGGGCCTTCACCGTGCTGGCCGCCGACTGGCTGAGCCTGGTGATGGGCGCGCTGATCGCCGTCATCGTCCTGTTCGACCGCATGGCGCTGTTCGAGCGGCTGAGCGCGGTGATCGATCTGCGCTCGCGCGCCATGGCCTCGGTGCTGTCGCTGGTCTCGGGCGCGGTCGGCGCGGTCTCGGGCGGCGGCGGGATCTACTTCCTCGCCGCCTATCTGAAGATCGCCTGCGCCACCCCGGCCGCGCTCCGCGGCACTTCCGTGGTCACATCGGGCGTGCTGATGTTCACGCGCATCGCGCTGCTGGGCGCGGTCGGCGCGTTCTCCCTTTCCATGGTGTTCGAGACCCTGGTGCTGGTGCCCATGGTCTTCCTCGGCACCTGGACCGGCACCCGCTTCTTCCGCACCTCCAGCCCGGAGCGCTTCTACACGGCCTTGCAGGCGCTGCTCCTGTGCGCCGCGCTGGCGATCACCGCGAAGGGGTTGCTGCGGCTGGTGTGAGGACGGCGGTTTCGATGAGTTCTTCTTCGCGCTCTTGCCGCCGATGGCGCGGCTAAACTTCCTGCGACTCCAGATTGGCGCGCGGGCGTATGAAACGCATGCCCAGCAGCAACGCCAACCCGAAGGCGGCGGGCACCAGCGACAACGGATCGTTCGGTCCGATCCAGATCGTCGCGCTGCCAATGACAATCGCGGCGGCCAACAGCCCGAAACCCGCCAGAACATTGAGCAGGCCGCCGATCATCACCATGGACATGCGGCCGATAAGCATGCCGGCCACCACCGCGGTCGCGGTGACCAGGGCAATTTCCTGCCATGTCCCATTGAGGAGCAGCGCCGGATTGAAGACCCAGAGGAACGGCATCAGGAACGCCGCGGCGGCGAGCTGCAACCCGATCAGACCGGTCCTCCACATATCGCTTCCGGCAAGTTGCGCCGCCACCATGCTGGCGACGGCGACCGGCGGGGTCAGCATGCTCAGCAGCCCGTAATAGAAAATGAACATATGGGCCGACATTTCCGGGATTTTCATTTCGACCAGCGCCGGAGCGACGATCGATACCAGCACGACATAGACCGCCGCCGTGGGCATGCCCATCCCGAGAAGGATACAGATGAAGGCGGTCAGCATCAGCATCACCAGAATGCCGGCGCTTTCTCCGACGGTGGTCAACACCAGCGAAAGCTGAAAGCCGAGGCCGGTGCTGTTCATCAGACCGATGATTACGCCGGCGCCGCCGCCGATCATGACCAGTGCGATCAGGTTTTCCCCACCCCCGATAAAGAAATCGGACCATTCCTGTTTGCTCGGCAGGCGTCTGTTCTTCAGAACCATGAGGACGAACAGCGCGGCGCAGGAATACAAGGCCGACAACCCCGCGCGATAGCCAAGCCCGAGCAGGAAGTAAAGCAGTACCGCGAGCGGAATCAGATAGGGCCATCCCGAGACCAGGACCCGAAACGTATTGGGTAGTTCACTTTTCGGAAGCCCCTTGATTCCAAATCGGACGGCCAAACCATCGACCTGCAGGAACAGGACGAAGAAATAAAGCGCCGCGGGCAACGCCGCCAGAACGATAATCTCGCTATAGGGCACTTCGAGGAATTCGGCGATGATGAAGGCCGTCGCGCCCATTACCGGCGGCGCGATCTGACCCCCGTTCGACGCGACCGCCTCGATCGCGGCGGCATATTTGGCCTGGAAGCCGGTTTTCTTCATAAGCGGGATTGTCACGATCCCGGTCGACATGATGTTCGCGACCGATGAGCCGGAAATGGAGCCGAAGGCGCTGGAGGCGAGCACCGCGACCTTCGCCGGGCCGCCGCGACGATGGCCCATCAGGCCCAGCGCCAGATCATTGAGGAAGCCCATGGCGCCGGAGACCTCCATCATCTTGCCGAAGATGATGAAGGCGAGGACGAGCTCGACGATGATGGTCAGAACAATTCCGGGAATGCCGTTGTGATCGGCATACAGATAGACGACCGTCTTGGTGGGCAGGAACACTTCGGCCTCGAAGACGCCGGGCAGGTGATCTCCCAGGAAACCATAGATGAGCATGATCCAGACCAGGCTGGCGATGACACCGCCGGCCGACTTTCGGATCCCCTCCATCATCAGCAAGATGGCGAATATGCCGGGCGCCCACATCTCGGCCGGGCGCTCGGCCATGCGCATCAGCCAGTCGTCGTGGTTGACGGACATCCAGAGCCATACGCCGAGCGCAAGAAGGGCAAGGAAAAGCTCTAGAAGTCCCGCCTTTTCGCCGTAAGGTTTCTTGATGATCGCCGCGCCCGTCGCAAGCGCGAGCACCAGCACGACAACTTGCGTGGTCGTGATCCCCTGGATGAAATGATCGGGCACCGACAGAATCCACAGGATCCCGACGGCCGGCATCGCGGCGAGATAGACGCGCAGGACCACTACACACAGTCGTTCAATCATGGTTGGCCCTGCGCGTATCCACTAATTCGGCCGGCATACGGCGCGACTATTTGAGCTCCTTGGCGATTTTTGCCTGTTGCTTGGAGTTGGCCGCCGACCAGACACCGGCATCCTTGTAATACTTGACCGCGCCCGCGTGATAGAGGTGCGGATTGTCCGGTGGCGCGATCGCCGATTGCTTGACCCCGCGCAGCGGGCCATAGGCCTTCTGCAATTTCTTCCATTGGGTGTGCAGAACTCTGGCGAACGCATAGGCGTCTTCGTTCGTTACCTGGCTTCCCGCGTTCAAATAGGAATCGAACGCGATGATCTTGGTCGTTTTCTTGATGAACGGGTAACGCTTGTGGGGTTTTTGAACATATGTCCTCGCCCCTGGAGCATCGCTCGCAAGCGTCGCGTCGGTGGTGCCGGCTCCTACCGGAATGAACCGCAGACCGCTCGCCGCGTGCGCCTTGCGCACGACCGGCATGCCAAGCCCGGCGGTGGCCGCGTCGACACGGCCTTCGACGACCATATCGACATTCTTCACGATGCCGCCGGACGCAATCGCGGTCACGTCGCTGGTCGAAAGACCCGCTCCCGAGAGCATCGCGTTGTTCAATGCCTTCAGCGACACGATCGGCTTGATATTGACGACGACCTTCTTGCCTTTCAGATCGGCCAAGGTGTGAATATTCGAACTCGCCTTGACGATGTATCCGTACGGGATAATCCATACGCGCGCGATCGCGCGCACCTTCGTCGCCTTGGAGCGGAAGGGCAGCTTGCCGCGCACCGCGGCGCCCGAATCCAGGGTATTATTGATCCCCATCGTGATTTCGCCGCTATTCATCAACGGCAGATAGACCGATGAGCCGGCATGCGGCTGCGCCGTGGCCTTGATCTTGAGCTGCTGTTGAAACACCTTGGCGAACCCGCTGGCCAGCAGGAAGAACACCGACCCCTGACGGTTCGAGCCGATGGTGATGCGTTTCAGTTTCGCTTCCGCGGCGGTGGAAGCGCCGAGCGCCACGACCACAAGGGCGAAAGCGAGAAAACGCGCAATCTGTTTCATTTGTGAATCTCCCTGTTCATATGACGAATTTGCGCCATTGGGTACTAATGCGGACCGGGATGTCAACCTCAAGTGACGAACGGTTCGATGCTTGGCTCCGGGGCGCCCTATATCCCGTCGCACGCCCGATAGACACCCTCATTCCGCAAACGTACACTCCGCCCCGATCACACGCGGCGAAGGGAACGGTCGAGTGGCCGAACAACGCGTTCAGAGAAGGCTTGCGGCGATCCTCGCCGCCGATGTTGTCGGTTACAGCCGCCTGATGGGCGAAGATGAGACCGGAACGCGCGCTCGCTTCAACGCTCACCTCGCTGAACTGATCGAGCCTGCTATCGCGAGCCTGCGCGGCCGTATTGTCAAGACGACGGGCGACGCCCTGCTGGTGGAGTTCGCGAGCGTTGTCGGTGCGGTCGAATGCGCCTGCAAATTCCAGAAGGGCATGGCGGAACGTAACGCAGACGAACCAGACGACCGGCGCATGGAGTTCCGCATCGGCGTCAATCTTGGCGACGTGATCATCGAGGGCGACGACATCCATGGCGACGGCGTAAACATCGCGGCACGCCTGGAAGCCTTGGCGGACGCGGGCGGGGTCTGCATCTCCGACAAAGTTTATGAGGAAATACGTAACCGGATAGACCTTACCTTCGAGAGCCTTGGCGACAAGAAGGTGAAAAACATTGATCGACCCGTTGGTGTCTGGCAGTGGCGATTGCGGTCGACGCCCGCTCTGGTCGATGCCGTCATTTCAGGTGAAGCGCTCTCTCTTCCCGACAAGCCGTCCATCGCCGTCCTTCCGTTCATCAACATGTCCGGTGATCAAGAACAGGAGTTTTTCGCGGACGGTATGGCCGAGGACATTATAACGGCGTTGTCCCGCATACCTTGGTTCTTCGTGATCGCGCGAAATTCGAGTTTTAGTTACAAGGCGCGCGGGACCGACGCGAAACAGGTGGCCTCCGAACTCGGCGTCAAATATCTGCTGGAGGGCAGCGTCAGAAAAGCGGGCAACCGCCTGCGGATTACCGCGCAACTCGTCGACTGCACTACGGACCGTCAGGTATGGACCGAGCGTTATGACCGTGAAATAGCGGATATATTCGACGTTCAGGACGAGGTGGTCAGGGCTATCGTCGGCGCCGTGGCGCCCGAGTTCCTTTCAAGCGAGGCCAAGAGCGCGGAACGAAAGGCGCCGACGCAGCTCGATGCCTGGGAGTGCGTCATGCGCGGCCGGGCGCATCTTTGGAAATTTAACCGTGAAGAAGCCGCCAAGGGGCGTGCGCTGTTCGAACGGGCAATCGCGCTATCGTCAAACGGCGAATTCGGCGCAAGCGACCTCGCGCTCGTGCATTGTCTGGAGTGGTATTATCGCTGGGGTGAGTCCCCGGAAGAGGCATATGAAGCGATGCAGCGCACCGCGGAGATAGCAGTGGCCGCCGATAAAGACGATCCATGGGCACTGACGACCCTTGCGTGGGCATATATATTTTCGCAACGTATCGATGAAGGTCTCGATGCAGCGCGGCAGGCTACAGATTTGTGCCCAAATTTTGCGCCGGCCATCGGCGCGAAAGCAGCTTGCCTCACCCTAATTGGTGAGACGGCGTCGTCGATCGAGACCTTTCACGAAGCCATCCGACTGAGCCCGCGTGACGGCATGATGGTGTTCTGGTTGATGGTCCTATTCCTGGCTTATTTCGGCGCCAAACGCTACGAGGACGCGGTGAATACCGTGCAGTCCGCGATACGGTTGGCGCCCGATAACCCGACCTTCCGGCGCCAACACGCGGCGGGCCTTGGACCGCGCTCGGCGAGTACCGCCGGCTCGAGCCGGATCATACCCTTGCCGATGCGAGCAAAGTACCCACCAAAGTCTCGGAAACTCTCGAGCGCTGGGTCGACGCCTTGCGCAAGGCGGGCATGCCCGAGTAAGGCACACTCGCCGCCAAGTCGCGATTTGGCATTTGATCGATTTTAGTGCCCCCTACTCCGCCGCGTCGCGGTAGATGGGTTTGGGCGGGGCGGCGGCTTCGATGAGTTCTTCTTCGCGTTCGCGGTCGCGTTCGGCGAGGCGGGCTTGTTGCGACTTGGCGGAGAGATACTGGTTGGGCCACACCTGCGGCTCATAGCCGTAATGAGCGGCGGCGCGCAGCGTGAAGTGCGGGTCGGTCAGATGTGGGCGCGCCAGGGCGCAGAGATCGGCGCGGCCGGCCGCGACGATGGTGTTGACCTGATCGGCGGTGGTGATGTTGCCGACCGCCATGGTGGGCACGCCGGCTTCGTTGCGCACCTGGTCGGAAAACGGCGTCTGGAACATACGGCCATAGACCGGCTCGGCCTCGGTCGAGGTCTGGCCGGCCGAGACATCGACGATGTCGCAGCCATGCGCCTTCAGCAACTTGGCGATTTCCACCGCGTCGTCGCCGGTGAGCCCGCCGTCGGCGACCCAATCCGTCGCGGAAATGCGCACCGACATTGGCTGGTCCTTCGGCCACACGGCGCGCACCGCGTCGAATACTTCCAGCGGGAAACGCATGCGGTTTTCCAGCGCGCCGCCATAGTCGTCGTCGCGGATATTGGACATGGGCGAGATGAACGACGACAGTAGATAGCCGTGCGCCATGTGCACCTCGATCATGTCGAAGCCGGCGTCATCGGCCCACTTCGCCGACCGCACGAAATCGTCGCGCGCCTTGTCCATGTCGGCGCGGTCCATGGCCTTGGGCACGTTGCCGTGCGGCAGGTAGGGAATCGCGGAGGCTGACAGGGTCTGCCAGCCGCCTTCTTCCAGCGGCTCGTTGTCGCCCTCCCAGGCCAGCTTGGTGGAGCCCTTGCGCCCGGCATGGGCGAGCTGCATGCAGATGCGCGCGTTCGAATTCCCGTGCACGAACTCGACGATCTCGCGCCACGCCGCGACGTGCTCGGGCTTGTACATGCCGGCGCAGCCCAGGCTGATGCGGCCCTCGGGCGAGACGTCGGTCATCTCGGTGAACACCAGCCCGGCGCCGCCGACCGCGAAGCCGCCGAGATGCACCATATGCCAGTTGTTCACCGTGCCGTCGTCGGCCGAATACTGGCACATGGGCGAGACCACGACGCGGTTCTGCAGCGTCATGCCGCGCAGCCGGAACGGCGTGAACATGGGCGGCGGCGGATCGTTGGCCGAGACCTCGGTATGGCCCTTGTCGCGCACGGTCTCGGCGAACCAGCTGTCGACGCCCTTCACGTAAGCCGGATCGCGGCGCTGGAGGTTTTCATAGGTCATGCCCTTGGTGCGGGCCAGGAAGTTGAAGACATATTGCTGCGGGTCGAAATCGTTGTAGCGCAGTGCGTTTTCGTACCATTGCAGGCTGACCATGGCCGAGGACTGCAACGCGCCGACCTCGTCCTTGCGCGCGGTCTCGTAGGCTTCCAGCGCGGTGGGCACGTCGGCGTGTTCGTTTAGCGCGATGGACAGCGCCGCCGCGCCCTCCATGGCGATCTTGGTGCCGGACCCGATGGAGAACTGCGCGGTGTGCACCGCGTCGCCCAGCATGACGACGTTGTCGAAATGCCAGTGATCGCATTTGATTTCCGGGAAGTTGCGCCACAGCGAGCGGTTGGCCAGCAGCTTATGGCCGTCGAGCTCTTCTTTGTACATGTCTTCGAAATAGGCGACGGTTTCTTCCTCGCTGGCCTTGTCGAGCCCGGCGGCCAACCACGCGTCCTCATGGCATTCGACGATCCAGGTGGTGGCGTTGTCGGCGTATTGATAGGCGTGGACATAGAACCAGCCATGTTCATTGGCCCGGAAAATGAAGGTGAAGGGGCCGAAGGTCTTGGTGGTGCCGAGCCACACGAACTTGGTCTTGCGCATGTCGATGCGCGGTTTGAAGCGGTCCTTGTAGGTGTCACGCACCAGTGAATTGACCCCGTCGGCCGCGACCATCACGTCGGCGTCGCGATAGGGCTCGAAATCGGTGATGTCGGTCTCGTAATCGATGCGTACGCCGAGTTCCTCGGTGCGCTTTTGCAGGAGGTTCAACAGCCGCATGCGCGAGATGCCGCAAAATCCGTGCCCGGAAGAGCGGATCGCCTGGTCCTTGTAGCGAACCTCGATGGTGTCCCAATAGGCGAACTCGTTGGTGATCTCCTCGTAGCTGTCCGGATCGAAGCCGAGGAAATGGCTCAGCGTGTTGTCGGAGAACACCACGCCGAAGCCGAACGTATCGTCCGGCCGGTTGCGCTCGAAGACATGAATCTCATGCGCCGGATCGGCCTTCTTCATCATGATGCCGAGATAAAGACCCGCCGGCCCACCCCCGATGACGTTGACTTTCATGACGCTGTCCTCACGCGATCGATTTCACTGCTGTGCCGAGAATAGCGCATCCGAGCCCGCTTTTGCGATGGGGGTGCGCGCCCGTGTCGCGCCTCACCATTTTTCCGAGAAGGGACGCAGATCGATCTCCCAGCTCCAGGCGTCGCGCGGCTGGGCGTGGAGAGTGTGGAAACTCTCGGCGATATGGTCGGGGTTCAGCATGCCGTCCGGCGGCAGCGCGGCGGCGCGCTCGGAAAACCGCGCGTGCACCGCCTCGGAATCGATCATGCCGTCGATCACCACATGGGCCACATGCACGCCCTGGGGACCGAGTTCCCGCGCCATGCTTTGCGACAGCGCGCGGAGCCCATGCTTGGCGCCGGCGAAGGCGGCGAAACCGGGATTTGCCCGTACGCTCGCCGTGGCGCCGGTGAAGATGATCGTGCCGCGGCCGCGCGGGACCATGCGCCGCGCCGCCTCGCGCCCGGTCAGGAAACCGCCGAAACACGCCGACTCCCAGACCTGGCGGTAAATCCGCGCCGTCATCTCGGCAATGGGCGCGTTATGTTGCGCCCCGGCATTGAACACCACGACCTCCACCGGACCGATTTCGTCCTCGACCCGGTCGAACAAGCCGATCACCTGATCCTCGTCGCGGGCGTCACAGCCCATCGCCCGCGCCGCGCCGCCGTCGGCCTCGATGTCGCGCACCAGCCCGTCGAGCTGGTCTTCCTTGCGGCGGCACGGCGCCGCGACCAGTCCGGCGCTCGCGAAACGGCGCGCCAGCGCGCCCCCCAGCGCATCGCCCGCGCCCATGATCAACGCCGAGCCGGGCATGTTAGAACGGCACCGACATATGGCCGTGTATCGCCTCGCTGTTGACCAGATCGACCCGCTTCAGCGCGATGCGGAACCCGCCTTTTTCACGGCGCAGATGGTGGTGGCAATCGCCGCCGAACGTGCGCTGCGCCTCCATGCGGTATTCGAACATCACCAGCGACGAGCGCGCGCGGATTTCGTCGCCGCCGCCGTCTTCCAGCACCACGTTGGAAATCAGGTGGCGGGTGCGCGACGGTGGCGACTGGGCATAGTTGGTGGGATGCCGCAGTCGGCGAATGCGCACATCCATCAGCGCCTTGTCGTCATAGAATATGGAATGGGACTCCAGCGGGCTTTCCTGCCCCTCGGCCAGCGGCACCCAGTAGACTCCGTCGTCGGCGAACAGATCGCGCCATTCCTCGAAGCGCCGCTCGTCCAGCAGTCGCGCCTCGTGATAGAGAAATTCCTCGACCTCGCGAACCAGCAACAGCGCGTCGAGTTCGCCGGTCATGGCCGTCACGCCTCCGTCATGTATTTCCGCCACGCCCCCAGCTGGGTCCGCATGGGCAGCTCGCTGGTCCCGACATCGGTCGCGCCGGTTTCGCGAAAGACCCCTTCCTCGCCATAGCGCCGCGAGAAATCGAGCCATTCCGGCCCGCCCTCGCCGGACAGCGCCGCCTGGCAGGCCTCGAAGACCGCGAGATCGTCGGAAGCAACCGGTGAGGACGGCGAATTCGCCGTCGACACGAAGCGCACGGAAATCTGGAACAGCTCTTCCGGCGCGCCCTTCAGGCGGAACGAGTAGCTGTAGAGGTGGGTGCGGTCGACGGCGACGGGGTGGATCACCCGCATCTGCTGAAACCGCGTGTTAATGGAAACATTGGGATAGATGAGGTTGTTGAAGGTGTCGCGCCCGAGGATTTCGGCGGTGCGCGCCTCGCCGTGGCGTTCCACCATCAGCGCGCGGTATTTCTGGAATACGGGATCTTCGAGGCTGGGATCGATCATCCCACCGCGATAGAACCCGTCCATGTAGCAATGGCCGTTCTCGAAGCCGTAGACGCCAAGCTGGTCCCACTGGTTCAGCGAGATGCCGTTGCCGTTGAACATCTGGATCGCCTGCTGCGCCTGGTCGGCCGGCCCGGAATCGCGCAGGAAGTCCTGGGCCGCGTCGACCGAGGATTCATGCACATAACCGGGATGCACCAGATCGCAGGCGTTCTCCATGTGCATCTTCCAGTTACCGGCGAATTCCTGGCGGATCACGCCGCCGGCGATCTCCACCTCGCCGTCGGGCGCGCGGTCGGCGATGTTATCGATCGCATCCGCGATTTCGCCGAGATACTCGACCAGTCCCGGACCGTCGGCCGCCATGGAAGCGAAGATGAATCCACGATAGCTTTCGACCCGCGGCGCGCGCCTGAGCGCGTAGGCTGGATCGGTGAGATCGGCGCTTTTCGCATAGCCGCGCGGCGCCGGCACGCCGGCCAGCGATCCGTCGTGCTGGAAGGCCCAGCCGTGATAGGGGCAGACCAGACGCCGGCCGCTGCCGCTGTCGGCGATGCAGACGCGCATGCCGCGATGGCTGCACCGGTTTTCGAGCACATGAACGGCGCCGTCCGCGTCCCTGGCGAAGATAATTTCGCGGGTCCCCATGCGGCCGCGCGACCAGTCGCCGGCATTAGGGATCTGGCTCTCATGGCCGACGAATATCCACAGCCGGCCGAAGATGCGCTCCATCTCCAGATCGAACACATCGGGATCGGTGTACACCCGGCGGTGCACCTTGTCGGGCTGGACCAGCCCGGCGACGTCGTTGGTCTCTAACTGCGTCATGGTGCGAGTATCAGACGCGCGCCGCCTCTTGTCAAAATCCGATTGTCAAAATCAGGCGGCGACTTGTTCGCCGCCGACCGGGAAGTTGGGCAGTCCCATGAAGTAAATCTCGGTGGGCGCGGTCGCCGTGATCTCGCCGTCTTCGTCCGCCGCCACATGGACCGTGGTGTATTTTTCGTATTCCCGACCATCCGCCCGGCCCGCGCCGGAGACCACGAAATAAAGCCTCGGGCCGTCCATATGATGGGTCGCGTTCGCGTCGAGACGGATGAAGCCGACATCGGTGCGTCGTTCTGTGAAGACGCCCATCAGCTTTTTTGAAACGCCGGCTTCGTCGGCGACCGGCACCCAGTCGTAATTCTGCTGGTCCATGAAGATCGGCCCCTGATAGCGGGGCGGCGCGTAGTCGATCGAGCGCTGGTTGATGTGTTCCCACACGGCCTCGGTGGCGTCCTGATTGGTCTTGCGGGCATCATCGTCGGTGCGGGTATAGATGCCCTTCTCGAACGTGCCGGTCCGTTTCAGCTCCTCGATGCCGCGATCAATCTCGGCCGCCGACATATAGCCCGCGCCGCTGGCGCCGCCGAACTGAAGCACCAGGGTCAGCGATTCATCGCTCGAAGTCTGCGGCCCGTAGGAGACGCTTTCCGGATGATAGATCACCGTGCCGGGCGTCGACTCGCCGTCCTTGGCGAAACTGAAATCGCCTTCGAGCTGAAAGCGGAACTGGTCGAAATTATGCTTGTGGCGCGGCGAAAAGAAGTCGGTGAAGGTGTTGACCATCTCCAGCGAAAAATTATTGGCCGTGCCCTCGACCCCCTTGGCGATATTGCGGAACATGAACAGCCCGGCGCGCGGATGGTTTTTCTGGACCTCGGGAACGCTCTCGATGGGAATGACCTGCATGGGCTGACCTCCTGACGCGGGAAAGAAACGGACACCGGAAGAAGATAGTTCCCGCCGGACGGGCGGTCAATTTGCGCCGCGCCGGAGAGATTCTTGCCTTGGTTCGCCGATGCGGAATTATACCAAGGATCACTGATAATGACCCATAAAGACGGCCTGCCAAGGTTTTCGGTTAGGAGCGCTCGGCGTGGCGATGCGGTGCATCGCGAGCCGTGCGCGACGACGCACGAAAGCCTTGTCAGGCCGCCGTTCCGGTCGCGTAGGCGGCCCGTCGGAGTGCGTCGGAAAGTCTTGACGATGCACCCCATCGCCTGCGACTTCCTTCCTGCCCGACGCGCCGCCTACGCGATCTCTATGGGCCATTATCAGTGATCCTTGGTATAAGTTGCGCCATAGCGACGTCGCCCTTGCCGAGGAGATTTTCATGACTATCGAAACAGTTGCCATACTCAGCCCCGGCGAAATGGGCAGCGCCGTCGGCCGGGCGTTCTCCGAACATGGCCATACCGTCATCACGACACTGGAAGGGCGCAGCCAACCAACGCGAGAGCGCGCGCTGGCGGCGGGCTTCCAGGACGGCGGTTCCCTGGCGGATGTGGTCGCCGCCGCCGATATCGTGCTGTCGATCATGCCGCCCGAACATGCGCTGGCGCAGGCCGAGGCGACGGCGGGCGCGATGGCGCAAACGGGGAAGACCCCGCCCTATGCCGATTGCAACGCGGTCGCGCCGGAAACCGCGATAAGGATCGGTCGGATCATCGCCGACGCCGGCGCCGACTTCATTGATGGCGGCATTGTCGGCAGCCCGCCCGGCAAGAACCCGACGCCGGCGCGGCTATTCGTCAGTGGACCGGGGGCGCCCGCCATGGCCGCGTTCGACGGCAAAGGCATCGACGTGCGCCAGTGCGGATCCGAGATCGGCCGCGGATCCTCGGTCAAGATGGTCTATGCCGGTATCACCAAAGGCACCAGCGCGCTGCACGCCGCCATGATGATCGCGGCCGAGCGGCTGGGGGTCGGCGATGAGTTGCACGGAGAGCTCCAGTCCAGCCAGGCCGTCATGTACAAGCGGATGGAAAACATGACGCCCGCTTTGCCGGCGGTGTCGGGCCGCTATGTGGGCGAGATGCTCGAGATCGCAAAAACCATGGCGGCGTGCGACATGCCGACCGGGCTGCATGAAGGGGCCGCCGAACTTTACAGATTGCTCGACCAATCCCCGTTCTCGTCGGAACGACGCGACACGGTGGATAAGAGCCGCACGCTGCGCCAGACCATCGAGGTCTGCGCGCGGGGCGGAACCGGCAAGGCGGCGTAGAAGGCGCCTAAAAGCCGCCTTACGGCTGGTCGGAGACGTGGGCGGAG
>CAZPMO010000078.1:0-6310 GCA_964587515.1 uncultured Rhodospirillaceae bacterium | reverse complement strand
CTCGGGGAAGCGGGCCCAGGTTTGAGCCTGGCGGCTGATCACATCCGAGTTGGGGCGGGTGGATTCGGTGTTGGCGGTCGCGAAATCACGGCCGAAGGTGGTGATGATCGTGTCCTTCAGCGTGCGCTCGATACCCTTGATGTCGCGGCCGCGCCGGAAGCCGTTGATCGCGGCGTGGCTCAACAGCGTGCCGTTGGGGCCGTAGCGCAGCGTCAGCGGACTGTTCCAGAACAGTTCTTCGAGCGTATCGAGATCGTTGGAGCCAAGCGCGCGCTCATAACGTTCGAACGCCGCCGTCACCTCGGCAACCACCTCGGGGATATTGATGTCCATTTCCGACGGCGGCTCAGTACCGCACCCCGAGCGCGACGGTCACGACATTTTCGTCATAGTCGGACGACGACAGGTTGGAGACCGCCTCGATATGCTCGAAATTGAATTTTCCGAACAGATGCTTGCTGAAATCCGCTGAAAGCCCCAGCGTGACGGTGGTCCGCTCGTCCTTTCGCTTCTCGCCGATGCTGGCGGTCACGTTCGAGTAATCCTTGTCGTAATATTCGTAGCCGAGCCGGAAAACAGGATTCCACTTCTCGATCTGCTTCATCGGGATGGGCATCTTCAGCTTGGCGTGAAAAAAGTGCCCAAAATAATCGAACTCGGTGTCGTCGGTGTTCTCGTCCTCCGCCTTGTAGCCCAGCGAGACGTAGGCCTTGCCGTCCATGAAGAACAGGAAATTGTCGATGGTGCCCGAATTCAGGCTCGCATCGCGCCCGTCATTGGATGAGGCGATGAAATCCTTGTTGATATGGTTGTATCGCAGGCTGACGTACCAGCGATCGTGCAGCGCGTAGCCCAGCGTCGGCGTGAGGCTGTGCAGGCCCAGGAAATCGTCGCCGCCGAGCTTGGTGCGCGAATAGAGATAGATGAAGCCGGTGTCGAACCCGTTGATCTCGTCCTCGACGGAACCCGACACGGTGTGCGACTGGAGGTCAAAACTCGTTTGATCCTCATAAAGCGTCTGTGAAAAATCATAGCCGAGTTCGAGACCCCATCGCTCGCCGAATTGCGGCTTGTAGATCCCGCCCGCTTCCAGGACCGCGATCTCATGTTCGGTCATCGCGTGCGACTCGACGAAATCTCCCTTGAACTGGAACGCCTCGTGGTTGAGGCCCGTGCCCATGGTCAGCGCCGCCTTGCCGTTCTGTTCGAGATTACGGATCGTCTGTGCGCCATAGGCGTCGGGCACGAACAGGGTGATCAGGTCGTTTTCCGCATCGGCGGTCGCGCCGAACGCGTAGCTGCTCGTCGGAATCAGCTTTTCATCCCGCGTCCCGAGAACCATGCCGTGCGGCCCATGAATAAAATCGACGAGATGTTCCGGGATCACTTTTTTTCCTTTGACGCCGTGATTTGTCCAATTCCGCCGGCACGCGATATTGGCGCACACCCCGGCGCATGTCCATGTCGGCGTTGCAAGAAACCCAACCGAAATGCTGGCAGCGGAATCGCGCCGGCGGTAAGCTTCAATGCTGGACAATGCAATCCGGCGAGGAAACACGGAACCAGACTCGTCGCCGTCGAGTAGAAGGACAAATTCCATGGCCACCGACAAGATGATCGCGCGGAAAGACGGCGCGGTTGGGCGAATGATTTTCAACAATCCGGAACGGCGTAACGCCGTCTCGCTGGAGATGTGGGAGGCGATGGAGGAGATCATCACCGATTTCGTCGCCGACGACGCGGTCCGGGTGATCGTGCTGGAAGGCGCGGGCGACAGGGCCTTCGTCGCGGGCGCCGATATCTCGCGTTTCGAGCAGGAGCGTTCGGACCCGGCGGCCATCGAACGCTACGGCGAGACGGTCAGCCGCGCCAGCGACGCGCTTTACAACGCCCCCAAGCCGACCATCGCGAAAATCAGGGGGTTCTGCGTCGGGGGCGGCGTCGGCATCGCGACCTGCGCCGACCTCCGGATATGCTCCGACGATTCCCAGTTCGCGGTGCCGGCGGCGCGGCTCGGTCTCGGCTATCCGGCGCTCAATCTCCGCAAGCTCACCGATCTGGTCGGACCCGCCTTCGCGAAGGAAATTTTCTATACCGCGCGCCGCTTTTCGGCCGCTGAGGCGCTGGAGATGGGGCTTGCGAACCGTGTCGTGCCGGTCGCCGAACTGGATTCATATGTCGACGATTACACCGATCGTATCGGCGCCAACGCGCCGCTGACCATCAAGGCCGCCAAGGCCGCGGTGGGCGAGTTGATGAAGGACGAAAGCGTGCGCGATATCAAGATGTGCGATAAGCTGGTGCAGGAGTGCTTCGAGAGCGAGGACTACACTGAAGGCCGAAAAGCCTTCATGGAAAAACGCCCACCCGAATTCAAAGGGCGCTAAGCGCCCGCCGGAGAAAACCCGCTAAGCGCCCGCCAGGGTAAAAACCATTAGGCGGCGTTGTAGACCACGCGGCCGGTGGCGGAGACGTCGTAGCCGCCGAGTTCCCCGGCATGACGGCGAAAGCGTTCGGCGCGCGCGAATTCGAGCAGGCGCTGCATGGCGGGTTCGAAATAATCGCGGCGCGCGACCACCAGATCAAATCGTTCGCGCGCCAGCGGTACGAAATCGAGCCGCAGCGTGCGCGCCGCGGCTTCGACGGCGAGCCCGGCATCCGCCTCGCCTTCGAGTACCGCGAGACCCAGCTCGGTCTCGCTCTTGCAGGGCTCGGCCATCAGGGTTAGCAAGTCCATCCCGAGCCCCGCGCGATCCAGCAGGTGGCGGAACAGCAGCTCGCTGCCGGCGCCGTCCTGACGATAGGCGATACGCGCGCCGCGCGTCGCGAGATCATCAACGCCGGCGATGCCGAGCGGGTTGCCGGGCACGACCACCAGCCCTTGCGCGCGCCACGCCCATTCGACGGCGACCACCGGCTTCGATCCCAGCGCGCGGCGCAATGCGACGACATTGTACTCGCCGCTTGCCGCGTCCAGCAGATGGAGGCCGGTGGCCAGGGCGCGGCCATCGGCGAGACGCTCGAGACCCGCGGCGCTGCCGCAGGCGAACATGGCGAGGTCTGAATCGGATTCCCTGAGCGCCCAGTCAAGCAGAGGGTCATGGCTGCCGGCGACGATGGGCGGGGCCTGCGGCGTCGGCCCGGTCTCCGGTCCCTCGGTGCCGTCCACCAGCCAGAGATCGATCAGGTGGCGCGGAAAAAGCCACTTGCCGGTGACCCGCGTGCTCGGGATCGCGCCGTCGCGCACCATCTCATAGATTTTGCGTTCCTTGATCCGGAGATAGTCCGCGACTTCGCGCGTGGTCATCAGATCGGGCATGGCGTTCGCTGTAGAATTTTAGGTATTTTTCTGTTAATAATCATAAGTTACATAATATTTTAAAAAATCTGCAAATTAAAACATAAAAATGCAGATCATGGGACGCCGATCGCATGACCGATCTGTTCGACGCGCTGTCGACCGCCTTCCGCCTGATCATCGGCCTCGACGCCGACCTGATCGAGATCGTCGGCCTGTCGCTGCGCGTCAGTTTCAGCGCGGTGGCCATCGCGGCGGTGATCGGTCTGCCGCTGGGTGCGGCGCTGGCGGTCTATCGCTTTCCCGGCCGCCGGGCCTGCGTGATTGCGCTCAGCGCCCTGATGGGTCTGCCGCCGGTGGTGCTGGGGCTTATCGTCTATTTGCTGTTGTCGCGCTCGGGCCCATTCGGCGTCCTCGGCCTGCTGTTCACGCCGACCGCGATGATCATCGCCCAGACCCTGCTGGTGATCCCCATCATCGCCGCGCTGTCGCGCCAGATCGCAGGCGATCTGTGGGCCGAATATCACGAACAGCTCCGCTCGCTCGGCGTTGGACCGGGCCGCGCCGTCGCCACCCTGATCCGTGATGGCCGCGCCGGGTTGATGACCGCGATCCTCGCCGGATTCGGCCGAGCCAGCGCCGAGGTCGGCGCGGTGATGATCGTCGGCGGCAATATCGATCACGTCACCCGGGTGATGACCACCGCCATCGCCATGGAAACCAGCAAGGGCGATCTATCGCTGGCCCTCGGTCTCGGGCTGGTTCTGATCGCCATCAGTCTCGCGGTAAACGCCGTCTCCTTCGGTTTCGGCGAGGCGACGCGGCCCGCCGGGGAGTGGACATGACCGCCCCGATCCTGCCGCTGCGGGTAAAAGACCTCGCTTATGAAATCGGCGGCAAGCGGCTGATCGACGGGATTTCCTTCGAGCTCGCGGCGGGGCCACGCAGCGTCGTCCTTGGACCCAACGGCGCCGGCAAGAGCCTGACGCTGAGGCTGTGCCATGGGCTGATAACGCCAAGCGCCGGCACGGTCGAATGGACCGGCGCGCATGCCCACGCGGAACAGGCGATGGTTTTCCAGCGCCCGGTAATGCTACGCCGCACGGTCGCGGCCAACTTGTCCTATGCGCTCGCGGCCCGGGACGTGAAATCGCGGGACCGGCGCACGCGCGTCAACGAGGCGCTGGAGCGCACCGGGCTCGGGCATCTGGCGCGGGTGCCGGCGCGGGTGCTGTCGGTGGGCGAGCAGCAGCGCCTCGCCCTGGCGCGCGCCTGGGTTCTAGAGCCGCAGGTTTTGTTCCTCGACGAGCCGACCGCCAATCTCGATCCGGCCTCGACACGCGCCGTCGAGGCGCTGGTTACCGGCATGCACGAGCGCGGCGTGAAGATCATTCTCACCACCCAGGATCTCGGCCAGGCGCGCCGCCTCGCCGATGAAATTCTTTTCCTGCATCAGGGACACTTGCTGGAGCGCGCGCCGGCGGAAGAATTTTTCACCCGGCCCGCGACGGCGGAGGCGCGCGCCTTTATCGCCGGCGACCTGATCCCGGAGGCGAGCGTTGCTTAAATTGATCGCTCTTGTGTGTCTGGCGCTCGCCGTTCCCGGCGCGGCTACCGCCGAAACCGGTTTCATCACCGTGGCCTCGACCACGTCGACCGATAATTCAGGCCTGTTCCGTCACCTGCTGCCGCGCTTCACGAAAAATTCCGGCGTCGCGGTGCGCGTGATCGCCGTCGGCACCGGCGCGGCGCTGCGCCTCGGCCAGCGGGGCGACGCCGATGTGGTGTTGGTGCATGACCGCGCCGCCGAGCTTCGCTTCGTCGCCGAGGGCCACGGCGTCGCCCGTCGCGAAGTGATGTACAACGATTTTGTGCTTATCGGCCCCAATGCCGGTCATGCCGGCGACATGGACGGCGCCGACCCGGGTGAAAATGGCGGGCGCGACATCGTCGCCGCGCTGCGCCGCATCGCCCGGAACGCCCTGCCCTTCGTCTCGCGCGGCGACGACAGCGGCACCCACAAGGCGGAATTACGTTACTGGAGGGCCGCGGCAATCAATCCAAAGGCCGGATCGGGAAGCTGGTATTTCGAAGCCGGCGCCGGCATGGGCGCGACCCTCAATATCGCGCGCGCCAAGCGCGCCCACGCCCTGACCGACCGCTCGACCTGGCTCGCCTTCAAGAACCGCGCCGGACTCGCCATCCTGGTCGAGGGCGACCGGCGCCTGCGCAACGTCTATGGCGCAATGCTCGTCAACCCGGCGCGTCACCCCCACGTCAAGCGCGCCGCCGCGACGCGCTTCCTCGACTGGCTGGTCTCGGCGGAAGCGCGCGCCGCGATCGCCGCCTTCCGCATTAATGGCCAGCAAGCCTTTTTCCCGCTGGAATCGCCCTGAATCATGTAGGATAAATATTCCGCACGCGCCGACAATGAACAACAATGCGCGGCGAACACAGGAGGAGAAAACAATCATGGCCGAAGTCGAAACCGCCGCCGATCCGGCTCTTAAACTGAATTTTTTGTCGCACGGCACGCTTGAATCGAAGGACCTCGACGCCACGCGCGATTTTTACACCGAGGTTCTCGGACTTGAGGTGATCCGCACGAGTCCGATCTCGTTGCTGGTCCGGCTCGGCGGCAACAACACGATCGCCGTCGTCGAGAACAAGAGCAAACCCGAGATGCCGCTGCTCAACCATAACGGCCTCGATGTCGAGACCCAGGAAGAAGTCGATGCGGCGTATGAGACCGTCAACGCCCTGAAGGACGACTGGGGCATTTACAAATGCACCAAGCCGGCCCTGCAGCACGGCACCTACAGCTTCTTCTTCTGGGATTGCGACCAGAACGTCTGGGAAATCCTGACCAATCCGATCGGCGGCTATGGCTGGCTGTTCGAACAGGGTGATCAGGAAGGCCGTGGCCATCTCGACAAGAAATTCGAACGTCCCAGCATGAAGGCCTAGTTGTGGAGTCTCGCTAGGTTATTCACGTCCAAGCCTGCTCGGCTC
>CAZPMO010000077.1:0-21414 GCA_964587515.1 uncultured Rhodospirillaceae bacterium | reverse complement strand
CACCGGGGTCATTTTGGCGAATGCCGGCATGGATACCGCGTTCCACGACACCTACTACGTCGTCGGCCACTTCCACTACACCATGTCCATGGGCGCCCTGTTCTCGATGTTCGCCGGGTTCTATTACTGGATCGGCAAGATGAGCGGACGTCAGTATCCGGAGGGGCTGGGAAAGCTGCACTTCTGGATCACCTTCATCGGCGTCAACCTGACCTTCTTCCCCATGCACTTCTCCGGTCTCGCGGGAATGCCGCGTCGGGTTCCGGACTATCCGGACGCCTATGAGGGCTGGAACACGGTGGCGACCCTGGGGTCCTACGTCTCGGGAATTGGCGCGTTGCTGTTCGTCTTCATCGTCTGGCGGACGTTGAGAGCGGGCGCGCCGGTTGCCGACAATCCGTGGGGAGATGGCGCGACGACACTGGAATGGACGGTCTCCTCGCCGCCGCCGTTCCACAGTTACGACGAACTGCCGGAAATCAAGTAACGCCGGCGGCAAACAAACGGGAGCCTGATCTTGTCGAACCGACCGAGCGATCTATCAGCGGAAGCGGCGCGCGCAGTCCTGGCGCCGGACCCGGCGGTGGCCGATTTCGTCGCCCTGTTGAAGCCACGGGTTATGTCGCTGGTCGTGTTTACCGCCATCGCCGGACTGGTCGTGGCGCCCGGGTCGCTGCACCCGGTGCTGGCCGTGATCGCGGTGCTGTGCGTTGCGATCGGCGCGGGCGCCTCGGGCGCGATCAACATGTTCTACGATCGCGATATCGACGCCCTGATGGCGCGCACCGAGGACCGGCCGCTGCCCGCCGGACGCATGGAGCCGGGCACGGCGCTCGGCTTCGGCGTGGTGCTGGCCATCGGTTCGGTCACGATCATGGCGCTGGCGGTCAACTGGACCGCGGCGGCGCTGTTGGCGTTGACCATCGGGTTCTACGTCTTCGTCTACACCATGTGGCTCAAGCGGCGGACGCCGCAGAACATCGTGATCGGCGGCGCCGCCGGCGCCTTCCCGCCGATGATCGGTTGGGCGGCGACGACCGGCGACATCACGCTGGGGTCGATCTCGCTGTTCGCGCTGATTTTCATGTGGACGCCGCCGCATTTCTGGGCGCTGGCCCTCTATCGACGCGGCGACTACGAACGCGCCGGTGTCCCCATGCTGCCGGTGGTCGCGGGAGAGCGCGAGACCAAGAAGCAGATCTTGCTCTATACGGTCCTGCTGTTGCCGGTTTCCATCGCGCCCTGGCTGCTGGATGTCGCGAGTTGGGCATATGGCGGGCTTGCGGTCGGTCTCGGGTTGGTTTTCCTGGGTCTCGCGATCCGCGTCTGGTTCGATCAATCCGACCGGGCGGCGCGGATCATGTTCGGGTTTTCGATCCTGCATCTGTTCCTGCTGTTCGCCGCGCTGATGGCGGACCGGATGCTGGGGCTTGCGTAACGGGATGCCGGCGATGAAACAGCAAGGCGACCGAGACAAAAACCTGCGCGCCAAGAACCTTGCGCTTGTCTCGGTGCTGTTCGGCCTCGTTTTGCTGTTCTACATCCTCACCTTCGTCCGGTTTGGGGGATCGCCATGACCGGACCCCGCGCCAACGGACGACGCAACGGCGCGACCGCGCTGGTGCTGCTCGGCGTGGCGGTCGGCATGGGCGGTCTGGCCTACGCCTCGGTGCCGCTTTACCGGCTGTTCTGTCAGGTGACCGGTTTTGGCGGCACCACTCAGGTGGCCGACGCGGCGCCGGGGCGCGTGCTCAACCGCAAGGTGACCATCCGCTTCAACGCGGACGTGAACTCGGCCCTTGCCTGGCGTTTTCAGCCGGCCCAGAACTCAGTCGAGGTCCGACTCGGCGAACGAACGCTTGCTTTTTACGAGGCGGTCAATCTCGGTGCCGGAACGCTATCCGGGTCGGCGACCTTCAACGTCACGCCGGTAAAGGCGGGGCGCTATTTCCAGAAAATCGACTGCTTCTGCTTCACCGAACAAACGCTGAAGGCGGGGCAGATGGCCAAAATGCCGGTCTCGTTCTTCGTCGACCCGAAGATGGCGGAGGACCGAAATCTCGACGACATCACCGCGATCACGCTTTCCTACACTTTCTTCAAGACCGAGACGCCGCCGGACGAAACGCGCGCGGCGGACTCGCGCGCGGTGCCCAACGGGCCGGCCCGGGCATTGAACTAGAAACGACGAGACAGCAACGGAACGTTTGACATGGTAGCGCCAGCAGACACCTCCCCCGAATATTCCCACCACGGGAACAAGCATCCCTATCACCTGGTCGATCCCAGCCCCTGGCCGTTCATGGGTGCGATGTCGGCGCTCGTGATGATGGTCGGCGCGGTGCTGTACATGCACGAGATTCGCGGCGGCGCACCGGTTCTGATCATCGGCGTTCTGGCCGTTCTTCTGACCATGTTTCTGTGGTTCCGCGATGTCATCCGGGAAGCGACGTTCGACGGCTATCACAACCCCATCGTCCAGATCAGCATGCGCTACGGCATGGCCCTGTTCATCGCCTCGGAGGTGATGTTCTTCGTCGCCTGGTTCTGGGCCTATTTCAATGCAAGCCTGTTTCCGAATGCGGCAATCGACGGAACCTGGCCGCCGCCCGGCGTGCAGATTTTCGATCCCTGGGAACTGCCTTTCCTGAACACCTTGATACTTTTGATGTCGGGCGTGACCCTGACCTGGGCCCATCACGCCTTGCGCGAGGGTCACCGCAAACAAATGCTCCAGGGGCTCGGGCTCACCATCTTACTCGGCCTGACCTTCACCGGCGTGCAGGCTTACGAATATGCCCACGCGTCGTTTGGCTTCGGAGATGGCATCTACTCATCGACCTTCTTCATGGCGACCGGCTTCCACGGCTTCCATGTCATCGTCGGAACCATATTCCTGATCGTCTGTTTCTTCCGCGCCCGGAAGGATCACTTCAAACCCGACCACCATTTCGGGTTCGAGGCCGCCGCCTGGTACTGGCATTTCGTCGACGTGGTATGGCTGTTCCTGTTTACCTGCATCTACTGGTGGGGCGCGGGGGCCGCGGTCACGGCGGGCCACTGAAGGCGGGCGACAGCTCCGTAGTGCGACGCCGTGTCCGCGACGGATTTTCCGCCGATTTCGCCATTGTGGACCGGCCTGTCCTGTCGATGCCCGAGATGCGGGCGCGGCAAACTCTTTGATGGCCTGCTCACCGTGACGTCGAAATGCGCCGCCTGTGATCTCGACTTCGCGCCCCATGATTCCGGCGACGGCCCGGCATTTTTCGTCATCGTCCTGCTGAGCGCGCTGGTTATTCCGCCGGTCTTTGTGCTCGAAAACATGGTGCGGCCGCCCATGTGGGTGCATGCGCTGATCTGGCCGCCGTTGATCGTGGTGCTGGCGCTGATATTGTTGCGGCCGATGAAGGCGATTCTGGTGGCGTTGCACTATCGCAACCTGAAGCACGAATATCATGACGAACGGTAGAGCGCGCCGCCGGTTCCGGCCAACCCTCCTGCCCACCTTGATGTCGCTTGTCATCTTCGCGGCGCTGCTCGCTCTCGGGACGTGGCAGGTCCAGCGGCTGCACTGGAAACAGGGGCTGATCGCCGAACGCAACGCCGCTCATGCCGCCCCGCCCCTCGAACTCTCGGAGATTCCCGATAACCCCGTGAAGGCGGAAATTCGCCGCGTGCGGGTGGCCGGGATATTCCTCCATGACAAGGAATTCCTGCTTGGCCCGCGCAGCTTTCGGAGCACGCCCGGTCTGCACGTGATCACGCCGCTGCGCCGCGACGGCGGGGCGCTGGTGCTGGTCGATCGCGGCTGGGTGCCGCTCACCATGCGCGATCCGGCGGCGCGCGCGGCGGGCCAACTCCGGGGCCGCGTCACGATCATCGGGGTCCTGCGCGCCGGCGGGCGCAAGAGCGACTGGATTCCCGAGAACGATCCCGATTCCGGCATCTGGCACTATATCGACGCACCGGCCATGGCGGCGCGCGCCGGCCTGTCCGCGATGCCTGATTTCGTCATCGCGGCCGGCCCCGCCGCAAACCCGGGCGGGCTGCCGATCGGCGGGCGCGCGCGCCGGCCGCTGCCCAACAGCCACTTGAGATACGCCGTCACCTGGTACGCACTTGCCGCCGTGTTGCTGGTCATCTATGTCCTCTACCATGTGAAACGCGACGACGGGGCCGGCGATGGCGGCGTATGACGAACTGAGCGAACGCTTCCGGCGCGCCTCCGCGGTGGGTGAGGCTTCCGGCGTGCTGCACTGGGACCGCGCGGTGAACATGCCGGAGGGCGGCGCCGAAGCGCGCACCGAACAGCTCGCCACGTTGACCACGATCCGCCACGAGATGATGACCGACCCGGCGATCGGCGATCTGCTGGAGGCGGCGGCGGACGATGTCGAGGAAGACGGCTGGCGCGCCGCCAATGTGCGCGAGATGCGCCGCGAATGGGTGCACGCCTCGGCGGTGCCGCCGGACCTGGTCGAGGCCATGTCGCGGGCCGAACTGGCCTGCGAGATGAAATGGCGCGAGGCGCGCGCGGTCGACGATTTCGCCCTGGTGGCGCCGTCGCTCGACCGGGTTCTGGCGCTGGTGCGCGAGGCCGCCGCCGCTAAATCCGGGGCGCTCGGCTGTCCGCCCTACGAAGCGCTGCTCGACCAGTACGAGCCGGGCGGCAAGACCGCGCGCATCGATGCGCTGTTCGCCGAGCTGGCGAATTTCCTGCCCGATTTCATCGAACGCGTGCTGGAGCGCCAGGCTCGGGAAGCGCCCGCCCATGTCCCGGCGGGACCCTTTTCCACCGGTTCTCAACGGCAACTGGGCCATCTTCTGATGGACAGGCTCGGCTTCGATTTCGACCATGGCCGGCTCGATGTCAGCCTGCACCCGTTCTGCGGCGGCGTGCCCGAGGATATCCGCATCACCACGCGTTACGCCGAGGACGATTTCACCCAATCGCTGATGGGCGTCCTCCACGAGACCGGCCACGCGCTCTACGAGATGGGGTTGCCCGCCGAGTGGCGTCACCAGCCGGTGGGCAACGCGCGCGGCATGGCGCTGCACGAGAGCCAGTCGTTGCTGATCGAGATGCAGGCGTGCCGGTCACGCGAGTTCGTCACCTTCGCCGCGCCGTTGATGCGCGAAGCCTTTTCCGGCGCCGGTCCGGAATGGGAGGCGGATAATCTCTACCGCCACTACGTCCATGTGGAACGCAGCCTGATCCGCGTCGACGCCGACGAGGTGACCTACCCGACCCATATCATCCTGCGCTACCGGCTGGAGCGCGCCCTGATCGCCGGCGACATGAAGGTGGCCGACATTCCCGGCGCCTGGAACGACGGGATGCGGGACCTGCTGCACATCACGCCGCCCGACGACGCCAATGGCTGCCTTCAGGACATCCACTGGTATGACGGCACGTTCGGCTATTTCCCGACCTACACCATGGGCGCGCTGGCCGCCGCCCAACTGTTCGACGCGGCGCGGCGCGCGATCCCCGGAATTCCCGAGTCCATCGGCCGCGGCGACTTCGCGCCGCTGATCCGCTGGATGGGCGAGAACATCCACACGCGCGCCTCCTCGGCCTCCACCGAGGCGCTGATCGAGGACGCAACCGGCGCGCCACTCGGCGTCGAAACCTTCCGGCGTCACCTGGAAGCCCGCTATTTAGGGTAGATTATTCTTTGTAATTCGACCCGCGCGTGATTTCTTGGGTTGTCGCAAACAATCGGCGAGAGACCCGCGTGTTCACGCCCGTGATCAGAATTCAAGACGAGAACACCATCGTCTATTTTCCCAGCGTCACGTTCGGGAAAGGACGCCTGTATCGGGCCGAACATCGTTCCTGGGTGAAAACTTTTCATTACGGACGGCTGATCATTCTGCTCTCCCTGGTGTTTTACAGCGGGTTCGACACCTCCCTGTTCCTGTGGCTGATCCCGGTGGCGTTTTTATTCGATTTTTTAGTTGTCCGTTTGGTGAGGTGGCGGGTCGTCGGATATGTCCCCGCGCTAAGCACATCCGAGGGTCTGCTCGAACAGGCGCGGTCGATACCGCCATGGGGGATACCCGCCATAGGCGTTACATGTCTGATCGCGTCGGGGATCACGCTGGCGGCCTTGATCTCCGGATTTATGAATGGTGATCGGGAAGCGATCGCGGCGGGATTATTGTGGTTGGCCTTCATGGCCTGGCTGGCCTGGATGCTTTACCAGATATGGAAACTCCAGTCGGAACTTCGAAAAGGGCGATAGCGGGGATGCGTCGTCTCTCCTACTGATGCCCACCTTCCGAAAAATATGGCCGTGGGCCGGACTCGTGGTCGGGCTCGGCCTGCTGGCCTGGATGCTGAGGGATATCGACCTGGCGCGGCTCGGCAACGTCGCCGTCACGGCGCGACCCTGGCCGATCGCCGCGCTAATCGCGCTGGTGCTGTGCGACGGGCTGCTGCGGGCCGAGAAGTGGCGTCATATGATCCTGCCCCTCGGCCGCATCGCGACGCGACGGCTGTTCGGCGCGATCATGGCCGGGTATTTCGCCAACCTGTTGATCCCGGTCCGCGTAAGCCCGCTGGTGCGCGCCTGGCTGGCCGCGCGGCTGGAGGGGCTGAGGACCGGGGCGTTGCTGGCGACCGTCGCGCTCGACCGGATGATCGACGGCATCGTATTCCTCACCTTTTGCGGAATAGCGTTGCTTTGGCTTCAGTTCCCGGCCGCGTCGGACGTGGTGCGCGGCGGCGTGATGTGGGGCGGGTTCGCGGGCGGTGTTCTGCTGGTCGTCGCCTTCGGGCTGCTGATCGGCATGCGCTTCGGGCTTGCAGGCGCATTGCGCGCCATCCTCGCGCTGCCGGCGATCCGGCGTCTGCCGGCGCGCTCGAAAGATGGCGCGTCGACTTTCATCGGTGATTTCGGCGACGGCGTCGTCTGGCCCCAAGCCTGGTGGCGGGGCGTATTCATCGTCGTCGACAGTATCGTGATCAAGCTGGTCCAGCTCAGCTATTTCTGGTGGGCCGGACTCGCTTGCGGCATCGCGCTGCCCCCATGGTCGCTGCTGTATCTGATGGTATTTCTCGGATTTCTCACCATCATCGCGGGCGCCCTGCGCATCGTCGGAGGGTTCACGGCGGGCGGGGTCTTCGCGTTGGGATCACTGGGGTTGGACACGGAAACGGCGCTTGCGATGACGTTGCTGGTGCAACTCGCGATCAACATGACCATCGTCGGCGTCGGACTTCCGGCGCTGTGGGCGCAGGGGCTGGGCGTCCGCGCGCTCCGGGCGCGCGGCGAGGATCCCCCGTGAACGGCCTCCGTTGGCACGGAACAAAGCGGCGCTACCGGCGTTTTGGTATCGAACTCGACGGCGGACCCGACGACCTCGTCTGGCATTTCTCCTTCGGCTCCAACATGAACACGGCCGTGCTGGCGGGCCGGCGCGGCGTCCGCCCCATGGAATGGCGTGTCGGAAAACTTGACGGCTATCGCCTGCGCTTCAATCTCCATGGACGGCCGCGCGGACGCTCCGCCCCGGCCAATATCGAGCCCCATGCCGACGGGACCGTATGGGGCGTGCTCTACCGCATGACGCTTGCCGATATGTTGCGCATCGACGCCACCGAAGGCATCCCCAATCACGGCCGCTACCGCCATGAACGCGTCACGGTGGCCGACCCCAATGAAAACCCGATCGAGGCGATCACTTATATGGCGCCCGGCAACGAACATGATGGCGCGCCGTCGCTGCGTTATATCACCCTGCTCCGCGACGGCGCCCGCGCCCACGCCCTGCCCGATCATTACATCCGATATCTCGACGCCGTGCGCCACGCTCAGTAGGCGCCGGCTATGCCCGTGGCGGTGGTCGGCCGATATTGGCGCTTCGCAGGGGGATGCCCGTCTCGCGATGACATATTTCGGCGAGGCGCGCGACGCCGTCGCGAATTTCCCGTTCCGACGGATGCCCGAAACACAGACGAAGACTGTTGCGTCCGGTTTCGGGATCGGCGACCCATTCGGCGCCGGGATTAAGAGCCACGCCTTCGGCCAGCGCCACGTCGGCGAGACGCGACGTGTCCACCGCATCCGGCAGGGTGACCCATATGAAAATCCCGCCCTTCGGCGCGGCAAATTCGGCGGCCGTGCCGAATTCGGCCGCGAGCGCGTCCATGATCGTATCGCATTTGAACTTCAGGACGCCCTGAAGCGTGGTTACGTGCGTATCGAAATGGGCGCTGCAATATTCGGCCAGCAGCATCTGTTCGAGCGCGCCCGAGCCCGCGTCGTATTTCACCGCCAGCAGGCGGGAGAGCACGTCCCATTCCGCGACCAAATATCCCACGCGCAGAGCCGGCGCGATGGTTTTGGAAAACGAGCCGCAATAGATCACCTGGCCGCGGTCGTCCAGCGCGCGGATTGCCCTGGGGCGGCTTCCGTCAAAGGTCAGGTCGGCATAGCAATCGTCCTCGAAGATCGGCACGTCATGGTCGCGGGCGATCCGCAACAGCTCCAGCCGCCGCGCTTCGGGCAGGATCGAGCCGGTCGGGTTCTGCACGGTCGGGATGGTGTAAATATATTTCGGCTTCGTGCCCTCGGCCTTCAGACGTTCGAGGATTCCGGCGAGGGCGTCCATGCGCATGCCGTCCCCGTCGAGCGGCACGCCGACACGGCGCACGCCGGCGCGGTCAAGACGCGCCAGGGTGCCGTGATAGTTCGCTTCCTCAAGGACCACCGTGTCGCCGGGCGAAAGAAACACCGCGTTGACCAGATCCAGCGCCTGCAACGATCCGGAGACGATCAGGATATCGTCCGCCGTCTGGCGCATCCCCGCGCGCACGTTCAGCGACGCCGCGAGAAACTCGCGCAACGGCCTGTACCCCTGCGGCCCGCTCGACAGCCCATAGGCCGCAAGCGTGTGTCCTTCCCGCGCCAGCACGCTTTGCGACGCGGCGATAAAATCTTCAACGGGAACCGCGTCGGAGTCGTTATCGCCGCCGACGAAATTGTACGGGGGAAAACCGTTCCAGCGCTCGCGCGGGGCCGGCAGGTCGGGACGGAAT
Organism: uncultured Rhodospirillaceae bacterium; assembly: GCA_964587515.1. Lineage (GTDB taxonomy): Bacteria > Pseudomonadota > Alphaproteobacteria > MPNO01 > MPNO01 > CAZPMO01. The sequence continues at coordinate 12,368 of CAZPMO010000077.1, read as the reverse complement.
GCGGATGTATAGTCGAATGCCACGGTCGGCGCCTCTGGGATTGGAATGCAATTCTTGTTGTCGTCATGCATCGATAGCACGATCCGTCCGGCCGCGCGTCACAATATCCGGACCACCCGCGTTTGCGAGTCGGGGATTTTCTGGTACACCCGGTTCTGGTTCACAGCATTCGGGAACGTTCCATGATCCCCCGCTATTCGCGCCCGGAAATGTCGGAAATCTGGTCGCCCGAGACCAAGTTCCGCATCTGGTTCGAAATCGAGGCCCATGCCTGCGACGCCCAGGCCGAGATCGGCGTGATTCCCGTCGAGGCCGCCAAGGCGGTGTGGGAGCGCGGCGCCTTCGAGGTCGCGCGCATCGACGAGATCGAGCGCGAGACCCGCCACGACGTGATCGCCTTCCTGACCAACCTCGCCGAGCATGTCGGACCCGAGGCGCGCTTCGTGCACCAGGGGATGACGTCGTCGGATGTGCTCGACACCTGCCTCGCGGTGCAACTCACCCGCGCCGCCGATATCCTGATCGCCGACATCGACGCGCTGCTGGCGGCGCTGGAGAGGCGCGCGCGCGAGCACAAGGACACGCTCTGCATCGGGCGCAGCCACGCCATCCACGCCGAGCCCACCACGTTCGGGCTGAAACTCGCCGGCCATTACGCGGAATTCGCCCGCGACCGCGAACGGCTGGCGGCGGCGCGCGCCGACATCGCAAGCTGCGCCATCTCCGGCGCGGTCGGCACCTTCGCCAATATAGACCCGCGCGTCGAAGCCCATGTGGCGGCGAAGCTGGGGCTCGCGGTCGAGCCGGTTTCGACCCAGGTGATCCCGCGCGACCGTCACGCGATGTATTTCGCGACGCTGGCGGTGATCGCAAGCTCGGCGGAGCGCCTCGCCGTCGAGATTCGCCACCTGCAACGCACCGAAGTTCGCGAGGCGGAGGAATATTTCGCGCCCGGTCAGAAGGGCTCGTCCGCCATGCCGCACAAGCGGAATCCGGTGCTGACCGAGAACATCACGGGACTCGCGCGCATGGTGCGCTCATATGCGCTGCCCGCGATGGAGAACGTCGCACTGTGGCACGAGCGCGATATCTCGCACTCCTCTGTCGAGCGCATGATCGGCCCGGACGCCACCGTCACCCTCGATTTCCTGCTGGCGCGGTTGACCGGGGTGATCGAGAAGCTGGTGGTGTACCCGGACATGATGCGGCGTAATCTGGACGCGCTGGGCGGGCTGGTGCATTCCCAGCGCGTGCTGCTGGCCCTGACCCAGGCGGGCATGAGCCGCGAGGACGCCTATGCCGCGGTGCAGCGCAACGCCATGGGTGTGTGGGAAAAAGGCGGCGATTTCCTGGCCGCGCTGAAGGCGGACAAGGACGTGGCCGCGCATTTGGACGCCGCCGACATCGAATCCCTGTTCGACCTCGGCTATCACACAAGCCACGTCGACACCATCTTCGCCCGCGTGTTCGGGAAGGCTTAGGCGGGCGGGTCGGGGACCCGCCCGTCAAGCCAGATCGAAGCCGCGTGATTTCAGGAAATCGCGGAACCCGGCGCGTTCGGGGACCGAGAGCTGGCGGGCGACGTTCTCCGACCAGGCGTAGACCTCGAGCACGCCGTATTTGTCGGTATGGCGCTGGCTTTCCGGCGGCACCGCGCGGATGTCGTGGCGGCGCTTGTCATAGGCCGCGATCTCTTCTTCCAGCGCGCTCTCGTCATAGCGGTCGCGGTGGACCACGACGCTCGCCGGCAGACGCTGGTTGACATAGCCCTCGACCGCCGGCCAGCCCATGGTCAGCCCCGAAATTGGAAACACGCCGTCGGGCAAGCCGAGCACGTCGGAGTATTCCTCGATGCGGTTCCGGACCTGGCTGATCGCGGCGCAACCGAGCCCGGAGCCTTCGGCGGCCGTGATGAAGCACTGCATGACGATCGCGGAATCGACCACCGCGTTCAGGAAGGTGTCCATGTTGTTGTTGGCGTAATCGTGGCCGCGCATCTCGGCGATCCGCCGGTTGCGCCGCGTATCGGCGCAGAATACCAGCAGCGCCGGGCAGTGCTCCATCTGGCCGGTCTCCGGGCACAGCGCGGCGAGCCGCTTGCGCTGGGCCGGATCGCGCACCACCACGATGGAATATTGCTGGAGGTTGGATTTGGTGGGCGCCGACTGCGCGCACGCCAGCAGCACATCGAGCAGCGCGTCGTCGACGGGCTGTTCGGTATAACGCCGGATCGAGCGTCGCGAGAGGAGCCCCCTCACCGTCTCGTTCTCCGCCGCCTCGAGGCCCTCAATACCCGCCGCCATGGCGTAGCGCCGGTCGATCATTTCCGCGATGGTGGTCATGCTTCTTCGCCTTTCCTACTCGGGGACACCGGCGACCGCTTCGATCTCGATCAGCATGTCGGGATCGACCAGCTTGGCGATCTCGACCAGCGTCGAGGCCGGACGGGTGTCGCCGAATACCTCCTGGCGCACCGGGTTGATCTTCGCCCGGTCTTCCATGTTGCGCAGGAAGACGGTGACTTTCAGCACATCGCCGAGCCCACAGCCCTCGGTCTCCAGCAGCGTCGCCATGTTCTCGAAGATCTTGCGCGCTTGGCCGACCACGTCGCCCTTGTGCAGCACCCTGCCCTCGCCGTCGACCGAGACAAGGCCGGAGACGAACACCAGGTTCCCGAACCGCACCGCGTCGGTGTAGTGGCTAACCGGCGGGCCGAGCTCGGGCAGGCGGATTTCCTTGCGCGTGGTCATGGGCCCGCCTCCGCGGCTTCGCCCACATCGCCGGGCGGCGTGTCGGGTTGCAGGTCGGAGCGCATGTATTTTCGGTTTTCGCCGTTGAACAGGGTGCCGATCAATCCCCGGTCCAGGTCGGAGGTGCCGAACAGCGCATCGCAGATCGGGAAGGTGAGGTTGAAGTTGCGGGTCTGCATGTAGCCGAGATCGTGATGGGTGATGTGCAGGAATCGCACCGTGTTGATCAGCGGCACGTAATTCAGCCAGGTCCACAGTGGGCCGCGCAGATGGGCCGAGGTATGGAGCCCTTCGTACATAATGAAATAGGCGCCCATGGTGAACATCACGATCAGCCCGGCGTTGGCCGACCAGATGGCCCACAGGATCAGCGCCGCCGGCGCGGCGGCCAGCAGGAAGGCGATCGGCGCGAACGGCGGGAACAGCAGCGCGCGCCATTCCTTCTGGCCGCGATAGCTGAGATCGTGGTTGGTGAAGAACTGGTGATGGACGCCGGCGTGGCGCTTGTAGATCATCTCCAGACCCTTGACCGGCTTGTGCAGCAGCCAGCGGTGGCCGGCCCATTCGCACCAGTTGCCGAACAGGAAGATCGGCGCGATCAGCAGCCATTCCCAGGTGGTCGCGTTCTCGATGGACAGCCAGGTCCAGACGGCGGTGCCGCCGGCGACCACCAGGGTAAAAGCGAGATGCATTTCGCCCCGGTACCAGCCGGGGGTGTTTTCAACGAAGCGCTGGCGGAATTTCCGCTGGTACGCGATCTCGTGCGCCGTGCGCTCCGGTCCTGTCATCACCTGTGTCATGGCGGGCTCCCGATGTTATTCTTGCGTGGAGTTTAGAACATTTTCCGACCGAATAGGAGCGATCACGTGAGCATCGAGCGCATATCGACGGGGAAACGCTGGGAGGACACCATTCTTCACGGCATGGGGGTGGTGTCCTCGGGACGGACGCTGCATACGTCGGGCATCGTGGCGCGCGACGGCGACGGAAATGTGGTCGGGCTCGGCGACATGACGGCGCAGATCGATCAGGTGTGGAAGAATCTCGGCGACATCCTGGAAGCCGCCGGCGCCGAATTCTCGCGGGTGATCAAATACACCATTTACGTCACCGACATGGATTCCTATCTGCGGGCGCGGCGCGCGTCGGACCGCTACTATATCGACAAGCCGGCCGCGACCCTGGTCGAGGTGTCGCGCCTCGCCAGCCCCGAAATGATGATCGAAATCGAAGCCGTCGTCGCCCTCGATTGAGGGGCAATCAGTTCCGGCCCAATTCGCGGTGCAGATCGGCGGCCTGACGCCAGAGCGCCGCGTCCCACCAGCGGATCGCGAGGCCCGACGGCGAGGGCATCACGAACAGGCGCGTCTCGCCGATGCGCTCTTCCTGCAGACCATAGCTCACCTGGGCGCGGCCGAAGGCGTGGCGCACCACCACCTGGGCCGGGCGCTTGGCGGCGAAAGCCACCAACCGGGGCTTATAGCGCTCGATCTTCGCGATCAGCGCGCCCGGATCGTCGCCCGCCTTGGTGAGATCGGAATCGGCGCCGGACTGGATCTTGTTGATGTCGGTCAGCCCGATACCGAAATCCAGCAAGTCCCGATATTCCTCCGGCGCGAGGCGGCGCGGCGTAAAACCCGTCTCGGCCAGCATCGGCCAGAACTTGTTGCCCGGTCCGGCATAGGGATAGCCGCGCCGCGCCGAGGCGGCGCCCACCGCCGAGCCGCAGAAGATGGTCACCAGCCCCGGCGCCAGCAGATCGGGAAGGACGTATTCGTCGGACGCGGTAGTCACAGGTTCTGGAAGAAATCGTTGCCCTTATCGTCGACCACGATGAAGGCGGGAAAGTCCTCGACCTCGATGCGCCACACCGCCTCCATGCCGAGATCCTCGAACTCGACCAGTTCCACCTTGCGGATGCAGTCCTGGGCGAGCCGCGCCGCCGGGCCGCCGATCGAGCCCAGATAGAACCCGCCATGCGCCTTGCAGGCCGCCGTCACCTGCGGCGAGCGGTTGCCCTTGGCCAGCATCACCATGGAGCCGCCGGCGGCCTGGAACTGATCGACGAAGGAATCCATGCGCCCGGCGGTGGTCGGGCCGAAGGAGCCCGAGGCATAGCCTTCCGGTTTCTTGGCCGGGCCGGCGTAATAGACCGCGTGATCCTTCAGATAATCGGGCAGCCCGTCACCGGCGTCGAGCCGCGCCTTGATGCGGGCGTGGGCCGAATCGCGCGCCACGATCAGCGGCCCGGTCAGCGACAGTCGCGTCTTGATGGGGTGGGCGGAAAGCGACTTGCGGATCTCGTCCATGGGCCGCGTGAGGTCGATCGCCACCACCTCGCCGTCGAACGCCGTATCATCGATCTCGGGCAGATACTGTGCCGGGTTGGTCTCGAGCTGCTCCAGGAAGACGCCGTCGCGGGTGATCTTGCCGAGCGCCTGGCGGTCGGCCGAGCACGACACGCCGATCGCGATGGGCAGCGAGGCGCCGTGGCGCGGCAGGCGAATCACACGCACGTCGTGACAGAAATACTTGCCGCCGAACTGCGCGCCGATGCCCATCTCGCGCGTGATCCCCAGAATCTCGGCTTCCATCTCCTCGTCGCGATAGGCCTGGCCCTTGTCGCCGCCATGACGCGGCAGAGCGTCGAGATAATGGGTGCTGGCGAGCTTGGCGGTCTTCAGGGTGAGTTCGGCCGAGGTGCCGCCGACCACCACAGCGAGGTGATAAGGCGGACAGGCCGCGGTGCCCAGCGAGCGGATTTTCTGGTCGAGGAAGGCCATCATGCGTTCGGGGTTCAGGGTCGCCGGGGTTTCCTGAAACAGAAAAGATTTATTGGCCGAGCCGCCGCCCTTGGCGATGAACAGGAATTTGTATTCGTCGCCCGGCGTCGCGTAGATCTCGACCTGCGCCGGCATGTTGTCGCCGGTGTTGACCTCCTGATACATGGACATGGGCGAGACGTTGGAATAGCGCAGATTGCGCGATGTATAGGCGTCGCGCGCCCCGGCGCTCAGCGCCGCCTCGTCGATACCGCCGGTAAAGACGCGCTCGCCCTTCTTGCCCATGATGATCGCGGTGCCGGTATCTTGGCACATGGGCAGGACGCCGCCGGCCGAGATATTGACGTTCTTCAGCAGATCCAGCGCGACGAAGCGGTCGTTCGACGAGGCCTCGGGGTCGTCGAGGATGGCGCGCAGCTGTTTCAGATGCCCGGGCCGCAGGAAATGCGCGATGTCGCCGAATGCCTCTTCCGACAGCGCCCGCAACGCCTCGGGCGCGACGCTCAGCATATCGGCGCCGTTGAAACTTTCGACCGCGACATGATCAGAGGTGATCTTGCGATAGGGCGTGTCGTCGGGACCGAGGGGAAACATCTCGTGATAGGCGAAATCGGGCATGGCGGTGCTCCGTTCGAAGGCCTGGCGCGGCCTGTTATTTCTTGCGAAAATTATCGAGCGCGACGATTTCGCCGGTCTTGCCTTCGTCTTCGTCGCCGTCGCCCTCTTGCGGCGCCGAAATCGCGTCGTCCGGTCCTTCCCCGGCATTGGCGGCCTGCCCCGACTGGAACTGAAGGCCGAAATTCACCGATGGATCGAGGAAGGCGACCATCGCCTCGTACGGCACTTCCAGCCGTTCCGAGACCTGGTTGAAACTCAGCGTGACGGCGAAGCCGTGCTCATCCACTTCCAGCCCCCAGAACTGATGCTGCAGGACGATGGTCATCTCATCGGCGTATTGGGCGCGGAGCACATCGGATATGTGGACCCCGGGCGCATTGGTGTTGAAAGTGATGTAGAAATGATGCTCGCCGGGCAGCCCGTGCTCGGCGATTTCCTCCAGCGCCAGGCGCACCACGCCGCGCAGCGAAATCTCGAGCTTTTCCTGATAGCGCATCAGATCATCCGACATGAAGCATTTTTACGGGCAACCGCCCGCCGCCGCAAGCACGCCGGTGGATGCTCGGGTCCCCGGTTCGGTTCAGAACACCGAATATTAAAAATGGGGCAATTTCACGAAAACCGGCTCAGCCGGCAAGCACGCGGGCGCGATTGTCCGGATCGCTTTCGGTCGTTGAGCTTTTAACAGCCTTTTGCTGGGAGACCGGTGCCGTTACTTCGACGGGAACGCGGACCGTAAACACGGTTTCCTTACCTGGCGTACTTCTCACAGTGATGTAACCGCCCATCATTTCGCAGAGCCGCCGGGTGATCGGCAGACCAAGCCCCGTGCCGCCATATTCGCGGGCTATGGACGCATCGGCCTGCATAAAGGCGTCAAAAATAGCATCCAGTTTGTCTTCCGGGATTCCGATCCCAGTATCGGTCACCAAAAATTCGAATTCGTCCCCATGGGAACCCACGATTCGCGTGGCCTCCAACGTTATCGTCCCATTTTGCGTGAACTTGGCAGCGTTGCTAAGGAGATTGAAAAGGACCTGACGCAAGCGGGTCGTATCCGTGATCCCGCTCTCCAGGTCGCCGGTCTTAATCACTTCCAGGATATTTTCATTCTGATCGATCAGGGGCGCGGCCGTCGCCACGACATCTTCGACCAGGTCGCCGATATGGGTGGTTTCAAGATACAGTTCCACCTGACCGGTTTCGATTTTAGATATATCGAGGATGTCGTTGATCAATCGAAGAAGATGCTTGCCCGAGCCTTTTATCTTCTCCAGATCGGGAAGCTGTTCTCCGGGTTCGCCGCCTTCGATCTCCTCCATCAACATGTCGCTGTAGCCGATAATGGCGTTCAGCGGCGTCCTTAACTCGTGACTCATCGTGGCGAGGAAAATCGACTTGGCTTTGTTGGCGGCCTCGGCGTTCATTCTCTCAAGTTCGAGTTCCTTAGTCCGTTCGGCGACAGTCTCCTCGAGATGATCGCGATGTTTAACCAGTTCCGCCTCGGTAATTTTCAGCTGTGTGATATCGGTGCGGATTCCCACGATACCGCCCTCTTTGGTCTTGCGTTCCTCAATCCGCAACCATCTCCCGCCCGCCAAAGGCTGTTCTATAACTTCGGTGGGGTTCTGATGCTTGGCCACGCGTTCTCTGATGAACTCTTCTTCCCGCCCCTGCGCCTCAAGGTATTGGCCATTCGCCACCCCATACCGGATAATTTCTTCAAACGTCGCGCCGGGTAATATTGCTTCTGTAGAGGCGGTGTAGATTTCTTTGTACTTGCTGTTGCAGACGACAAGTTTGTCGTTCTTGTCATAGAGAACAAAACCCTCCGAAATAGATTCGAGGGAATCGGTGAGACGCTGTTCCGCCATTCTGCGCTCGGTGACATCCTGATAAAGATTTATGGAAAAAATCAATTGGCCGTGGTCGTCGCGTATCACGGAATGATCGTTCACGACCCAGATCAGTTCTCCGTCCTTGCGTATGAAGCGCTTCGCGACCTGGAACGAGTCGATTTCACCGACAGCCTTCCGCCCCGCGCCAGCAGCTTTACAAGAGGCAATTGTCCTGTTTCGAAAATCAACCGACTTCCTTCGATCTGGCCTTGAGGAATGGAGGGAGAGAGAAATACATCTTTTATATTAGAATAATATTCCAGTACAAATTATCCTAAAATAACGCCCGACTGAACGGAATCACGTAGTCCACACCGGCCTGACGGCTCCTCGATTCGGAAATTCGAAGGCGCTGCCAGACGGGTCGGATGGCGCGCTCCTTGAATCAGAAGTGAAAAATTCGGGACACCGCCGAACCGTGTTATCGCTCGCCGGCTTCGCCGCGGCTGCCGATTTCGGAGTTTTGATATTTGAGGAAAGTGGGGGGCTTCTGTTGCCCGGCGCCCCCCGGGCCGCGCTTACCTATTAGGCAGCGAGGGCCAAGTCATTATCATTGGCACTTGTAATTTTAGCCCGATAACGGCGGTACCATGCCGGGCGAAAAGCAGGTCTTTACACGCGCGTCGATCCTATTTCGCCCCCATAAGGTGGCCGCCCGCAAGCCGTGCTGGGCGGCGATAAGGGTTGGTGGAGGCGCCGGGTACTGCCCCCGGGTCCGCATCGCTTATTTCACAAGCCGTTTATCGCCATAGTCGGTTGCCCGACGCTTTTAATATAAGCTGATTCGGCCTTAAATTAAAGTGTAGCGAGCAAAAGAGAATCGGCGGAAAACTGCTATTTAGCGAACAAACGACGGAAAAAATGCAGCAATATCTTGATCTTATGCGCCATGTGCGCGAGACGGGCGCGCGGCGGGGCGACCGCACCGGCACCGGCACGACCAGCGTGTTCGGCCATCAGATGCGTTTCGACCTTTCCCAGGGCTTTCCGCTGATCACCACCAAGAAACTGCATGTGCGCTCGATCATCCACGAATTACTGTGGTTCCTGGCCGGCGACACCAATGTCGCCTATCTCAACGAGCACGGCGTCTCGATCTGGGACGAATGGGCCGACGACAACGGCGATCTCGGGCCGGTCTACGGCCATCAGTGGCGGTCGTGGCCCGGGCGGGACGGGCGGCCGATCGACCAGATCGCCCGCGTGGTGGAGGAAATCCGGACCAACCCGAATTCGCGGCGGCTGATCGTCAGCGCCTGGAACGTCGCCGACGTGGACCGCATGGCGCTGCCGCCGTGCCACTGCCTGTTCCAGTTCTACGTGGCCGACGGCCGGCTGTCCTGCCAGCTCTATCAGCGCAGCGCCGATATCTTCCTGGGCGTGCCGTTCAACATCGCCTCCTATGCGCTGCTGACCGTCATGATGGCCCATGTCACGGGGCTGGCGGCGGGCGACTTCGTCCATACGTTCGGCGACGCGCATCTCTACGCCAACCATGTCGATCAGGCCGATGAACAGCTCACACGCCAGCCGCTGCCGCTGCCGACCCTGGCGCTGAACCCGGACCGCCGGGATATCTTCGGCTTCCACTATGATGATTTCACGCTGGAGGGCTACCAGCCGCACCCCCACATCTCCGCGCCGGTCGCGGTTTAGCCGTGGACTTGGCGGTACGAACAAAAAACGTCCCTCTCCCCTTGCGGGAGAGGGTTGGGTGAGGGGTAAGCGCGTCAGCGCGTCAAGAAACTGTTTTTGGCCGCCTGTCGGCGGCGTCCCCCTCACCCTCCCACGACGCTTACGCGTCGCGGGTCCCTCCCTCTCCCGCGAGGGGAGAGGGTTCGAAGCGTCGAATTCGGTCCGCAAATGCGCATCTCCCTGATCGCGGCGGTGGCCGAGAACAATGTGATCGGACGCGACGGCGCCCTGCCCTGGCGGCTGCCGGGCGATTTGCGCCACTTCCGCGAGATCACCATGGGCAAGCCGGTGGTGATGGGCCGCAAGACCTATGAATCGATCGGCCGCGCGCTGCCGGGGCGCGCCAATATCGTGGTCAGCCGCGATCCCGATTTCGCGCCCGACGACGCTTTGGTCAGCCGCGACATAGACGAGGCTCTCACGGTGGCCGCAGGGCAAGCCGCGGCGGCCGGCGTTACGGAGGCCATGGTGATCGGCGGCGCGGCGATCTATGCGGGCGCGCTCGACCGCGCCGACCGCATCTATCTCACCGAAGTTCAGGGTAGCGTCGAGGGCGACATCCGATTTCCGGATTTCGACCGCGACCAGTGGCGCGAAATCTCCCGCACCCCGGCCGCCGCGATCGAAGGCGACGAGGCGTCATACAGTTTTGTCGTCCTCGACCGAAACGTCACCAAAAATTGATCGCGCCGCGAATACGTTCCGGATCGCGGCGTTCCATGGTTAAGACGACGTTAATGTTGGCATTTCAACCAACACCCTTTTGAAACACTTAACGAATCCGGTCTATAGTTGACCCTGGAAAGTTCCGGGAGTTCAATACGGGCCATGGCCTTCAAAGTCATCATCGCGGGCCTGATCGCCGTTTCGATCGCCGCCGCTACCGCTGGACCGGCCGCCGCGCGCAGCGCGCACGCGAAGGGCCATCCCCATAACATCACGCCGCTCAAGGCCGACCGCGTGGTGGTGCTGAAGGGCGAGCGCAAGCTGGTGCTGATGCGGGGCGACCGCGTGCTGCGAGTCTACCGCGTGGCGCTGGGCCGTTATCCCAAGGGCGACAAGCGCGTGGTGGGCGACGCGAAAACGCCGGAAGGCTCCTACACGCTCGACTACCGGCTCCCCAAAAGCGCGTTCTACAAGGCGATCCACATTTCCTATCCCAACCGCAACGATAAGGCGGACGCCCGGGCGCGCGGCGTCGATCCCGGCGGCAGGATCATGATCCACGGAATCGCCAACGACTGGACGGCCGAGCAGCTCAACCATCCCAATCTCGACTGGACCCAGGGCTGCATCGCGGTCACCAACCGCGAGATGGACGAGATCTGGGCCTCGGTGCGCGACGGCACGCGCATCGATATCTACCCGTAAGTCACGGCAGACGGTAAACGGACTCCGTGGTCGGCGCGCCGTCGCAGGCGACGCGGCCGCTCTCCACCATGTGCTCCATATGCGCGAACACCGAGCGCGCGGCGGCGCCGTGCATGGTTTCCGGCAGATGGGTGTACATGCGGCGCACCATGTCGGGCACCGTCGCGACGCCGTCTCCAAGACAGCGCATGATCTCGCCCTCGCGCATGCGCCGATGGGTGAGATAGGCGCGCACGAAAGGCCGGGGCGCCTCGATGGGCGGGCCATGTCCGGGATGATAAACGGCGTCGTCACGCGTGAGGCAGATATCGAGGCTCGCGAAATATTCCGCCATGTTGCCGTCCGGCGGCGAAACGATAGTGGTGTTCCAACCCATCACGTGATCACCGGAGAACAGCGCGTTCTCCTCGGCCAGCCCGAAGCAGTGATGGTTCGACATGTGACCCGGCGTATGAACCGCCGTCAGGGTCCAGCCCTCGCCCGCGAATTCGTCACCGTCGCCAAGCTCGATGTCGGGCGCGAAGTCCTTCTCGCCCGCCTCGACGGTGGTCTGGCCGTCGGCGATGGGTCGCGCCCGCGCACCCACGATCGGCGCGCCGGTCGCCCGGGCCAGCGCCCGCGCGCCGGGCGAATGGTCGGTATGGGTGTGGGTCACCAGGATATGGCCCACCTTCTCGCCCTCGAGCGCGGCCAGGATATTGGCGTCATGGGCCTCGAAACCGGGGCCCGGGCCGGGGTCGATCACCGCGACCTCGCCGTGGCCGACGATATAGGTGTTGGTGCCGTGGAAGGTGAATGAGCTCGGATTCTCCGCGACGATGCGGCGCACCAGCGGCGTGATCGGTTCCGCCGCGCCATATTCGAACCGCATCTCCTTCCTGAACGAAATCGTGCCCGCGCTCATCGTGCAATCTCCTTACTGGATCACGATGCGCGGCGCCTCGCGCCCCGCGCCGGCGCCGATCTTTTCCCATACCTTGTCGGCGATCGCGCGATAGGCCTGGGCGTGTGGACTGTCCGGGTCGCTGACCACGATGGGACGGCCGCCGTCGGCGGATTCGCGGATCGCGATGTCGAGCGGGATCTCGCCCAGAAAATCGACGCCCATCTTCTCGGCCTCGGCGTGTGCGCCGCCATGGTCGAAAATGTCGGTCCGCCCGCCGCAATGGGGACAGGAGAAATAGCTCATGTTCTCGATAATGCCGAGCAGCGGCACATCGACCTTGCGGAACATGTTGAGCCCCTTGCGGGCG
>CAZPMO010000076.1:0-21474 GCA_964587515.1 uncultured Rhodospirillaceae bacterium | reverse complement strand
GGCCGAGATCAGGGCCGATGTCGGCGACCGGGTCAAGAAGGGCGAGGTGCTGGCCCGGCTGATCACCGATACGCTGGTCGCCGAGCGCGATCTCAAGGGGGCCGAGCTTGCCGAGGCCAAGGCCCGCATGTCGGTATCGGAGGCTCAGCTCGCGCTGGCCGAACAGGAGTTGAAACGTCTCGCGCGGCTGCGTAAATCCGCCGCCTTCTCGCAGGCCCGCTACGACGACAAGCGCCAGGACGTGGTGCGCTGGAAAAGTTCGTTGGGCGAGGCCAAGGCCAAGGTGCAGGCGGCGCGCGCCGAACTGCGCGTCGCCGAGATTTATCTCTACCAGGCCTCGATCCGGGCGCCGTTCGACGGCGTCATCAGCAAGCGGCACACCGATGTCGGCGCCTATCTGAACGTGGGCGCGTCGGTCATGACGCTGATCAACGATCATTCGCTGGAAGTGGAGGCGGAGATTCCCTCGGCGCGGCTCGGCGGCCTCGCCTTCGGCACGCTGGTGCGGGTCGAATTCGAGGACAAGAACGCGTTCGATGCCGCGGTGCGCGCCATCGTACCGGAGGAAAACCCGCTGGCGCGAACCCGCACGGTGCGCTTCACCGCCGAGTTCGGCCGCTATGCCCAACGTGTCGCGGTCAACCAGAGCGTGCGGTTGCTGATTCCGTCGGGCCCCGAACGCGACGTGGTTTCGGTCCACAAGGACGCCATCCTGCAACGCGGCGGCCGTACGGTGGTCTATGTGATCAAGGACGGCGGCGCGGCGATCCGCCCGGTCAAGCTGGGCGAGTCGGTGGGCAGCCGGTTCGAGGTTCTGGAAGGGCTGAAACCGGGCGACAAGGTGGTGGTGCGCGGCAACGAGCGGCTGCGGCCGGGACAGCGCGTCCGGATCCGGCGCGGCGGTCCATCTTAATTCCATGAACGTAATCCCATGAAACTCATCGAACTCGCCATAAATCGGCCGGTGGCGGTGATGTCCGTGGTGCTGATGACGGTCCTGATGGGCTGGCTGGCGCTGACCACGATTCCCATCCAGCTCACGCCCGACGCCCGCAAACCGATGGTGATCGTCCAGACCAACTGGCGCGGCGCGGCGCCGGCCGAAATAGAGCGCGAGATCGTCAACCGCCAGGAAGAAGTGCTGAAGGGGCTGGAAGGCCTCGAGAAGATGGAATCCAGCGCGCGGCGCGGCCGGGCGCAGATCAGGCTGGAATTCGACCTCTCCACCAGCCGCGAACGCCAGCTTCTGCTGATCAACAACCGGCTCGGCCAGGTTACCGGCATGCCGGATGAGGCCGACGAGCCGCGCCTGCGCACCCGCGACACCGATGACAACCCGGTGGCATGGTTCGTGGTCAAGACGCTGCCCGGCAACAACCGGGACATCTACACCTATGGCGACTTCGTCGAGGACGTCATCCAGGACCGCATCGAGCGGGTGCCGGGGGTGGCGCTGGTCAACGTCTATGGCGGCAACGAGCGCGAATTGCGGGCGATCGTCGACCCCAGCCGGATCGCGCTTTACGGGCTGACGATTCCGGAAATCGCGACCGCGCTGCGCGGCACCAACATCAACCTGTCGGCGGGCGACGTCGACGAGGGCAAGCGCCGCTATACCGTGCGCACGGAGAGCGAGCTCAACACCATCGAGCGCGTCAAACAGGTGGTGCTGCGGTCACGGCTGGATTCCGCGACCGGCCGCATCGCGCGGGTTACCGTCGGCGACGTCGCCCGCGTCCAGTTCGCCTACAAAAAACCGAGCGTGCGCATTCGCAACCTCGGCGACGACGCGGTGGTGGTCAACGCGGTGCGCGACACCGGCACCAACGTCATCGAGGTGATGAAGGGCATCCGCGCGGTGGTCGATGAGCTGAACGTCAGCGTACTGCCGGCCGCCGGCATCAAGCTGGAGCAGGTGTACGACGCCACCGATTACATCAATTCGGCGATCTCGCTGGTTAATCAGAACATCTGGCTGGGCGGCACGCTGGCGGCGATCATCCTGCTGCTGTTCCTGCGCTCGTTCGGCGCCACCGCCGTGATCAGCCTCGCGATCCCGGTATCCATCGTGGGCTCGTTCGTCGCCATGGCGGCGCTGGGCCGCTCGATCAACGTGATCTCCCTGGCCGGCATCGCATTCGCGGTCGGCATGGTGGTCGACGCGGCGATCGTGGTGCTGGAGAACATTTTCCGCCATCGCCAGATGGGCCGCTCGCGCTACGAGGCCGCATATCTGGGCGCTTCCCAGGTGTGGGGCGCGATCCTGGTCTCGGCGCTGACCACGGTGGCGGTGTTCGCTCCCATCCTGGTGATGAACCTGGTGGTCGGCCAGCTGTTCCGCGATATCGCGGTGGCGCTGTCGGTGGCGGTGCTGCTGTCGCTGATCGTCGCCATGACGGTGGTGCCGGCGCTGGCCAACCGGCTGCTGAGCGATCGCATCTCCGACGACGCCAACCGCCTCCCCCTTCCCGTCATCGACCCGCTGGCCCGCGCCTTCGTGCGCGCGGTCACCGGGTTTACGAAATTCGTGGTCGGCAACCGGTTCGCCGCGCTGTGCACCGTGGCGCTGGTCTGCGGCGTGACCGGCATCGCGACCTGGCTGTTTCTGCCCAAGCTGTCTTATCTGCCCGAGGGCAACCGCAATTTGATCATCGGCATCACCGTGCCGCCGCCGGGCTACAATCTCGAAACCATGACCGAGATCGCGCGCGAGACCGAGGACAGCGTGCGCCAGCACTGGGGCTCGGTCACGGGGCGCGAATCCAAGCCGGGCGAACCGGTGAAGATGGATCGCTTCTGGTTCATCGCCCGCGACACGCGGACCATCCTGGCCGCCGCCGCGGTCGATCCGACCCGCGCCAAGGAACTGATCCCGATCATGCGGCACGTCGCGTTCCGCGAACCGGGCACGTTCGGCTTCGTGACCCAGACATCGCTGTTCGGGCGCGGTTTCGGCGGCTCCAACGTGGTCGATCTCGACATCACCGGACCCGACCTCGACCAGATTCTCGGCATCGCGCGGCGCGCCATGGGCGCGGTGTTCGCGGAAATGCCACGCAGCGAGGGCAATCAGATCCGGCCGCGTCCGGGGCTCGAGCTCGGCGCGCCGGAAGTTCGCGTCGTGCCCAACATGCTGCGGCTGGCCGATAACGGGCTGACGGCGCGCGATTTGGGGCTCACCATCGACGCCTTCAATGACGGGCTGCGCGTCGCCGAGGTGACGCTGGGCAGCCGGCGCATCGACCTCACTTTGATGGGGCCGCAGGACCGCATCACCCAGACCCAGGGCATCGCCAACCTGCCGATCGTCACGCGCAGCGGCCAAATTCTGCCGGCCAGCGAGCTTGCCGATATCGTGGTCACCGAAGGGCCGACCGAGATATTGCATCTGGAACGCAACCGCACAGTTTCGATCCAGATTCGGCCGGCCGCCAACGTGCCGCTGGAAACCGCGATCGACGTGATCCAGAACAAGATCATCGCCCGCATCAAGGCGGGCGGATTGCCGCCGGGCGTTCACCTGGCGGTCTCCGGCACCGCGGACGAGCTTTCCAAGACCTGGGAAGCGATGGTCATGAACCTGATGGTCGCGGTGATCGTGGTCTATCTGGTGATGGCGATCCTGTTCGAGAGCTTCATCTATCCGCTGATCATCATGTTCTCGGTGCCGCTGGCGACCGCCGGCGGCGTGCTCGGGCTGATCACGCTCAACCTGTTCACCTTCAACCCGCTGGATATGCTGACCCTGCTGGGATTCGTGATCCTGATCGGCACGGTGGTCAACAACGCCATCCTGCTGGTCCACCAGTCGCTGTTCCATATACGCAGCGAGGCGATGGCGGTGGCCGACGCCATCAACGAGGCGACGCGCAACCGCATCCGGCCGATCTTCATGTCCACCATGACCAGCGTCTGCGGCATGCTGCCGCTGGTGGCGACGCCGGGCGCGGGATCGGAGCTTTATCGCGGGCTGGGATCGGTGGTGGTCGGCGGGCTGGCGCTATCGGCGGTGCTCACGCTGCTGATCATCCCGCCGCTGCTGTCGCTGGTCGCCGGACTGGTGGAAGGACGCCGCGCCACTAGGACATCGGCGATCCCCGAAACCGGCGCGGCGGAATAAACGCCCGCAAGTCGCTTCAACGTTTGATCTCCACAGCTTGCTTCGAGACGCCGGCTTCGCCGGCTCCTCAGCATGAGGAAAACCTCCATAGTTCAACAAGTTATCCTCGTCCTGAGGAGGCCCGAAGGGCCGTCTCGAAGGACATGGCCATGTGTCGTTGCCGGTGCGTCTTGGTATTAAACCGCGTTCAGGGGAATCTTGAGATAGTTCGCGCCGTTCTCCTCGGCCGGCGGGAACATGCCGGCGCGCATGTTGATCTGCACCGAGGGCAGGATCAGCCGCGGCAATTTCAGCGTTGCGTCGCGCGCCTCGCGCATTTCCACGAATTCGGCTTCGGAAACGTCGTCGCGGCAGTGGATGTTGCCGGACCGCTGTTCCCCGACGGTGGTCTCCCATAGGGTCTCGCGCACGCCGTCGGCGCCATAGTCATGGCAGATGAACATGCGCGTCTCCGCCGGTAACTGGAGGATGCGCCCGAGCGAGTGGTAGAGCGTCGCCGCCGAGCCGCCCGGAAAGTCGCAGCGCCCGGTGCCCGCGTCCGGCATGAAAACAGTGTCGCCCGGAAACACCGCGTCGCCCACGTGATAGCAGGTGCAGGCCGGCGTATGGCCGGGGGTGTGCAGCGCCACGCCGGTCAACTCGCCGATCTCGAAGGTCTCGTTATCCTCGAACAGATGGTCGAACTGGCTGCCGTCGGTGGCGAAGTCCGCGCCCGCGTTGAACAGCGCGCCGAACGTCTTCTGCACCTCGCGCACCCCGGAACCGACCGCGCTGCGCCCGCCCAGCCTGTCCTTCAGATAAGCCGAGGCGGTAAGGTGATCGGCATGGACATGGGTCTCCAGAATCCACGCCACCGAAAGCCCCTCCCCCTCCACATGGGCGCATACCGCGTCGGCCGAGCCGGTGGCGGTGCGGCCCGATGCGGGATCGTAATCGAGCACCGGATCGATGACCGCGCAATACCCGGTCGCCGGATCGCTCACCACGTATGTGATGGTGCAGGTGACCGGATCGAAAAACGGTTTCACCGTGGGACTTTGCGTCGGATTCATTTTTATTCTCCGCGGCCGGCGGGCCAATTGGTTTGCCGAAGTCGCCTGAAAGGATAAAACAGGTCCGGATGGTTCGAGCATTGACAGAGATCAATCGGGGCGGAAGCCGGTCCCGGGGAAACCACCGGTGAACGCCCCCGTACCCATTGTCGCGCGCGGCGCGGCGACGGCGGCCGGCGGCGGACTTCTCGCGCTGATCGGGCTGTTTTCGGCCAATGACCTGACACCCGACGGGCGCGGCTTCGCGCTCGCGGCGCTGGGCGCGGCCCTGGCCGCGCTGGCCTGGGGCGGGCTGGCGCAAACGCCCGGCCCTACCGCCTCCGCGGCTTCGTGGATCTGGCGCCGGCGTCTGCTGTCGCTGGCCGCGCTGGTCGCCGGCGCGGCGTTCGCGGTGGGCTGGATCGGATTCGGCGCGCGCGACGACATGTGGCGCTGGTTCGGGCTGTTCGCGGCCTCGTTCTCGGGGGTCGCGGTCTATTGCGAGGCCATGGCGCGCGCGGCGTTCGAGGAAACGCCGAGCCTCGCGGGACGCTGGATCGCGCCGGTCACGCTGGCGCTGGCCCTGCTGGCCGGCGCGCAATGGCTGAACGCGCTGGTCCACATGGTCGGCCGGCCGAGCCCCGACCTGGCCATGTTGCTGGTGGTGGCGCTGTTCCTGGGATTTTATCTCAAGCGCAAATACTGGCGGCTGGCGGACCGCGAAACCGCCGCGCCGCCCAGCCAGCCCATCCGCAAACACCGCCGCACCATCTTTCTGTGCCTGTTCGCCGCACCCCTGGCGCTGTCCCTAATCGGCATGGGCAACACCCCCTGGTTCGCCACCGCCTGCGCCACCCTCGCCGCGCTGTCGGTCACGGGCGGGCTAATGGCGGAGCAATGGCTGGTGGGAGTGGAGCGGAGGGCGTTTCCCCCGCTCGATTCCCATTGACCCGTCCGGCGGTGGGGAAAACAATGGTTGATGGACTGAATTCAGGGCGAGGCGGGAATGGCCGATCATAGAAGCGAAATAATCGAGGTGGCGGGCTGCAAGGTTGAAGTGCTGCGCGGCGGGTCGGGGCCGACGGCCTTGTTCCTGCATGGCGCGGGCGGGGCCAGCGGCTGGGCGCCCTATATGGACGGGCTGGCGGCGAAGTTCGACGTCATCGTGCCGAGCCATCCGGGTTACGGCAATTCGGACACGCCCGAATGGCTCGATTCCATGTCGGACCTCGCTTATTTCTACCTCGATTTCATCGAGGCCATGGACCTCACCGACATCCACCTTATCGGCAATTCGCTGGGCGGCTGGCTGGCGCTGGAGATCGCGGTGCGATCGTCGGCGCGCATCAAGACGATTACCCTGGTGGCGGCCGCCGGCATTCACGTGAAGGGCGTGCCCAAGGGCGACATCTTCCTGTGGGACAACGAGACGCGGGCGCGCAACACCTTCCACGACCAAGCCATCGCCGAGGCGCGCATCAACGCCAATTCGTCCGAGGAAGAGGCCGACATCGCGCTGAAGAACCACTTCACCACCGCGAAGCTGGCCTGGCAGCCGCGCTTCTTCAATCCCGATCTGCGCAAGTGGCTGCACCGGGTGCAGGTGCCGACCATGATATTGTGGGGCGACGACGACAAGATCTTCCCGCTGGCCTATGGCGAGGCCTACAAGGAACTGATCGCGGGCAGCGAGTTGCGCGTGATCAAGGATTGCGGCCACCTGCCGCATCAGGAAAAGACCGACGAGTTCCTGGCCGGGGTCGCGGCGATCGCGGGCTAGGAAACCAACCGAGGCGCAATCATGAAGTTCTTCTTCTTCCATCTGATGCCCTATGGCGCGCTGGATCTCGATTACACCGAGACCCACAATTCCGCCTGGGTGACGCTGCCCAACTCCTATTACGATCCCGTCGAAGGCCACGCGCTCTATCACCGTTACCTCGACGAGTTGGAGCTGGCCGACGAACTCGGCTATGACGGGGTCTGCGTCAACGAGCACCATTCCACCGCCTACGGCATGATGCCCGCGCCCAACGTGCTGGCCGGCGCGCTGTCGCGCAATATCAAGAACGGCGTCATCTGCGTGCTGGGCCGCGCGCTGCCGATCATCGACGAGCCGCTGACCATCGCCGAGGAATTCGCGATGCTCGACAATCTGCTGGCGGGGCGCTTCATCGCCGGTTTCGTGCGCGGCATCGGCTGCGAATATCACACGTCGGGCGCCAATCCCGGCTTCAGCCACGAACGCTTCCACGAGGCCCACGATCTGATCGTGCGCGCCTGGACCGAGACCGGCCCGTTCGCCTTCGAGGGCAAGCATTATCATTACCAATACGTGAACCTTTGGCCGCGCCCCTACCAGCAGGACCCGCACCCGCTGATCTGGGTGCCGTCGCAGGGCTCGACCGAGACCATCGACTGGACCGCCCATCCGGACCGCAAATACACCTATCTGATCACGTTCTCGCCGGTCGAATCGGTCACCCGCAACATGAACGCCTATCGGCGGCGCGCCGAGGAATATGGCTACGAAGCGGGCGGCGATCAGCTCGGCTGGGCGCTGCCGCTTTATGTGGCGGAAACCGACGAGATCGCGGTGCGCGAGGCGCGGCCCCATGTGGAGGCGTTCTTCAACAAGTTCATCCTGTCGCCCAGCGAGTTCAAGCTGCCGCCCGGCTATTCCTCCATGCGGTCCTACAAAACAGTGATGGAGCAGAAATACAAGGTGCGCCAGGGCTACCTCACCATCGAGAAGCTGATGGAACAGGGCATGTTCGTCTGCGGCAGCCCGGCCACGGTCACCGAGACGCTGGAGCGCCGCCAGTCCGAAATGGGTTTCGAGAATCTGGTCGCCATGCAGCAGTTCGGCACGCTGCCCAGGGAACTGACGGAAAAGAATCTGCGCCTGTTCGCCGCCGAGGTGATGCCGAAACTGCGCGATGTCGGCGCGACCCAGACCGCGGCGGCGCTCGCCGAGTAGCGGCGCGGGGCGCGGGGGAGAAGGCATGGAGTTCCATTGTTTCCACCTGATGCCCTACGGCGCGCTCGACCTGGAGTATACCGAGACCCACAACTCCGCCTGGCTGACGCTGCCCAACGATTACTACGACCCCGTGGAAGGCCACGCCCTCTATAACCGCTATCTCGACGAACTTGTGCTGGCCGACGAGTTGGGTTTCGACGGGGTGTGCGTCAACGAGCATCATTCGACCGCCTACGGCATGATGCCCGCGCCCAACGTGCTGGCCGGCGCGCTGGCGCGCCAGACCACCAACGCCACCGTCTGCGTGCTGGGCCGCGCGCTGCCCATCGTCGACGAGCCGCTGACCATCGCCGAGGAATTCGCGATGCTCGACAATCTGCTGGCGGGGCGCTTCATCGCCGGTTTCGTGCGCGGCATCGGCTGCGAATATCACACGTCGGGCGCCAATCCCGGCTTCAGCCACGAACGCTTCCACGAGGCCCACGATCTGATCGTGCGCGCCTGGACCGAGACCGGCCCGTTCGCCTTCGAGGGCAAGCATTATCACTATCAGTATGTGAACCTTTGGCCGCGTCCCTACCAGGACCCGCACCCGCCGATCTGGGTGCCGTCGCAGGGCTCCACCGAGACCATCGAATGGTCGGCCTATCCCGACCGCAAATACACCTACCTGATCACCTTTTCGCCGATCGAGTCGGTGAGGCGCAACATGGCAGGCTATTGCCGCCAGGCCGAGGACTATGGCTACCAGGCGCCGCCGTCGCAGCTCGGCTGGGCGCTGCCTGTCTATATCGCGGAGACCGACGAGATCGCGCACCGCGAAGCCAAGCCCCATATCGAGGCGTTCTTCAACAAGTTCCTGCTGGCGCCGGTCGAATACAAGCTGCCGCCGGGATATTCCTCGCCCGACTCCTACAAGCGCGTAATGGAGTCAAGCCGGTTGCGCCAGAAGGAAATCAGCTTCGAGGCGCTGATGGAGAACGGCATGATCGCCTGCGGCAGCGCGGCGACCGTGGTCGAGCTGCTGGAACGCCGCCACCACGAGATGGGGTTCGGCAAGCTGGTGGCGATGATGCAGTTCGGCACGCTGCCGGCGGAGCTGACCGAAAAGAACCTGAGACTGTTCGCGGCCGAGGTGATGCCGAAACTGCGCCACGTGGGCGCCGAGACGCCCGAAGCAGTTTCCGCGTGAGGCGGGCTTAAAAGGAAAATTAGATATGAAATTCCTGTTCTTCCATCTGATGCCGTACGGCCATCTCGACCTCGATTACGACAAGAAGCACGAGAGCGCCTACCTCACCTTGCCCAACTCCTATTACGACCCGAAGCTGGGCCACGATCTCTATCACCGCTATCTCGACGAGTTGGAGCTTGCCGACCAGCTCGGCTATGACGGCATCTGCGTCAACGAACACCACCAGACCGCCTACGGCATGATGCCGGCGCCCAACGTGCTGGCCGGCGCGCTGGCGCGGCGCACCAAGACCGCGAAGATCTGCGTGCTGGGGCGCGCGCTGCCGATCATCAACGAGCCGCTGACCATCGCCGAGGAATTCGCGATGATCGACAACCTTACCGCCGGGCGCTTCATCGCCGGCTTCGTGCGCGGCCTCGGCACCGAGTACCACACCACCATGGCGATCCCCGGCTTCAGCCACGAGCGCTTCCATGAGGCCCACGATCTGATCGTGCGCGCCTGGACCGAGACCGGCCCGTTCGCCTTCGAGGGCAAGCATTATCACTACCAATACGTGAACCTGTGGCCGCGCCCTTATCAACAGAACCCGCACCCGCCGATCTGGGTGCCGTCGCAGGGCTCCATCGAAACCATCCGCTGGGCCGCCCATCCGGACCGCCGCTACACCTATCTGATCACCTTTTCGCCGGCCGAGGCGGTGGCCCGCAACATGGGGCTCTATCGCAAACAGGCCGAGGACTATGGCTACGAATCCACGCCCGATCAGCTTGGCTGGGCGACGCCGATCTATGTGGCGGAAACCGACGAGATCGCGGTGCGCGAGGCGCGCCCCCATATCGAGGCGTTCTTCAACAAGTTCCTGCGCGCGCCGGCCCAGTACAAGGCGCCGCCCGGCTATTCCTCGATGGAGTCCTACAAGCGCATCATGGAGCAGAAATACAAGGTGCGCGCCCAGCATCTCTCCATCGAGATGCTGATGGAAAACGGCATGTTCGTGTGCGGCGGCCCGGCCACGGTGGCCGAACTGCTGGAACGGCGCCAGTCGGAAATGGGCTTCGGCAATCTGGTCGCGATTCAGCAATTCGCCACCCTGCCCCAGGAGCTGACCGAAAAAAGCCTGCGGCTGTTCGCGGCCGAGATCATCCCCAAGCTCCGCGATGTCGGGGTCACCGCCCCCACTGAAAACGCGCCGGCCGCCGAGTGATCACAGCCGACCGACGCCCATGAACCGAAGCCGCGCCATCGGTTATGCGTTCCTGGTGATCGCGATCGCCTTCTGGGCGGGGAATTCCGTGGTGGCGCGCTCCGCTCTCGGCGGCGGCGGCGACGCGCCGCCGCTCGCGCTGAACTTCTTCCGCTGGTGCCTGGCGCTGGCGATCTTTCTGCCGTTCACCATGGCCGGGGTGTGGCGTCAGCGGCGGCGCTTTATCGCGCGTTGGCGCTATCACGCGCTGTTCGGGCTGATCTCCGTCGCCGCCTTCAACAGCTTCTTCTATACGGGTCTGCAATTCACCACGGCGGTGCAGGGCACGCTGATCCAGTCGATCCTGCCGGTGCTGGTGCTGATCCTGGTGGCGACATTCCTGCACGAGCGCATCACGGCCCGCCAGATCCTCGGCGTAACGCTGTCGCTGGCCGGCGCGGCGGTCATCCTGCTGCGCGGCGACATGGCGACGGCCCTGGCCTTGCGGGTCAATATCGGGGATTTGTGGTGCCTGGGCGCGGTCATCATCTGGGCGATCCAGATCATGTCGCTGCGCTGGAAACCCGCCGATATCGACATGCCGTCCTTCATGACGGTGATCATCTTCTTCGGGCTGGTAATCCAGGCACCGTTCTATCTGTGGGAGCTTTCGACCGGCCGCGTCCTCCACTTCACCACCGTCAATCTCGTCTCGATCGTGTACCTCGCCCTGTTCGCCAGCGTCATCGGCGCGGCGCTCTACAATGCCGGGGTGCTGCGGGTGGGCACCGCCGCGTCGGGCTATTTCGCCAATCTCTATCCGGTGTTCAGCGCGATCCTCGCGATCATCTTCCTGGGCGAGCCGTTCGAATGGTTCCACGCGCTGGGCGGGGCGCTGGTGCTGGGCGGCATCTATTTCGCCACCGTCGCCAGACGCGCCATCGCGGAAAGCGCATGAGCGACGTCGCAAACCCCGCCCAGGAATCGCGGGCCAGAATTCTCACCGCCTATCTGCTGCTGACGCTGACGGCTCTGTTCTGGGCCGGCAATACGATCGTCGGACGCGCCGTGATCGACGAGCTGCCGCCGCTGGGTTTCAGCTTCTGGCGCTCGTTCTCGGCTTTTCTGTTCATCGCGCCGTTCGGCCTGCCGCGCATCTGGCGCGCGCGCCAGGCGGTGATCGCCGACTGGAAGCGTCTGGTGATGCTGGGATTCCTCGGCATGACCGCGTTCAGCGTTCTGGTGTTCAGCGCATTGCACCACACCACGGCGATCAACGGCTCGCTGATCCAGGGCTCGTTCTCGGTCACGGTCGTGATAACGAGCTGGCTCGTGCTGCACGTCGCGATCTCGCGGCACCAGGCCATCGGCGTGGCGATCGGACTGGCCGGGCTGGTGGTCATCGTGGCGCGCGGCGATTTCGCGGTCCTCACCGGGCTGACCTTCTATGTGGGCGATCCGGTCCTGTGGCTCGGCGTATTCTGCCACGCGCTGTTCTCGACGTTGGTGACGCGGCGTTCCATGGATGTGGACGTGATCGCCTTCCTGACCGTTGCTTTCTTCGTCGGCTCGGTTACATCGCTGCCGCTCCACCTTTGGGAGATCGCCGACGGGCGCGCCATGCCGCTCAGCCTGACCGCGCTGTGGGCGATTATCTATGTGGGGCTGTTCCCGTCGCTGCTGGCGCAGCTTTTCTGGGTCATGGGGATCGAGCGCATCGGCCCCGCCGTCGCCAGCAATTTCATCTATCTGACGCCGGTGTTCGGAACCCTGATGGCGGTCGCCTTCCTGGGCGAAATTTTCGCCTGGTATCACGCGGCGGGCATCGCGCTGATTTTCATCAGCATCTATCTCGCCACCGCGGGCCGGAAATAGGGGCGGCGCCATGCGACGCGATCATGCACTCGCCTATCTTCTGCTGACGCTGTGCGCGGTGTTCTGGGCGGGCACGGTGATCTCGGGCCGCGCGGTGGCCGGCGAGGTGCCGCCGCTGGCGCTCAATTTCTGGCGCTGGACGCTGGCGTTCGTGGTCGCCGCGCCGATCGGCCTGCCCGCCATGTGGCGCCAGCGCGACATCATCTTCGCGCACTGGAAAATCCTGACCTTGCTGGCGCTCCTGAACATGACCCTGTTCGGTTCCTTGATTTTCGTGGCGCTGCAATATACCGGCGCGGTCAACGGCTCGCTGCTGCTGGGCGCGATGCCGATCAATATCGTGCTGGTGTCGTGGCTGGTCATGCGGGAGCGCATTACGGCGCGCGCCGCGCTTGGCGTTATTCTCGGTTTCGTGGGCCTGGTTTTCATCGTCGGGCGCGGCGACGCCTCGGTGATCGCCGGGCTCGGCTTCAACATCGGCGATTTGCTGATTTGGCTGGGCATACTTTTCTACGCGCTCTATTCGGTGTGGCTGCCACGCGTGCCCAAATCGCTTGATCTGATGGCGCTGATGACGACCCTGTTCCTGATCGGCGCGGTCGTCGGTCTGCCGCTTTATGTATGGGAAACGCTGGCCCAGGGACGGCCGGTGCCGCTGACCATCGAGGCCGCCTGGTCGATCGCCTATCTCGGCATTTTCCCGTCGCTGCTGGCCCAGATCTTCTGGACGGTGGCGGTGCGCCGCGTCGGCGCCAACAGCGCGGGCTATTTCATCTACCTCTCGCCGGTATTCGGCACCCTGATGGCCATGGCGATCCTGGGCGAGAGCTTTGCCTGGTACCACGCCGTCGGCACGGTGCTGGTCTTCACCGGCATCTTTATCGCGACCCAGGCGCGCGCGGAAAAATCGGCATAGCGCCGCCGGCCGCGCTATCATGTGCTAACTCAAACATCAGCGGCAGGCAGTGAAATGGTTCAGCGCGACAGTATTTATTGCGACGATTTCAAGCATCAGAACCCGATCCCCAACGCATCCCGCATCGGCAATCTGGTGGTCTCGGGCGCCATCTTCCCCCGCGACCCGGAGACCGGCAAGCCGGCCGAATCGCTTGAGGATCAGTGCGCCATGATGTTCCGGCACCTGCGCGGCACCGTCGAGGCGGCCGGCGGAACGCCGGACAACATCATCAAGATCACGGTCTGGCTGAAAAACCCGGCCGACCGCGACGCGGTGAACGCCGAATGGACCAGGATGTTCCCCGACCCCGCCTCGCGCCCGGCGCGCCACACCCAGAAAGACGTCTCCGACGGCCCCTACCTGGTCGGCTGCGATTTCATGGCCGTGCTGGATTAACGCTAAAACGGGCGAGTCCCGGGCGGGAAGCTCTTGTGGGGAGCGCTCGCTTCCAAATCGGAGGTCATCAATCCCCATTCCCTTGTCTCGCTCCCGCGTTTAGGATCGCGGCCAGCCGCTCGGAAATGACGTCTAGATCGAGAGGCTTAAACCATACTTCCGAGGCACCTTCGTCCAGAACATTCTGGTCCAGTTCATCTGCGCTATATCCGCTCGTCAATTGGACGCGCGCTTCCGGCTTCGCCTTTCTGATCGCCAGCAAGGCATCGGGGCCGTTGATATCGGGCAACACTACGTCCATTAGAATGAAATCGTAATCGGTATCAAGCGCGGCTTTTATGCCGGTTTCGCCATTGAACGCCAGATCGACACTATGTTCATACAGGTTTAAGAACTCGCACAAGCTTTCGGCCACATCCCTGTCGTCATCGATGACCAGAATGTGGAGGCCGGTCACGATTGCGCCGCCTCTGTCACCGCCGCACCGGACAGTGGCAGCCACATAATAGCTTGCGCGCCCCGACCTTCCTCGCTCGCCATCTCGAGCCCGCCGCCGTGCTCCTCCATGATCCTAGAGCGTTTCACGGTTTGAGAGAATCGGGTGGGGATTCACACGAATCGTCTGATGTGATTCAAGATGCTGGCTGGGGTAAGGAGGCCAGCATGCATGACCCGACCCTATTCGAATGATCTTCGCGAGCGCGTTGTTGGTGCGGTTGACCAACCTGAACTAGATGCGAGACCAACGGCACAAAGAAACAGTATGGCTCGGAAAGAAATGAAAGCTGAACCACGCATCGCCACGCCGCCAATAAAAGGAAATCGCAGGAAAGGAGTCTTGCGATTAAGATAGAAGAGTCCTCCCGAGAGACTTGGTTAATTTATAGCAGATAAAAAAGGCAACAAGTTTGTTTTGTCAATCTATCGATTATGCTTATATCTGATTGGACGGTAATTTTGTTTTTAATGTTCCGGATTGAAGCGATCGCACAGCTTGGCCAAAGGAAGGTGTGACATTTTGCACCGTCGATAACCGCAATTGAGTACGAAGTTAGCTGTCTGTAATGGCGACCTTAGTCCACTAAGGCCTGTCTGCAGGCATCTTCAGTTCGGATGGAGACATTGGTTTAGAGCCGAGAAGTGGAAGCTTCGTAGCCGCAATTAAATGTCCAGCCCTAAAAGGGCTCCGACATTCTTTTTCCACACCCTTTTCGGTCCTACCGGAAATCGGCAAGAAAGCGGCAGGCAAGCGAGGCGCCGATCGCGAATTATTGTCCGGGGTCGCTACCGCAACGGGGGAGCACGCCGACGGCCCCGGCCGCAGGCCCGCCGGAAACCGTCTACCCCGCGTCTTTCGCGGGGCTGACGCCGATCATGGAATCGCGGGTCACCAGCGCGGCGAGGTCGTCCTCGCTCATGCCGTCGGTGCCGTCCGGGCGCTTCGGCAGCACCAGATAGCGCATGTCGGCGTTGGAATCGTGCACCCGGACCGTCACGTTGTCGGCCAGGTCGGTGCCGAATTCACGCAGCACCGCGCGCGGCTCATTGACCACCCGCGAGCGATAGTTCTTCGATTTGTACCAATCCGGCGGCAGCCCGAGGATGGTGCGCGGGTAGCACGAGCAGAGCGTGCAGACCACCAGATTGTGCGCATCGTCGGTGTTCTCGACCACCACCAGTTCGACGTCGCCCATGGGGATGCCAAGCTCGCCGACGGCGGCCGAGCCGTCCTCCATCAGGCGGTTCTTGAATGCCGGATCGGTCCACGCCTTGGCGACAACCTTGGCCCCGAGATGGGTGCCGCGGCTGTCCATGAATTCAAGGTTCTCGCGAATCTCGTCGGCCGTCACCACGCCTTTTTCGATCAGCAATTCGCGGATCGCCTCGGCCATCAGTTCGTAGTGGCCGGTCTCGTTGACATCGTGATCGCTGTCATCGTCCCATTTCAGAAGCGTGCCTTCCTCATGGACGTGCGGGTGATACATCTCGTCCGGGTTTTCGGTGTCGCGTTCGTCGGCCATGGCCGCTCTCCTATAGTGTTTTTTTGCTCCGCCGGTGGTACGGCTGCGTCTGTCCAGCTCGCCGTCAGGCCGGCGACAGCCAATGCTCCTGAATTTCCAGATCGACGGTGTCGCCCTCGGCGCCGTCATAGTCGGGCCAGACTTCCTTTTGCCGGAACCGCACCCGATAGAGCGGCCTGTCGGGATGACCGTCGAAGCCGTAGGCCAGTTCCTCTGGGTTGGGAAAGGCACCGCAATAGCGCTCGATCTCGCCGGTCTTGCCCCGGATATAATAGGGCACCCGGCGATGGCCCGGCGGATGGGTCACCGCCACCCTGACCTTGTCGCCCACGTTATAGGTCGTCATCCTCAGCCCTCCAGCCGCTTGCTTATTTCACCCATGCGCGCCTCGACCTCGGCGCGGCTCATCATGCCCTTTTCCTCCATGAGGTTCACCATCGCCTCGGCCCAACGCTCGAAATAGGGCAAATCATATTCCGCCTCGTCCAAATCCTCGATGGCGCGGCGCAACTCATCGACCCGCATCAGCCGATGCGGCTCGTCGCCGAGCGCGGCGCGCATCGCGGTTACCAGCTTCTGCCAGGGTTCCTCGGCGTGATCATCCTGGTCGATCTCACCGGCGGGTTGCCCGCCCATATCGTGAATGCGTCTTTCGGTGGACATTATTCCGTTTCCCTTTTTCCCCGAATTTCGGCGGCGCGCTGCTCGATCTCCTCGCGACCCAGAATTCCCTTCTCGACCAGCAAATCGGCGAAGCCCTGGGTCTGGCGCTCGAAATAGGCGAGACGTCCATAGGCCTCCTCGCCTAAATCTTCCATCGCGCGGCGCAATTCGTCAATACGGATTATGCGGCGCGGCTCGGCGATCATCGTCGTGAAAGTCGCGTTGATCCAGCATTGCCAGGTTTCCTCCGCATGGTCGGAGGTATCGATCGGGCCGGCCCGGAGGCCGCCGATATCGTGTACCCCCCGATCGCTCATGCGCCGCCCCGCCGCGCCTTGATGTCGGCCATGCGCGCGAGAATCTCGTCGGGCGTGAGTACGCCCTTCTCGACCATCAGTTCCGCCGTCGCCCGCGCCGATTTCGCGAAATAGGCGAGGCGGCCGTATTCGGCCAGATCCTCGGTCGTGCGGCGGCGCTCGTCGACGCGAAGCAGCCCGGCCCCGGCCGGACCGAGCGCGCCGTTCAGCGCGGTCACCATCTTCTCCCAGTCGGCTTCCGGGTGATGCGACGTATCGATCGCCCCGGCGGGCTGCCCGCCGAGATCATTGGCTCTGCGAATTTCCGCCATTTTATTGGACTCCCTGTTGGGGCTTCGATGGGGCTTTCGGATGCGACACGCCGATCATGCAGTCGCGGGTGATCAGCTCGGCGAGAGCTTCCTCATCCCATCCGTCGGTGCCCTCGGGTCGCATGGGCACGACGATGTAGCGCATATCGGCATTGGAATCATGGACCCGGATGGTCACGTCGGACGAAATCCGGGTGCCGAATTCAGCCAGCATCGCGCGTGGCTCGATCACGCAGCGCGAGCGGTAACTTCGGCTCTTATACCAGTGCGGCGGCATGCCGAGGAGCTGGCGCGGATAGCAGGAACACAATGTGCAGACCACGACATTGTGCGACAAGGGCGTGTTCTCGACAGCGATCAGTTCAAGCTCCCCGACATCGATCCCAAGCTCGCGGCAGGCGGCGCTGCCGTCATCCAGCAGCCGGTCCTTGAAGGCCGGATCGGACCAGGCGCGGGCCACCACTCGGGCGCCCAGCACGCCCGTCGATTTCATGTCGATGCGCTCGATCATGGCGCGCACCTCATCGGCGGTGAAGGCGCCGTTTTCGATCATGATTTCCTGGATTGCCTGGCTGACGCGGGCATATTCGCCGGGCGTCTCGTCCTCCTGATAGCTGACGTCGTGGCTGGTCGGTTGGGTCGGCGGGATGAACGGGGCCTCTTCATCGCGGCGTTCGATTTCGGCGACGCGGGCGGCCAGCGTCCCGGAGTCGAAATAACCCTTCTCCATCAACACCGTGCGCGCCGCCGCGGTGGTGCGCTCGAAATATTCCATGCGATGATAATCGGCGCCAAGGTCCTCGGCCGCGCGGCGCAACTCATCAAGGGTCAGCGTATGCCGGGGCGGACCGGTCATCACCAGGCGCATCCCGTTGGCCTGTTTTTCCCAGGCCTTCATCGGCGCATCGTCGGTCATCAGATCGTCGGCGGCGAGCCCCCCGAGATCGTGCGGACTTCTGGCGCTCACGCACCCAATTCCTTGCGCACCATGTCGGCGCCGTCGACCATGGCCTTGAGCTTGCCGAAGGCGGTCGCGCGCGCGATGTATTTCATGCCGCAATCGGGGGCGATCACCAGCCGTTCCGGCGGCAACACGTCAAGCGCCTTGCGGATACGGGCGGCGATCGTCTCGGGCTTTTCGATTTCGGGATCGCCGAGGCTGATCACACCTAGAATCACGGTCTTGTTCGGCAATTCCTTCAGGATCGAGAGATCGAGATCGGGCTGCGCCGCCTCGATCGAGACCTGATCGGCGAGGCATCCTTCGAGTTCCGGCAGAAACGAATAACCGCTTGGCCGCTCATGGACGATATGGGCGTAGCCGAAGCAGAGATGCACCGCCGTGGTGCCGGTGACGCCGTCAAGCGCCCGGTTGAGCGCCTTGATGGCATATTCCTTCGCCTTTTCGGGGCGCGCCTGCATGTAGGGCTCGTCGATCTGAACCACGTCGACCCCGGCCGCGAACAGCGCCTTGATCTCTTCGTTGACGGCGGTGGCGTAATCCATCGCCGCGTCTTCATCGGTGCGATAGTGATCGTTCTGGGCCTGCTGCGTCATGGTGAAAGGGCCCGGGATGGTGATTTTGGTGCGGCGGTCCGTATTGGCGACCAGGAATTCGACGTCGCCGACCTCGACAGCGCGTTCGCGACGGATCGCGCCGGCGATGCGCGGCACCGGGTTGGCATGGCCGGTGCGGTCCAGCGCGGAACCCGGATTGTCGATATCGACGCCGCCCAACGCGGTGGCAAAGCGGTTGGAATAGCTTTCCCGCCTGATCTCGCCATCGGTGATGATATCGACCCCGGCGCGCTCCATGTCGTGGATGGCGGCCCGGGTCGCGGTTTCCTGCGCCTCGGCGAGATCGTCGGCCGCGACTTTCCAGATTTCGTGCGCGCGGACGCGCGGTGGCAGACGGCCCCTGAGATTTTCCTTATCGACCAGCCAGTCGGGCTGGACGTAGCTTCCCACCACGGTGGTCGGCAACAGCTTATCGGCCATGGCACCTTCCCTGTATGTTTTGCGAACTATACGCCGCGACGCGGACCGGAACACTCTAATTCCGGCATTTCCGCCGATCCGCCGAGCCCCCAACAAACCGGCTCACATCCTTTCACGGGAATTTGCGAATTGTTAATACAATTAAGTAACGCTCTGTTCATAAAGCGATTATTCATTCGTTTTGAAACGGCGCGCGCCAATGGAAAATACTTTCCGAGAAGAAAAGGAAAGATTTCAACGGGTTCTGGAACTGAACCCGGACGGCATCTACATCCACGTCGAAGATGTGATCGTTTTCGTCAACGACGCGGCGGTCAGGCTGTTCCGCGGCCAAAGCGCGGCCGACCTGGTGGGACGCAAGGCTTCCGACCTGATCGAGAAGACCGACCGAGAACGCCTTCTTCGCACCCGTAGCCAGATCGAAGACCGTGACCGGACGGACACACTCGTCGAATTCAATCTTCAATTGCTCGACGGTTCGGTGATCGAAGGCGAAACCTTCGGAATATCTATTCCGTGGGAAGGGCAGCGCGCGAACATGGTCACCGTGCGCGATATCAGCGCGCGGCGCCGCGCGGAACGGGTTCTGCGCGAAAGCGAGGCGCGATATCGCAGCCTGTTCGACGTTTCGCCGGACGCGATTTACGTTCACGCCGACGACCGTATCCTGTTCGCCAACCCCGCCGCGGCCGGTCTGTTCGGATACGACCGATCCGAAGATCTCGTCGGCCAGATGGCGTTAGAGCTGATCCCGCCCGAAGAACGCGATTTGGTCCGCCAGCGCCGCGCTGAGATTCACCGTCTCGGCGGCCAGGGATCGGCCGCGCCGCTGGTGGAGCAACGCTTCGTCCGACGTGACCGCTCGGAATTTGACGGAGAAGCCATCGCGACGGAAATCACATGGGAGGGCCAGCCCGGCATTCTGGTCATCACCCGCGATATTTCCGAGCGCAAGCGGATCACGGACGAACTCGAGGAAGCCAAGGAAACAGCGGAGCTCGCGAACCGCGCGAAAAGCGATTTCCTCGCCAATATGAGCCACGAGATTCGCACGCCGATGAACGGCGTGCTCGGCATGGCGGATATCCTGCTGCGCTCCGACCTGACTGCCGATCAGCGCAAGCACGCGCTCATCATCAAGGAATCGGGCGATGCGTTGCTTGCCATTCTTAACGACATCCTCGATTTGTCGAAGATCGAGGCCGGACGCATCGAGCTCGAAAATTTGGATTTCCGGTTGAGCGACGTGTTCGACGCCATCGAGGCGATCTGGAGTTCACGCCTGGAAGAAAAGGGGCTGGTCCTGTCGATCGAGATGGCGCCCGGACTCGAGCCGATCCTCAAAGGCGATCCCGGCCGCATCCGCCAGATCCTGTTCAACCTGCTGGGCAACGCGGCCAAATTCACAGAGACCGGCGGTGTGACCGTCGGCGTGACGCAGCGATCGTTGAGCGATGGCGCGTTGGAAATACGCTGCGCCGTCGCCGATACCGGCATCGGTATTTCACCGGAGGCGCAGTCGCGCCTGTTCTCCAGTTTCAGCCAGGCCGACAGCTCGACGACACGACGGTTTGGCGGTAGCGGGCTGGGATTGGCGATCTGCA
This sequence comes from uncultured Rhodospirillaceae bacterium, assembly GCA_964587515.1. Lineage (GTDB taxonomy): Bacteria > Pseudomonadota > Alphaproteobacteria > MPNO01 > MPNO01 > CAZPMO01. Next base: position 816 of record CAZPMO010000076.1, on the reverse strand, counting down.
AACAGCTCGCCGAACTGATGGGCGGCGAAATGGGTGTCGACAGCACGCCCGACCAGGGCTCGACATTCTGGTTCACATTCCGCGCCGCGCCCGGCAATCCCGAAACCGCGATCGAGAACCCGTTCGCGCGTGACCATGAGCCTTTCGAAATGTCGGCCGCCGACCGGCCGCTGCGTGTGCTGGTCGCCGAGGACAACCGGGTAAACCAGGCGGTGATCCTCGCCATGCTGGCCCCCGCCGGACACCAGATCGACATGGTCGAGAACGGTGTCGAGGCGGTCGCCGCGGTGGCGCGGGCGCCATACGATCTGGTGCTGATGGACGTGCAGATGCCCGAAATGGATGGCGTCGCCGCGACCGGCCGGATCAGGGAACTGGAAGGCGACGCCCGCCATACCCCCATCATCGGCGTCACCGCCAACGCCATGAAGGGCGATCAGGAGAAATATCTCTCCGCCGGAATGGACGATTACGTGACCAAGCCGATCGACCCCAGACGGTTGGCAGAGGCGATCGCCCGGCACTGCGGTGGCGCGGGAATAATCGAAACCGATGACGGAACGGCGACGCCGCCTTCGACGTCCGATGAATCTCAGGAAGATCTCGCCGAACTGCTCGGCGCCCTCGACGACATGATCGAGAAAAAGGCCTGAGCGGCTAATACCAAGGATCACTGATAATGACCCATAGAGATCGCGTAGGCGGCCCGTCGGGCAGGAGAGAAGTCGCAGGCGATGCGGTGCATCGTCAAGACTTTTCGACGCACTCCGACGGGCCGCCTGCGCGACCGCAACGGCGGCCTGCCAAGGCCCTCGG
>CAZPMO010000075.1:0-21562 GCA_964587515.1 uncultured Rhodospirillaceae bacterium | reverse complement strand
GGCACATTGCGATGCCGAAAAGTGGGGCCGTCCACACCATCAAGTCCGGGGTGACAGGAAGGGAATCGCGGACCCGGTCAGGTTCGCCAGAAGCCTTCCTTGTCGATGTGGTGCAGCGCGGCGAGCTCGGCTTCGCTGGGCGACGCGGTCTCGCCGAGTTCCGGCATGGGCTTCAGGTCCCAGCCGGTGTTGTCGCGGATTTCCTCGAGCGTGTGGCCCGGGTGGATGGAGGCGAGGTGCAGTTCGTGATCGGGACCGTGCGGGCGCAGCACCGCGCGGTCGGTGATCACCACCGCCGGGCCGCCGCCGGCCAGCCCGAGACGCTCGCGCGCATCGCCGCCGTCGAGGAAGCCGGGCGAGGTGATGTAGTCGACGCGCTCCACCAGCCGGTGTTTCTGGTGGTTGATGACGATGATCAGCCGTTCGGCCATGGATGCGATGTCGGGCGCGCCGCCGGAGCCCGGCAGCTTGACCCGGGGTTCGTTGAAATCGCCGATATAGGAGGTGTTGATGTTGCCGAATTTGTCGACCTCGGCGCCGCCGATGAAGCCGGCGTGAATGCGCCCGCCGCTCAACAGCCCCATGATCTGAATCAGCCCGGTGGTCCACGCCGCGCCCAGCTGGTTGGGGCCGTCGCACATGGTGTAGAGCATGCCGTCGGCGGGCTCATAGCGCGCGACGCCGCTCTCGAACAGCCCGACCGCGTTGGGCGCGTGCGTCAGCCGCGCCACGCCGTAAGCCGTGATCGGCAGCCGCATGCCGACGAAGATGCGCTCGCCGTCCTTGATCTCGCGCGCCGCCGCGATGATCATCAGTTCCTGGGTCGAATACTCCGCCATCGCCCGGTCACTCCGCCGCGTAGTTGGCGGGCGCCGACAGCGCCTCGCCCGTGATGCGCAGATCCTCGAGCTGCCCGCCCAGCTTGGCGCGATAGGCGGCGTGGTCGGGCAGATCGCGCACCCATTCGTCGCACCAGCGCTCGAACCCGTCGACCTCGCGGGTTTCCTTGTGATAATTCAGCGTGAACGCGTTATCGCGCTTCCACCGCCCGATCAGCGGCGAGGGATGACAGGCGGCCGGCGTATGACAGACCGCGTTGACCCCGAAGCCGGGGATCAGCACGCGGCTGGGATCGGACGCGATCACCTCGGGCTCGACGATCTCGTCGGCGAACACGATGATCTTCTCGGCCGCGATGGACGCTTCCTGGGTCAGCCCCGTCGAGCCCCAGATGTGGGAGTTGCCGAAGCGGTCGGCGCGCTGCACCACGAGGAACGCGACGTCGGGCTTCAGCGCCGGCACCAATGCCACCGGGTCGGGGGTGTCGGAAAACGGGTTGTCGGCGAGCTTGATGCGCGGATTGGATTTCACGATGTCGGAGCCGAGGATCGACTTCACCGGGATGTAGGGCAGCCCGTAGGCGCCGGCGAAGAACGCCATGCCGATGGAGAAGTTGGAGTAGTCGTGGATGCGGATCGGGTTGGGCTTGCCGGTCTCGGCGGCGCGGCGATAATTGTGGCCGATGCCGGCGGTGACGTTGCCGACCCATGTGCCGGTAATCTCGGCGACGCAACCGGCACCGATCAGCGTGTCCGACGAAATATCGGAGATCGGCGCGATCATGTTGAGGCCGCGCCTGCCCTGGCGGATCAGCTCATGGGTGGCCGCGAACGGAATCGCGCTCTCCAGCGCGGCGCCCAGCACGATGGAAGCCCCGTCCGGCACATAGGTCTGGATGGCCTCACTGGGGCTGCATAATTTATCGACCGGAATCTCGAACTCTCCCAATATCGCCGCGTCACGCACGGTCCGCGTCCGCGAAACCGCCGGTTATCTATCAGATGCGGCGGGGGGTTACAAACGGTGAGGAAGCGAGGGGGAGGCAATCAATTCCGGGCATTCGCGGATCAACATCGGACGTTAGCTTATCAAAAGTCCGGCTTTGGAAAGGCCGTCGAGAATATGATCCCTATCATTTGGCGCGGCATTCCATTTTTCAAGCTCCGCACGTGCCGAGAACCCGGGTTTCAACTTTAATAGGCTTTCCACGACCCTATCGGCGGGGCGGCCAAGTTGCCCGAAAGCGGCGGCTTCCATCAGACGCGCCCAATAGAACTGGGGCATATTTATCCGCTCAACATCGGCCAGCGTTTCTTCGTACTCTGATCGATTGTAGTGGTCCCGCGCGAATGAAAAATTGTACCAGCCCGGATGCAACGGATTTAGCTCGATTGCGGCGCGGGTTAACTCCACGCCCTTCTCGAACTCGCCCATAAATGCGTGGTAATGCCCAATATCGGCGAGCGTTTCCGGGTCATTCGGATTCAGACCAAGCGCTCTCCGAGACTCGGTTTTGAACTGGGAATTCTCGTGCCTGAAGAAGTGGACGATCGCCAGCCAGCAATGGGCATAGGCATTTTGCGGGTCGATTTCCGCGGCTTTCTGAGCCATCGCGAGGGCGCGGCCCAGCGGGTCGGGCAGGGTATTGAGTTCGAACCGATGCTCGGCCAGATAAACATTCGCCAACAAGGCGTGTGCGTCGCCATAATCTAGATCGAGCACGACCGCCCGCTCCAGCAGATCACGCGCTTCGCTGTGCATCGTTTCGTTTAGGGCCGATGTAAACCGGCGGGCGCGCAACAAACAATCATATGCGTCGAGTTCAGGCGTGGGTTTCTTAAGCGCACGCCGCGTTGCCGCATCCTGGAGGCGAACGCCCAGCGTTGCGGCGATTGTCCGCGTGACTTCGTCCTGAACGGCGAAAATGTCGCCCAGTTCCCGGTCATATCGATCCGCCCACAAAATTAATTCCGATACGGCGTCGATGAGCTGGGCGGTAATTCGGACCCGACCGCCCGCTCTCGACACGCTTCCTTCGACAATATAGCGGGCGCCGAGTTTCTTCCCGATCCCGGTTACATCCAATCCCTCGTCCTTGACCTTAAAGGTCGAGTTTCGAGCGATGACCACCAAGTCCTGGAACCGTGAAAGATCGGTAATGATGTCTTCGGTCAGGCCATAGGCAAAGTAATCCTGTTCGGCGTCACCGGACAGGTTTGCGAATGGCAGCACGGCCACCGCCGAGCGACTCATGTTAGCGGCGGCGGCTCCCTCGGCGATTGAGATGGCGGTCGGCGGGCCTGCTTCCTCGATTATCTCCCCGACAAAGCGAAACCCACGTCCACGATAAGTCCGAATGAGCGACTGTTTTTGGCCATCGTCGCCGACCGCTTGCCGCGCCCCGTGTATGCGGCTGTTTAAGGTGGCGTCGGAGATCGCCCGTCCGTCCCAGACGTTCTCGGTTAGATCGTCTTTGCTGATGACCCGGTCGTGTCGCGCCACCAGCAACGCCAGGACGGCATAGACCTGGGGCTCCATATCGATCCTCTTTCCGTCGCGCGTCAACTCCTGACGATCGGTGTCGAGCGCCAAATTGTCGAAACGGTAAATCATGGAAATCAGCTTAGCAGATTTTCATTCTCAAGCCGCTCTAAAGGCTAAAAATCAAGCGGGCCTGAATGAAAAATCAAGCCAGTCTCCAAGCAGGGTCGATTGGAATCCCGGAAGATATCTCAAGCCGCGATACGGAATTGTCGAGCAACGGCTGGAACTCAAATCGATAGGAGAGATGTCATGACCTGGTCACTCAAGGGAACTTATTTCGAGAGCTGCAATTGCGAAGTCGCGTGTCCCTGTATTTTCCTGAGCGCCCCCACGGACGGCGAATGTACGGTGCTGGTCGGCTGGCACATCGATGAAGGTAATGACGGCGACGTGGCGCTCAACGACCTCAATGTCGCGCTGGCGGTTCATTCGCCGGGCCACATGATAGAGAACCAGTGGCGGGCGGCCGCGTATGTGGACGACCGCGCCACGGAAGCACAGCAGGCGGCTCTCCTCAGAATCTTCGGCGGACAGGCCGGCGGCCATCCCGCGCGCCTCGCCTCTCATATCGGTGAACTTTTGGGCGCCGCGCCGGCCCCGATCGACTTCAATATGGACGGCGGACGGTATTCGCTGAAAGTCGGCGGCATCGCCGAGATGGCGATCGAACAGATGGCGGGCCAAGGGGACGGGCCGATAACCGTGACGGGCCACCCGCTGTGCATTTCCCCTGGTTTTCCCGCGACGGTCGCGAAATCCACCAAGCTCTCATATCGCGATTACGGCATGAATTGGGAAGTCTCGGAAAAGACCGGCTTCTTCTCGCCGTTCGCCTACGCCGAAAACTGATTGCCGGGCGTATCGCCAAGGAGGTCGCATCGTGACCGCTATTTCGAACCCGATCCAAATATCCTCGGCGCGTCGTTTCGTTCTGTTGTTCGGCTTCGGCTCCGTCATCGCCGCCAGCTGGGCCTATCTGGCCCTGATGATCCGCGATATGTCGGCGATGCCGATGGTCCATGGCTTTGCGCGCATGAAGGCTTCGGAACGAGGGAGGCCGAGTCTCGTCCTCCCCGTGGCGTTGTTCGGCGGCGGATACGTCGCCGCGTGGTCCGCTTTCGGCGTCGCCGCCGCCATTCTCCAGGCCGGACTGACTGGCGCGGCAATTCTGTCGCCGATGTCGATGAAAGTCTCGGGATCGGATCTGGCGGGCGGTATTCTGATCCTTGCGGGGGTCTATCAATGGATGCCGTTGAAGCAGGCCTGTCTGCGACGCTGCCGTACGCCCTTCGGATTTCTTACGACCGAATGGCGGGAGGGCCAATTGGGACCGCTGGTGATGGGCTGGCGCCATGGCCTTTTCTGCATCGGCTGTTGTTGGGCGTTAATGTGCGTGTTGTTCACGGCGGGCGTGATGAACCCGATCGGGATCGTCGGGATCGCCGCCTACGTGCTTGTCGAAAAAGTGGCGCCGCATGGCGAAACGATGACCAGGCTGATTGGCGTCGGGCTGATCATCGGTGGACTTGGAATGGCGTTGGGAGGTGGATGACCAGGTCTTGACCGATCAAGTGCCGTGGCATGTCGCCTTCGAGTCAGGAACGGAAGAACCGTGGAACTCCGCTCCATGTCCATTGCTCGGATGAGAGCGGACAAAAAACTTAGACGTCAATTGTCATGGCCGGGCTTCGACCCGGCCATCTCGCGGCGTGGAATAATAGATGCGCGGCCTTGGGCGTGAAGCGCACGAGGGCCCGCGCATGACGAATTGGTCTGACGACCCTCACCCTGTGAAACTCCGCGCCCCTCTCCCGCGACGGGCCAATTGCACACCGCTGGGTCCCGGATCGGGGTCCGGGACGACAGATCGGGGATGCTTCAGGCGTGACGCCCTATTTGGGCGTCATCACCATGACCATCTGGCGGCCTTCCATTTTGGGGAATTGCTCGACCTTGGCGATCTCGACGAGGTCGTCGCGGACCCGGTCGAGGACCTTCATGCCGAGTTCCTGATGGGCCATTTCGCGGCCCCGGAAACGCAGCGTGACCTTGACCTTGTCGCCGTCGTCCAGGAACTTGCGCATGGAGCGCATCTTGACCTCGTAATCGTGCGAATCGATTCCGGGCCTGAACTTCAGTTCCTTGATTTCATAGGTCTTCTGCTTCTTACGAGCCTCGTTCTTCTTCTTCTGGGCCTCGTATTTCAGCTTGCCGTAATCGAGCAGCTTGCAGACAGGCGGGTCACTGTTGCCCGCGACCACGACAAGGTCGAGGCCTTTCTCGTCCGCTCTGGCGATGGCGTCTGGTGTGGGGAATACGCCGAGGACGGTTCCGTCGTCATCGACAAGTCGTACGGTTGCGGCCTTGATATTTTCGTTGATGGGCCTGTCGTCGCGTACGGGCGGTTCCATAAAAGGTGGTCTGGCTATGGAGCATGCTCCTTTGTTGCTGCACAAATCGTGGTTTGGCCGAACCTTCGACCGCGAAAGTTAACAAATCCTGACCGGCGGTCCCATGCCCCGTCACGCGGCCGGACTGCGAGCTTCCGCGGTCAGTCTATCGATTGCGGTTTCCAGCGCAAGGATTTCTTGGTCCTTGCCGCCGAGGCGGCGCAGCGCGACCTCGCGCGCGGCGGCTTCGTTCTTGCCGACGACGATCAGCACCGGCACCTTGGCGAGGCTGTGCTCGCGCACCTTGTAGCCGATCTTTTCGTTGCGCAGATCGACCTCCGCCCGGATCCCGGCGGCGCGCATGGCGGCCTTGACCTCGCGGGCGTAATCGTCGGCGTCCGACGTGATGGTCGCGACCACCGCCTGCTTCGGGGCCAGCCACAGCGGCAGGCGGCCGGCGTAATTCTCGATCAGAATGCCGGTGAAGCGTTCCAGCGAGCCGAACAAAGCGCGGTGCAGCATCACCGGGCGGTGTTTCTCGCCGTCTTCGCCGATATAGGAAGCGTCGAGCCGTTCCGGCAGGTTGAGATCGACCTGCAGCGTGCCGCACTGCCAGTCGCGGCCGATGGCGTCGCGCAGCACGAATTCGAGCTTGGGACCGTAGAACGCGCCCTCGCCGGGATTGACCGTATAGGCATGGCCCATGGAATCGAGCGCCGCCTTCAGCGCGCCCTCGAGCTTGTCCCACACCGCGTCCGAGCCGATGCGCTTTTCGGGCCGGTCGGAGAACTTGATGGCCACGTCGTCGAAGCCGAAATCCCTGTAGATGTCGAGGATGAGTTCGACCACCGTGCGGCATTCGTCTTCCATCTGCGCTTCGGTGCAGAATATGTGGGCGTCGTCCTGGGTGAAGGCGCGCACCCGCATCAGCCCGTGCAGCGCGCCGGAGGGCTCGTAGCGGTGGACCTTGCCGAATTCGGCGATGCGCCGCGGCAGGTCGCGGTAGCTGGTGATGCCCTGCTTGTAGACCTGGATGCCGCCCGGGCAGTTCATGGGCTTGATGGCGAAGATGCGCCCGTCCTCGGTCTCGGTGGTGAACATGTGTTCGCGGAAGGTTTCCCAGTGGCCCGACGCCTCCCACAGCGAGCGGTCCATGACCTCGGGCGTCGCGATCTCCACGTAATCGGCGCGTTCCTGGCGGACCCGCATATAGTCGATCAGCGAGCGGAACAGGGTCCAGCCGTCGGGGTGCCAGAACACCGAACCCGGCGCGTCCTCCTGGAAATGGAACAGGTTCATCTCGCGGCCCAGGCGGCGGTGGTCGCGGCGCTCGGCCTCCTCGAGACGGTGGAGATAGGCCTTGAGCTCCTTCTCGTCGCGCCACGCGGTGCCGTAGATGCGTTGCAGCATCTCGTTGTTGGAATCGCCGCGCCAGTAGGCGCCCGCCACCTTCAGCAGCTTGAATCCCGAGCCCACATGGCCGGTCGACGGCAGATGGGGGCCGCGGCAAAGATCGAGCCAGTCGCCCTGGCGGTAGACGGTGATGGGCTCGTCGCCGGGCAGTTCCTCGATGATCTGCGCCTTGTATTTTTCGCCGGCGTCGTCGAAATGGCGGATCGCCTTGCCGCGCTCCCACTCCTCGCGCGCGATCGGGGTGTCGCGGCCGATGATCTCGCGCATCTTGTCCTCGATCGCGCCGAGATCGTCGATCGAGAAGGGCTCCGCGCGGGCGAAGTCGTAATAGAAGCCATCCTCGATGGCGGGACCGATCGTGACCTGGGTGCCGGGATAAAGTTCCTGCACCGCCTCGGCCATCACATGCGCGGCGTCGTGGCGGATCAGATCCAGCGCCTCATCGGACTTGCGCGTGATCAGGGCGATGTGGGCGTCGCCGACGATCGGCGCATCCAGGTCGCGCGGCTGGCCGTCGACCACGATCGCCAGCGCGGCCTTGGCGAGGCCGGGGCCAATGTCGGCGGCGATTTCCGCGCCGGTGACCGGGCCGTCATATTGGCGCGCGCTGCCGTCGGGCAGCGTGATCTCGATCGCTTGGCGGGCTGTCGCGGTTGTCATGATGTCGGTTTCTTGCACGGACGCGAGTGTAGGTGCAGTCCCTTAAACTAGTATTGCCGAGGCGACAACGTCCGAAACTCCCAAATCCCCCAAATTTTTGCGTTCAAGAACGTTTACTTTGGGTCCCCGGGGGCGGGTAAGGGCTGGATCGGAGGCTTCGGAGAACAGCACCAGCGTCGGGCAGCCGGCGGCGGCGATCAGATGCATGGGCCCGGTGTCGTTGCCGATCGCGGTGGCGGCGGCGCGCGCCAGCGCGACGATGTCGCCCAGCCCGGTCTCGCCGACCAGGTTCCGCGCCCCGGCGCAGACGCTCGTGATTTCCCGGGCGAGGTCGCGCTCGTCGCCGCCGCCGAGGATGACCGGCGTGACCCCTTGGCCGACGAGCCATGCCGCCAGCTCGGCATAGTTCTCCGCCGGCCAGCGCTTGGCCGGGCGATGGGCGGCGCCGCCGGGCGCCAGCAGCGCGAAGCGGCCGGCCAGCGCGAAGCGCGCGATATCGGCCTCCACCCAGGTCAGATCGGCGGCCGGCACGTGCTTGATGCCGGCGCGCGCGAGCTGCTCGGTCTGGCGCTCGATGGTGTGCATGTGGTCGCGATCGGGATTGTCATGGGGGTGCGAACAGCCGGGCGCGATCCCCGACCAGTCGGGCCGCGCGCCCGGTCCCATCAGCCTGTAATACCAGCCGCTGCGATCCGATGTCTGAAGGTCGTAGACCCGTTCGAAGCGGCCGCCGCGAAGGCGCCGGCGCAGCTCCAGCCATCCGGAAATTTGAGACGTCGAGGGGCGGCGATCGATCCAGACATCGTCGAAGTAACCGCTGGCGCGCGCAAAATCTTCGAACGGCCCCGTGGTCAGCAGCGTAATCCGGGCATTCGGGTGGGCCTGGCGAATCGCCGCGAACGGACCGAGGGCGAGGACGAAATCACCCAGCGCGCCCAGCTTGATCACGAGCACGCGCTCGGTCATGAAAAGCCCGGAATCTCGTCCAGAAGTTCACGATAGGCCGCGATCGTTTTGGCGCACATGTCCTGGCGGCGGAAATGCTCGCGCACATAGGCGATCGCGCGCGCCGCCATGGCCTCGCGCTGTTCGGTGGTCAGCGCCAGCGCCTCGCGCAGCGCATCGGCCAGCGCGTCCGGCTCGCCCGGCGGCACCAGCCAGCCGGTCTCGCCGGGCACCACGGTCTCGCGCGCCGCGCCGTGATCGGTGGCGATCACCGGCCGACCCAGCGCCTGGGCTTCGACCGCGACCCGGCCGAACGCCTCGGGATCGGTCGACGCGGAAACCACCACGTCGGCGATCATGTATGCCGCCGCCATATCGCGGCACCCGCCGACGATCTGCACCACGTCGCCCAGTTTGGCGCGGGTAATATGATTATCGAGCGACTGGCGGTAGCCCTTGCGGCCCTGGTCGTCTCCGACCAGAACACAGCGCACATCGTTGCGGCCCATGCGGGCGAGCGCCTCGATCAATACGCCGTGCCCCTTCCAGCGCGTCAGCCGGCCCGGCAGCAGGATCACCGGCACGCCGTCGGGCAGCCGCCATTCGTTGGTGATCTGGATCATCCGTTCGGCCGACACGGCCATGGGATTGAAGATATCGACATCGACGCCGCGATGAATGACCCGCACCCTTTCGGGGTCGACGCCGTACAGATCCCGGACCCGCGCGGCGACGAATTCGGAAATGGCGATTACCCGTTCTCCGCGCGTCATGATCGAATTGTAGTAGTGCTTGATCCGGTTTGATTCGGCATAGACGCCGTGGAACGTGGTCAGGAAACGGGCGCCCGCGAGGCGCGCGGCGCGCCGCGCGCTCCAGGCCGGCGCCCGCGAGCGCGCATGCACGATATCGACCGAATATTCCTTTATGAGTTCGGCCAGACGCCGCGCGTTGCGCCGCATGACCAGGAAATTCTTGCTGTCCACGGGAAGCGTCACATGAGTGCCGCCGGCGCGTTCCACCTCGCGCACCATGGAGCCGCCGGCCGAAACCACCAACGCGCGCCAGCCCGCGTTTACGATGGCTTCGGTTACGTCGACCGTGCCGCGCTCCACGCCGCCGGTTTCAAGGGCCGGCAGGATTTGCATGATGACGGGAACCAGTTCTTCCTGGTCCGAAGCGGGAGTGTTAGTGTTTTCGATGCTCGAATCGGGTGAATCCATGACCGTCCGTGCCAACCCATGACCGACGCAAACGCGCCACCGCCCGGCGCCGGGCGGCCGGGGATATTACCACGCGCCGACGGCGCGACAATCGCTTACCACGCGACCGAGGGCGAATCGCCGGGCGTGATGTTCCTGGGCGGGTTCCGATCAGACATGACCGGCACCAAGGCGACCGCGCTGGAAGCGGCATGCCGCGAGAACGGCCGCGCCTTTCTGCGGTTCGATTATTTCGGTCACGGCGAATCATCCGGCGACTTCACCGACGGCACCATCGGCCGCTGGCGCGACGACGCGATCGCCGTGCTCGACGAGCTGACCGACGGCCCGCAGGTTCTGGTCGGCTCCTCGATGGGCGGCTGGATCATGCTGCTGGCCGCGCTGGCCCGACCGCAACGCATCGCCGCGCTGGTCGGGATCGCGGCCGCGCCCGACTTCACCGAGGATCTGATGTGGCGACGTTACGGTTCCGACGTCCGCGATACGCTGGCGCGCGACGGAGTCTATTACGAGCCGTCGCCATATGACGACGGACCCTATCCGATCACGATGCGGCTGATCGAGGAAGGCCGCGAACATTTGTTGCTCGAAAAGCCGATCGCGATTCATTGCCCGGTGCGGCTTTATCACGGCATGCGCGACGAGGCGGTGCCGTGGATGACCGCGCCGCGGCTGGCCGAGCGGCTGCTGGCCGAAGACGTTCGCGTCCTCATGATAAAGGACGGCGACCACCGCCTGTCGCGTGACGAGGATATCCACCGCCTCTGCGTCGGCGTCGAGGCGGCCTGCCGGGAAGCGGTTTAATCAGCCGCCCGCCGCGGCGATGGCGCGAAGTCCGCTTTCATAGTCCGGGTGAAGAAGGCGAACGCCAAGTTCGTCCTTGATGCGCCGGTTGTCGACGCGTTTGTTGTCCGCATAGAAGCTCCGCGCCATGTCGGACAGCCCGGCGTCCGCGAAAGCGGTCTCGGGCGGCGGCGCGACCCCCAGCAGCGCACACGCAAAGGCGACCACATCGGCGCTGGGCGCGGCGCGGTCGTCGCAGACATTGTAGATCGCGCCGGGATCGGGCCGCGCCATCGAGGCGCGGAGAACCGTGACGATGTCGTCCACATGAATGCGCGAGAAGGCGTGGCCCGGCTTCACGATGCGCCGCGCCGTGCCGGCGCGCACCTGATCCAGGGCGCTGCGTCCCGGACCGTAGATTCCCGCGAGGCGGAAAATATGCACCGCCAGTCCGTGCGCGCGCCCAACCGCCCGCCATGCGGCCTCGGCCTCGACCCGGCGGTGGCCCCGCGCGCTGGTCGGTTCCAGCGCCGACCTTTCATCGACCAAGCCGCCGTCACGATCGCCATAGACGCCGGTGGTCGACAGATAACCGATCCACTCGACGCCGGACGCGTCGGCGATGTGAGCGCGGTGGTGGGCGATCACGGGATCGCCGTCGGCGCCGGGTGGGCACGACACCAGAATGTGCGTGGCCCCGGCCAGAAGCTCGTCCATCCCGGAAAGCGGGGTTTCGCCGTCGAAGACCCGGGCCTCGATGCCGCGCGCCGACAACGCCGCGGCCCTATCCGCTTCCCGGCAGGTGCCCGCAACCGACCACGCCTCGCGACCAAGCGCCTCGGCGAGACGCAGGGCGGTATAGCCGAGCCCAAAGCAGACCAGACGGTGTCGCGACTGTTTCGTGGTCATGGCGGCGTTCCGCAGGCGCTGTTGGCGTCGAGGCCGGGTTTCGCGATATGCTGTTCCATCATGGTTTGAAAAAGGCGGGTCCGACAACCCCATGGGCACGCACAAAATGCCGATTATCTTCGTCGTCGCGACGGTCCTTGCCGTCACCACCGGCGCGCCAACGACGTTGGCGCAGACCGGGACCGCCGGTGAGTCGCCGCGGCGCTACGCGGAGTGCATGGCGCTGGCCCGCAAGGCGCCCGAGAAGGCGTACCGCTCGGCCCTCGGCTGGCGCGATCGCGGCGGCGGCGATGCGGCACGTCACTGCGTCGCGGTGGCGCTGCTTGGTCTCGGTCTCTACGCCGAAGCGGCGCAGCGGCTCGAGGAACTCGCGGATAACGCAAAAGCCAAGGGCGTCGGATTGCGCGGCGATCTGCTGGGGCAGGCCGCCAATGCCTGGCTGATCGCCGGCAAGCCGGACGCCGCATACGCGGCCCAGAGCGCCGCGCTCGACCTTAACCCGAACGACGCGGAACTGTTGATCGACCGCAGCATCAGCCTCACCAGCGCCGGCAAATACTGGGAAGCGATCGACGATCTCAACAAGGCGCTGGAACTCGAATCCGATCGGGTCGACGCGCTGGTGTTCCGCGCCACCGCGTACCGCCGCCTCAAAAGTCTCGATCTCGCCGATCAGGACGTTTCCCAGGCGTTGAAAATCGACCCGACCCAGCCGGACGGGTTGCTGGAGCGCGGTCTCGTCCGGCGCGGCAAGGGTGATCGCGCCGGGGCGCGGCGCGATTGGATGAAGGTGCTCGACGTCGCGCCCTTCTCGGCCGCCGCCGAAGCGGCGCGGCGCAACCTCGAACGCATGGACCTCAAGGTCGAATAGAAATTTAGAGCATGATCCAGCGGTCAGAAATCGAGATCGGCATAATGCTTGGGCGGCGGCGCGCCGGGAATGTGATCGGCGAGAATTGCGCGGAACGACGGGCGTGACTTGATGCGCGCATACCAGATCTTGCTGGCCTCGTGCTCGTCCCAGGGCACGTCGCCGAGATAGTCGATCGCCGACAAATGCGCCCCGGCCGCGATATCGGCGAGGGAGAAATGGTCGCCCGCCAGCCAGGTTCGCCGTTCGGTGAGCCAGCCGATGTAATCGAGATGGGTGTGGATATTCGCCTTGCCGGCGCGAATGGCGCGCGAATCGGGCTGACCGCGGCGCATGAACCGCTTCAGGATTTTTTCGCCTATCAGGTTGGCGGTGACCTCGCGCTGGAACTTCACGTCGAACCAGGAGACCATGCGACGGATCTCGGCGCGTTCGCCCGCATCGCCCGGCAGCAGCGACGGCGTCGGACAGGTTTCCTCCAGATATTCACAGATCGCCGCGGAATCGACCAGCGCCGGGCCGTCCTCGACGATCATCACCGGCACCTCACCGGCCGGGTTGATGGCGAAGAATTCCGGCCGCCGTTCCGTCAGGTTCTCGGTCCTGAGATCGAACTCAAGCCCCTTTTCGGCGAGCGCGATCCGGACCTTGCGGCAGAACGGCGACAGCCAAAGATGATAGAGCGTGAACATCGGACATGAGTGTATCGAAAGCGGTGAGTCGCGAACAGGGACCGCTTGCTAAAGGACCGAGTGCTCAGGCGCGTCTTTCTTCATCGGTTTCGGCGAACACGGGGTGTTCGTACTGGCCGACCACTTCCTTGGGGATCACCTGCCAGAACTTTCCGGAATCGCGGTCCCAGTCGATCAGCAGCCGTTCGGCGAAACGCGACTGCGTCTCGCGCACATGTTCCTCGATCATGGTCTTCAGCACGCCTTCCCAGTGCGCGGTCTGGATGCGCTGATAGATCACGGTGTCGTCGTTGACATGAATCTCGAAGCTGTCGTCGGAATCGAACACGAACGCCATGCCGCCGGTCATGCCTGCCCCGAAATTATCGCCGACCGGCCCGAGGATCACCGCCATGCCGTTGGTCATGTACTCGCAACCGTTCGAGCCGCAGCCCTCGACCACCACGGCGGCGCCGGAATTGCGCACCGCGAATCGCTCGCCCGCCTGACCGGCGGCGAACAGCTTGCCGCCCGTTGCGCCGTACAGCACCGTATTGCCGATTATGGTGTTTTCATTGGATTTCATTCGGCTGGCGGTCGGCTGCCGCACCGTGATCGCGCCGCCCGACAGCCCCTTGCCCACGTAGTCGTTGGCGTCGCCGAACACTTCGAGCTTCACGCCCTGGACGGCGAAGGCGCCGAGCGACTGGCCGGCCGAACCGCGCAGCCGCACCGTGATGTGGCCGGGCTGCAACCCGTCCATGCCAAACCGGCGCGTGATCATCGAGGACAATTTCGTGCCGATGGCGCGCTGGGTGTTCTGAATATTGTAGGCGAGTTGCATCTTTTCGCCGCCTTCCAGGGCGGGCGCGGCGTCCTTGATCATCAGCGCGTCCAGCGTCTCGGGCACCGGGTTGCGCCCCTCGATGGTGCAGTAATGAGGATGCTCGCCGGGATCGCCCTGAACCAGCAGCGGGTTGAGATCGAGGTCGTCGAGATGCGCGCTGCCGCGGCTGACCTGGGTCAGCAGCTCGGTTCTGCCAATGACTTCCTCGATGCGCCGCGCCCCGATCGAAGCCAGCAGTTCACGCATTTCCTCGGCCACGAAACTGAACAGGTTTACGACCTTTTCCGGCGTGCCGGTGAACTTGTCGCGCAGCCGCGGGTCCTGGGTGCAGACCCCCACCGGGCAGGTATTGGAATGGCATTGGCGCACCATGATGCAGCCCATCGCCACCAACGCCGCGGTGCCGATACCGAACTCCTCGGCGCCGAGCAGGGCGGCGATCAGCACGTCGCGGCCGGTCTTCAGTCCACCATCGACACGCAGCACCACGCGATGACGCAGACGGTTCAGCGTCAGCACCTGATGGACTTCGGCGAGACCCATCTCCCATGGCAGGCCGGCATATTTGATCGATGTCTGCGGGCTGGCGCCGGTGCCGCCGGAATTGCCTGACACCAGGATCACGTCGGCGTTGGCCTTGGCCACGCCGGCGGCGATGGTGCCGATGCCGTTCTGCGCCACCAGCTTGACGCAGACCTTGGCCTCCGGATTGATCTGCTTTAGGTCGTAGATCAGCTGCGCCAGATCTTCTATCGAATAGATGTCGTGATGTGGCGGCGGCGAGATCAGCGTGACGCCCGACGTCGAATGCCGCAGTTTCGCGATCATCTCCGAAACCTTCAGACCGGGAAGCTGGCCACCCTCTCCGGGTTTCGCGCCCTGGGCGATCTTGATCTCTATCTCGCGGCAATTATTGAGATATTCGGCGGTGACGCCGAAGCGGCCCGAAGCAACCTGCTTGATCGCGGAGCTCGCGTTATCGCCGTTGGGCCTGGGGATGAAACGCTTGGGGTCCTCGCCGCCCTCGCCCGAATCCGACTTGGCGCCGATCCGGTTCATGGCGATGGTCAGGGTTTCATGGGCCTCGGGGCTCAGCGCGCCCAGCGAGATGCCGGGCGACACCAGCCGCTTGCGAATCTCGGTTATCGATTCCACCTCTTCCAGCGGCACCGCGTCGTCCTTGAGCTGAAACTCCATCAGGTCGCGGAGGTTGACCGGCGGCGATTGACGGATGGCTTCCGAATAGCGCCGATAGGTCGCATAGGAATCGCTCGACACGGCCGACTGCAGCATATGAATCTGGGTGCCCTCGAAGGCATGGACTTCGCCGTTCTGGCGATATCTGTAATTGCCGCCGACCGGCAGCGCGGCGATATCCTCGGCGAAAGCGCGGGTGTGCAGTTCCAGCATCTTCCGCCGGATACCGTTCAGCCCGATGCCGGAAATGCGCGACGCCATGCCGGGGAAATAGGACGAGACAAGCCATCGGCTGAGCCCGATCGCCTCGAATTTGTAGGCGCCACGATAGGACGAGATGATCGAAATGCCCATCTTGGACATGACTTTTAAAAGCCCCTGATCGACGGCTTGCTGGTAACGGCTCACGCATTCATCGAAATCGAGATCGCCGAACAGGCCGCGACGATGACGGTCGGCGATGGTCTCCTGGGCCAGATAGGCGTTCACCGTGGTCGCGCCGACGCCGATCAGCACCGAGAAATAATGGACATCCAGGCATTCCGCGGACTGGACGTTGACCGAGGTATAGGTGCGGAGCGATTGTTCGACGAGGTGAGCGTGAACGCCGCCGGCCGCGAGGATCATCGGAATGGCGACGCGGTCGGGACCGATATGCTTGTCGGTCAGGATCAGGTGAACCGCGCCGCCGCGAACGGCATCCTCGGCCTGGCGCTGAATGCGATACATGGCGCGGCGTAGCGCGAGCTCTCCACGATCGGGTGAAAAGCTGCAATCGATCTCGACCGCCGTCTCGCCCATATGTTCGCGCATCGCGGCGAATTCGGCATTCGACAGCACCGGGGAATCAAGTTGCAGCAGCCGGGTCTGGCTTTCGTTTTCGTCGAGCACATTGCCGAGATTGCCGAGCCGGGTCTTAAGGCTCATCACCCGGTATTCGCGCAGGGAATCGATCGGCGGATTGGTGACCTGGCTGAACGACTGACGGAAGAAATGATGCAGCCCGCGATACTTGTCGGACAGGACCGCGAGCGGCGTGTCGTCGCCCATTGAGCCGGTGGCTTCCTTCGCATCCTCGACCATCGGCTGCAACAGCAGCTCCAGCTCTTCCATGGTGTAGCCGGACGCAATCTGGCGACGGCGCAGCTCGTCGCCGGTGAATTCCACGGGTTCCGGCGTGCCGTTCTTGATCAGGCTGTCGAGCACGGTGAGATTGCCCATCCAGTCGCCATAAGGATGACGGCCGGTTAGCGATTCCTTGAGCTCACCGTCATGGAAAAGGGTCCCCGATTCGAGATCGACGCCGATCATCTGGCCGGGACCGAGACGTCCCTTCTCGATAATTTCGGCCTCGGAGACATGCACCATGCCGGTTTCCGAGCCGACCAGCAGCAGCCCGCCGTCGAGCACGCTGTAGCGCATCGGCCGCAGCCCGTTGCGGTCCATGCCGGCGATCACCCATCGCCCGTCGGTCGCCGCGATGGCGGCGGGGCCGTCCCATGGTTCCATCACGCAGTTGGCGAAGGCGTAATAATCGCGCAGTTCCTGCGGCATCGTGGTCTTGTGGCTCCAGGCGTCCGGGATCATCAGGCTCTTGACTTCGGGGGCCGAACGACCGGCCCGCGAGAGCAGCTCGAATACGTTGTCGAGCGCGGCGGAATCGGAGGCGCCGGCTTCGATCACCGGCTTGAGGTCGTCGATATATTTTCCGAAGGCTTCGGATTCCATACGCGTTTCGTGGCTTTTCATCCAATTGATGTTGCCGGTCAGCGTATTGATCTCGCCATTGTGGGCCAGCATGCGGAACGGCTGGGCGAGACGCCATGTCGGGAATGTGTTGGTGGAATAGCGCTGATGATAGATCGCGAAGCGGGAAACGAAGCGTTCGTCCAGCAGGTCGGGATAGAAGGCGGTGAGCTGTTCGGCGAGGAACATGCCCTTGTAGATCACCGAGCGGCAGGACAACGAGCAGATATAGAAATGGGCGATATGCTCCGCCTCGATCGCGTTTTCGATAAGGCGGCGGACGATATAGAGATCGGCCTCGAAGCGTTCGGTGGTGACGCCCGGATCACCGGCGATCATGATTTGTTCGATCTCGGGGCGGGTGGCGTTTGCCTTCTCGCCGATAATATCGACATTGATCGGCACCTGGCGCCAGCCATAGATGTCGTAACCGAATTTCAGAATCTCGGTTTCGACGATGCAGCGGCAGCGTTCCTGGCCGGCGAGATCGGTGCGCGGCAGAAAAACCGTGCCGACGGCGATCGTCGCCGGCCCGGCGGTGTGACCGGTGCGCGCGATGTGTTCCTTGAAGAAATCCTGGGGAATGTCGACATGGATGCCCGCACCGTCGCCGGTCTTGCCGTCGGCGTCGACGGCGCCCCGGTGCCAGACCGCTTTCAGCGCCTCGATGCCGGCCTCGACGACCTCGCGACGGGCGACGCCGTCGATCGCGGCGACGAGACCGACGCCGCAGGACGCGTGTTCCTGCGAAGGGTCATAGAGACCGTCGCGGGTCAAGATATCCGCGTTGGCGCGCCAGGCATCGGCCGCCCGCCGACCGCGATCATGCCATTCGCTCATATTTCGCCCCTCCGTGATCTCATTATTTCCGCCGTCAGGCGGCTTCCACGGCTTCCGCCGCGCGGGCCTTCGCCCTGAGATAGCTGTGAATGCCCTCGGCCGCGTCGCGCCCGTCGCGGATCGCCCATACCACCAGAGACGCGCCGCGCACGATGTCGCCCGCCGCGAACACGCCGTCGAGGTTGGTCATCATCGTCTTGTGATCGATGCGCACCGTGCCCCAGCGGGTCACGGTAAGTTCGGGCGCGCCGAACAAGGTCGCCAAGTCCTCGGGATCGAAGCCCAGCGCCTTGATCACCAAATCCGAGCCGATGGTGAAGCTCGATCCTTCGATCGGCTCGGGCGTCTGGCGCCCCGATTCGTCGGGAACGCCGAGATGAATTCGGATCGCGCGCACGGCCTCGACCGCCTTGTCGCCGAGGAAGGCTTCCGGCCCCGCCAGCCAGACGAATGTCACGCCTTCCTCTTCCGCATATTGCACCTCGCGACGCGAACCCGGCATGTTCTCGCGGTCCCGCCGATACAGGCAGCTTACCGATTTCGCCTTCTGGCGCACCGCGGTGCGCACACAATCCATCGCGGTGTCGCCGCCGCCGATGACAACGACGTTCTTGCCCTTTGCATCGAGCCGGCCGTTGACAAAATCCTCGACCTTGTCGCCGAGCGAGACGCGGTTCGCGGTGATCAGGTAATCGAGCGCCGGTTCGATATTGTCGAGCCCCGCCCCCGGCCCCGGCAGGTCGCGTCCCTTATAGACACCGGTGGCGATCAGCACCGCGTCATGACGCTGGCGAATCTCGGCGAGGCTCGCGTCCCGGCCGACCTCGAAATTACGATGGAAGACCACGCCGCCTTGCTCCAACAGATCGACGCGACGCTGAACGATCTCCTTGTCGAGCTTGAACCCCGGGATGCCGTACACCAGCAACCCGCCCATGCGGTCATAGCGGTCATAGACATGGACCTTGTAGCCCTTGTGGCGCAGTTGCTCGGCGGCCGCCATGCCGCCGGGCCCGGCGCCGATGACGCCGATCGACTGTTCAAGCTCGCGCATCGGTTTGGCGGGCTTGACCCAGCCCATTTCCCAAGCGGTGTCGGTGATGTATTTCTCGACCGATCCGATGGTGACGGTGCCGTGCCCGGACTGTTCGATGACGCAATTGCCTTCGCACAGCCGATCCTGCGGGCAGATGCGGCCACAGATCTCCGGCATGTTGTTGGTTGACGCCGAGACCTCATAGGCCTCTTCCAGCCTTCCTTCCGCGGTCAGCATCAACCAGTCGGGAATGTTGTTATGGACCGGGCAATGGACCTGACAAAAGGGAATACCGCACTGCGAACAGCGGCTGGCCTGCTGGGCCGCGAGGTCGGGGTCGAACGGCTGGTAGATTTCGTCGAAATCCTCGCGGCGGGCGTCCGCCGTGCGCTTTTCCGGCGTACGCTGGCCCAGCTCGACAAATTTGAGCATCTTCTCCGTCATTCCGCCCTTACCGCTTTCTCACACTGATACAAAACCGCTATTTCGCCCAAAAGGCCCGCGTGTATACGCGAACAGATCGGCGATCGCGAGCGAATACAACCCTATACGTCAATATTCATTACCTTTTAGTATCTCTCATCATCCTTGTTATATTGGGCCCATGGTGATTTTCGTCAACCCAAACGAAAAATCGTTCCGATTTGAGACTAAATGGAGTTTGGGTCCGTTAATAACCTTGATGTATACGGCCGAAAGACAAGTGGCGAAATTATCCTGCCGCTCTGGAGGAATACTTGGCGTTACTCCAAATCGTGGTGATCGCAATCGTGCAGGGCATCACCGAATTCCTGCCGATCAGCTCATCGGGACACCTGGTGCTTGTGCCCGTGGTCGCCGACTGGCCCGATCAGGGTCTTATGATCGATGTCGCCGTCCATGTCGGCACGCTGGGCGCTGTGATGGCTTATCTGTGGCGCGATGTCTGGTCGATGGTGACGGGGCTCGCGCGGATCGGCCGAAACGCGCGCGATCCCGGGGTCAGACTTTTCTTCCATCTGGTGGTCGCGACCATTCCAGTGGTGATCGCGGGATGGCTGCTCAAGACCTATGGCGGCGTCGGGTTACGCAGCGTCACGGTGATCGCATGGGCGACGTTCGGCTTCGGCGTGGTGCTTTTTTTCTGCGACCGGGTCGGATTGACCATCCGACGCATCGATCACATGGGCATCGGCGTCGCCTTCGCCATCGGCATGGCACAGATTCTCGCCCTGATACCCGGCACCAGCCGCGCCGGCATCACCATGAGCGCGGCGCGCCTGCTCGGCTACGAACGCAGCGAGGCGGCGCGGTTTTCCATGCTGATGTCGATCCCGACAATCATCGCCGCGGGCATCCTCCTCAGCGTCGATCTGATCGAGAGCGGCAGCGCGCGATTGCAGGCCGACGCCTTGCTGGCCGCCGTGCTGGCATTCGCGACCGCCCTGCTGGCGATCCTCGCGATGATGGGCTGGCTGCGGCGCGCGAACTTCACGCCCTTTGTCGTCTATCGCCTCATTCTCGGCGGCGGGTTGCTCGCCTGGATTTACCTCTAGAGAATCAGTCGCCGCCACCGGCGCGGCGGTATCGGGCGAGATAAGTCGGCAGCACCACTTCCAGCGCCGTCGCCGCGACGCCGAGATCGGCAAGACCCGGACAATCGCCGCCCGGAACGTTGTCGGTTTTCAACAAAGCGACCTGATCGCGGGTCAATGGCGGGTCGGGCAGCAATTCCAGAAACCGCGCCTGCAACCGCGCCACCGCGAATGGTAGCGGCACCAAAAGCCGGCGCCGTCCGATCTGATCGAGCAGGCACTCCATCAATTCCTTGAAGCTGTACACGCGCGGCCCGCCCAACTCATAGGTCTCGCCCGCGCTTGTCGGATCAGCCGCAATCGCCGCAATCGCGGCGGCGACGTCGACCGCGTAGACGGGCTGAAACCGCGTGCCGCCGCCGCCGATCAGCGGCAGGACCGGCAACAGCCGGGCGAACATCGCGAAGCGGTTGAAAAATTCATCCTCGGGTCCGAACATCAGCGACGGCCGGACGATCGTGGCCTCGGGAAACGCTTCCCGCACCGCTTTTTCGCCGGCCGCTTTCGAGCGGGAATAGGAGGCGTCGCTGTCGGGATCGGCGCCGATCGCCGAAACATGGATCAGGCGGCCGACGCCCGCCGCGCGGGCCGCGCGCGCGATCCGGCCCGCGCTTTCGCGGTGAATGGCGTCGAACGTCTGCCGGCCGCCTTCGTTGAGAATACCGACCAGATTGACCACAAGATCGGCGCCGGCCAACGCCGACGCCACGGAAGCGTCGTCGCGTACGTTCGTCGCGACCGGCGTGATCTGACCGACATTACCCGCCGTCTTCAGGAACAGCGCCCGGGCGGGATGGCGAGACGCGACCCGGATCGCGATCCCGGACCGCGCGAGTTCATGAACGACATAGCGGCCGAGAAACCCGGACCCGCCGAATATGGTCGCCGACGTAACGCTCATAAGTCCCTCCTCGCAACGGCACGATAGAACGCCCGCACGACGCGCTATAACGAAGTGGCCGCACCCGCGTCAACGGGGTTCGCGAAACCAGTTGACATTGTTATAGCCTCTGGCATACCCACCAGCGCATTCGTTGGACGCCCAGGTGGCGGA
This sequence comes from uncultured Rhodospirillaceae bacterium, assembly GCA_964587515.1. Taxonomy (GTDB): domain Bacteria; phylum Pseudomonadota; class Alphaproteobacteria; order MPNO01; family MPNO01; genus CAZPMO01. The sequence continues at coordinate 19 of CAZPMO010000075.1, read as the reverse complement.
ATTGGTAGACGCGCAGGTT
>CAZPMO010000074.1:17168-21682 GCA_964587515.1 uncultured Rhodospirillaceae bacterium | reverse complement strand
CGGTCCGGTTGCCGCGCCCGACCACGATTATGGCGTCGGGAAAATGCCGGGAAATGAAAAGTGCGTCGTTGAAGGGCGAGCGCTGGCGATCCCGCAATGCCGACAGGGCATAATGCTTGAGAAAAAAAGCGTGATCGACGGGGCCGAGTTCCAGGTTGGGACGCATGGTCAACGGTTCCTGACGGTTGGAGCCCGGGAACCATTTGATGTTGAATCCTCCCGCCACCGGCACGGCGCTTACGTCGTGGATGCCGTCGCCGGTCGATGCGGCGTGCCCCGGCGTCAACGGCAGGCCGGTGAAAAAGGCGATTTGGGAGTCTACCAGATAGTCGGTTTCCTCCAGGCTCACCAGCACCGAGCCGTGATTGCCGCCCTGTTCGATGCCCTCCATGATCATGGAACCGGAAATACGGTTGGCCTCGAACCCGACCGCGCGCAGCAGGGCGCACAACCCGCCATTGGCGGGAAAGCAGGTGCCGCCCGTACCGTGAATCAGCCAGTTCTCGAAGAATTGGACGGGGTCGCCACCGGTCACCGGCGTCGATTTGTCGCCGACCAGCCATATCCGTTTCTGGATGTTGTCGTTGGGAACGGACCCGCAATAAGCGCCATAAAGACGATTCAACCCGGCGAGATCACGCGTCGGCGGACTGGCGAGACCAAGCTTCGAGAGAATGCGGGCCACCAGTTCCGGGGAGATTTCAGGGTCTGGGACGGCGGTGGCTGTCATGATCGGCGATCCTTTAACGCCGCGCCGCGCGGCGATTGAAAATAGCCGGATTTCGGTTGGCGTTCGAGTATGTTTCACTATGCCTCATCAAAAATAGGGAGGAACGGCGATGAAAATTGGCCTTCATCTTCGCAATTCGGGCGCTTTTGCGACGCGGGAGATGCTGCGCGACTGCGCGCGCATCGCCGACGGCTTGGCGGGGATCGACGATCTCTGGGTGTTCGATCACATGGCGATTCCGCTCGATCAGGCCGAGGGCTCGGGCGGTCTTTATGTGGATCCGCTGGCGACGCTGGCCTTCATGGCCGGTGTCACCGAACGCATCTCTCTCGGCGCGCGGGTGCTGATCCTGCCCTACCGGCCCGCCTTGCCGACGGCGAAGTGGATCGCCAGCATCCAGGAGCTTTCCGGCGGCCGCATGCGGCTCGGCGTCGGCGTCGGCTGGATGGCGGAGGAATTCCGCGCGCTCGGGGTGGACCGGTCCCGGCGCGGCGCCATCACCGACGAGACGCTGGAGATCATCAATCGCTGTTTCGCGTCCGACGAGGTCGAGATAAACGGCCAGCGCTTCCTGTTTCGCCCGCGCCCCGAAAGGCCACCGATCTATGTGGGTGGCCAGGCACCGCACGCGCTCAGGCGCGCGGCGCGTTACGGCGATGGCTGGGCGGTGCAGTCGGGCGACGCGGACGCGTTGCGGGCGCCGGCGGCCGAGCTTCAGAGACTTTTCCGGGAGGCGGGAAAGCCCGAGCCAGAAATTCTCGTGCAGTTGCGGGTGGAAATCGACGAAATCGCCGGGCTGAAGGACCGGATCGACGCGCTGGCGGATATCGGCGTGACCCGGATCGCTATCCACGCGCCCCATGAGAGCGCCGAGGAATTCCGCGACATCGCCGAACGCGCCGCCCGATTGGCCCTGTAAAAACCGCGTCTGGGCCCCTATATATCCCGTTGAGACCCATTATCCCGGACAAACCATGACGAGCCCCGGCCTTCAGGGCGAGATCGCCCGGCGGCGCACTTTCGCCATCATTTCCCACCCCGATGCGGGCAAGACCACGCTGACCGAGAAGCTGCTGCTGTTCGGCGGCGCGATCCAGCTTTCCGGCGCGGTCAAGGCGCGCGGCAACGCGCGGCGTTCCCATTCGGACTGGATGAAGGTGGAGGCCGAACGCGGCATCTCGGTGGCGTCCTCGGTAATGACCTACGATTACGGCGAGTGCACCTTCAACCTGCTGGACACGCCGGGCCACGAGGATTTCAGCGAAGATACCTATCGTACACTGTCGGCGGTCGACTCGGCGGTCATGGTGATCGACGCCGCAAAGGGCATCGAGGCCCAGACCCGCAAGCTGTTCGAGGTCTGCCGCCTGCGCGACGTGCCCATCATCACCTTCATCAACAAGCTCGACCGGGAGGGCCGCGACCCGTTCGAGCTGATGGATGAGATCGAGCAGACGCTGGCGCTCGACGTCACCCCGGCAAGCTGGCCGATCGGCATGGGCCGTGATTTCCGCGGATGCTACGACGTGATCGGCGACCGGCTGGTGCTGATGAAAAAGGGTAATGCCGCCGGCGCGCTGGATCACGATCCGGACACGGCGGCGCGGTGCGACGGCATCGACGATCCGGCCCTGGAGTCTCTGCTGCCCAAGGACGCCGTGGCGCGACTGCGCGACCAGCTTCCCATGGCCAGGGGGTTGTGCCCGCCGCTCGATATCGACGCCTATCGGGAAGGGAACCTCAGCCCGGTCTTCTTCGGCTCGGCGATCAACAATTTTGGCGTTCGCGAATTGCTGGACGGGCTGGTCAGCCTGGCCCCGCCGCCGGGCGGCCGCGCCGCCTGCGCGCGACGGGTGGAGCCCGACGAGGACAAGGTGTCCGGCTTCGTATTCAAAATCCAGGCCAACATGGACCCCAAGCATCGCGACCGGGTGGCGTTCTTCCGCGTCACCTCGGGCCATTTCAAACGCGGCATGAAGCTGCTCGCCGTGCGCAGCGGCAAGTCCATAAATTTGCACAATCCCATGATGTTCCTGGCCCAGGAACGCGAGACCGCCGAGGATGCCTGGCCGGGCGATATCATCGGCATTCCCAACCACGGTAATCTGCGCATCGGCGACACATTGACCGAAGGCGAAAAGATCCAGTTTGCCGGGGTCCCTTCCTTCGCGCCGGAACTGCTGCAATCGGTCAGCGCGGTCGATCCCATGCGGGCCAAGCATCTCGGGCGCGCCATGACCCAGCTCGCGGAGGAAGGCGTCGCGCGGGCGTTCCGCACCCGATTGGGATCGAACTGGATCGTCGGCGTGCTGGGCTCGCTTCAGTTCGAGATCATGGCCGACCGCATCCGCACCGAATACGACGTCGAAGTGCGGTTTAGCCCGGTCGCGCTTTACACTGCTCGCTGGCTCGACGCCGACGACCCCCACATGCTGAAGAAATTCATCGACAAGAATTCGTCCGCGATCGCCGACGACCATGACGGCACGCCGGTGTTCCTCGCCCGCAACGCCTGGCACCTGGACAACGCCGCCGAGGAATGGCCCGATATCCGCTTCCTGAAGACCCTGGAAAGCGCGCCGGAGACGGCCCCCGTCTGAGAGATACCGGTCCTAAAGTCCAGCCACGAGTTCCAGCGTCTGCCCGGCTTCCACGTGTTTGGCGCGGGTCGCGGCGAATTGTTCCGCCAGGGGCGGCGGCAATTCGATTTCCTTGGAAAATTCCGGTCTTGCGAGAAGTTTCGCATACCAGTCCCCGACCTTTGCATGCAGCCGGGCGACCGGATAGCCGGCGTGAATGAGCCGGTTGGCGTAAATGAACCAGGCGATATCGAGGACGCTCAACGCTTCTCCGACCAGATAGGGGCTATCCTCAAGACGCCGGTCGAGATCGTCGAAGGCGGTACGGAATTTTTCGGCCGATTGCCGCGCGGCGTCATCGGTGATGCCCGTCGCCGCGTATTTCTCCCAGAATATTATCTGCTGGCCGATGGCGGGATCCTTCTGGCCGAGCACCGTGCCGGAGCCGGTGACCGCGTAGCGCTGCAAATCTTCCGCCGACTTTGGCGGCTCGGGCGGCGCGAACACGAAGCGGAAGCTCAGCGCCCGCAGGTCGAGATGCAGATCGTCTTCGTGCTTGAGCAACGCCGCCATCCGGTCTTCCCCGCCCGCTGGAATGAGCGCGGGGTCGGGAAACGCCTTGTCGAGATAGACAAGGATGTCATTGCTTTCGATATGGACGGCGCCGTCATGAACCAGCGACGGCAACAGGCCGCGCGGGTTGACGCCCAGATACCATTCGCCGAGATTTTCGTTGTGCATTATGTCGATGACATGGGATTCCCAGGCGACTTTCTTGAGATTCAGGAAAATGCGCAGCTTCTGCGAGCAGGATGAAAGCGGGTGGTGCAAGACGTGCACGCCCTTCCAATCGAGCACTTCGCGGGTCTTGATGTCACTGTCGATGAGCTGAACCAAATCGCCCTCCCAAATGAATAAATTGCCGATCAGGATTTCTTAGGCGATCCCGGATTGGGCGGACGATAACAAAACGCGTCAGGCGCGGCCAACCAGTTTTGTCATCAGCGCGCGCGCGTCCCCCGGCGGGGCGTCGCCGCACCAGGCGATATACTGGTCGGGACGAACCACGATCAGGCGCGCCTCATAGGCTTCGCGGCCGCCGTCATAGGCGTCGCGGATTATTTTCAGCGGCGCGTCCAGCGCGGCGGCGGCTTGCTCGAAGGCCCGGACGGTTTCGTCTTCGGCGTCGAAGGCCAACAGGGCGA
>CAZPMO010000074.1:0-17158 GCA_964587515.1 uncultured Rhodospirillaceae bacterium | reverse complement strand
GCTCCTCGAACACGTTGCGCCCCGACGACAAAGGCTGCGGCGGCAGGTGGTGACCGGCCCGGGCCGTAAAGGTGTGTTTGCCGTGGGCACCCGAAGCGCCGCCGGGCGGTCCCGCGATCACCGGCGAGCCCTCGTAGTGGGGCTCGTAAGTGAGGACGCGCGGCGCGGACGCCGCTTCGTGCTCCTCCTTCCAGGCGCGCTCGAATTCGTCCCGGTCGCGGTCGGGGCTGTAGCGCTCGAAGAAATCCCGGTCGGTGCGGATGCGGGCGGCGATGAAATCTTCGCCGGTTTCCTTGAAAACCGGATGGCGTTCCTCGCCGTAGGACCGCAGCAGGGCGTCGTTTCCCCAGCCTTTAAGCTTCGCCGCCAGTTTCCACCCCAGATTGGCGACATCCTCCAGCCCGTTATTGAGCCCGTATCCCCCGTAGGGCGGATGGCTGTGGGCGGCGTCGCCCGCGATGAAGACGCGTCCGACCTGGTATTTCTCGGCCACCGCGATTCGCAGGTCCCAGAACCCCACATAATCGAAATCGCAGGCGAACTCGAACCCCGCCACCTTCTGCAAAAGACCGTGGAAATCGTAATTGTCCTTGGTGGTATCCGCCGGGACCGGCGCGTGAAAGAACCAGCCGCCCTCCAGGTCGATACGGCCGAAGAACTGCCAATAGCCTTTCAGGTCCTGGTGCATGACGCGATAGGTCGAGCGGTCGGGAAAATGCTTCAGGCCTTCGTCGAGCTCGTGCGAGTGGAACACCGCCAAAACCATCAACTGATCGAAATCCGAGCCGCCGCGTGTAATCCCGATCTGCTCGCGAATAGTGGAATGGCTGCCGTCGCAGCCCACCAGATAATCGGCCTCCAGCACCTCGCAGCCGTCGCCGTCATCTTCAACGATGGTGACGCGCACACCGTTCTCGTCCTGCTCGACGGTCTCGCCCGACCAGCCGAACCGGCTTTCCACGTTGTCAAGTTCGGCCATTTTCGCCCGCAGCACATATTCCATCTGGTATTGCGGCAGGCGCTCGTTTTCCTCGAAATAATATTTGTTGACGATCTCGCGCAGCGGCGGCGCGTACCAGTATTCACCGTTCAGATCGCGGTGGGCGATAATCCCGTTCATGGGATATTCGGCGGGCAGGATGCGGGCGGCGCGGAGTTGCTCCGCGATGCCCCAGAAATAGAAATGCTCCACCGACCGCTGGGTCAGGTTCTGGCCCTTCGGGATACGCTGCGGCTCGAGGCGGCGTTCGATCAGGGTGCAGGATATGCCGCGCAACCCGAGGTCCACCGCCAGCGCGACCCCCACCGGCCCACCGCCGACAATGGCGACCTGGTGCCGTTTGTTCATACAACTCTTCCTTCAATCGCCACGGACAGGACCATTTTCGCCCGGTTGCGTCAATTAAGCGGTTGACCCGTTCCGGCGGTTCCGCGACGATTCCACCGGGACAGGGAAGAGTGGTGGCGCGTTGAAACCCGCGAAATTCGATTATTTTGCGCCGGAGAGCGTGGCGGAGGCGTTGGAGTTGCTGCGCGCGCATGGCGGCGACGCGAAAATTCTGGCCGGCGGGCAGAGCCTGATGCCGGTGATGAATTTTCGCCTCGCCCGGCCGGCCGCGATCATCGACATCAACAATATCGGCGAGCTTGCGTTTATCCGTGAAGACGGCGAGGGGGTCGCGATCGGCGCGCTGACCCGCCAGCGCGCCATCGAACGATCCGATCTGGTTCGCCGCCGTACGCCGCTGCTGGCCGAAGCGACCCAGTTCATCGGTCATCTGCCGATTCGCAGCCGGGGGACCATCGGCGGGAGCCTCGCCAACGCCGATCCGGCGGCCGAGGATCCCGCGCTGGCGCTGGCGCTCGACGCCACCATGGTGCTCGCGAGCCATCGCGGCGAACGTCGTGTCGCCGCGCGCGACTTCTTCACCGGCCTGCTGGAGACCGCAATCGCCGAAGACGAATTGCTGACGGGCATCGAATTTCCGGCGACGCCGGCCGGCGAAGGCTGGGGCTTCCGGGAGATTAGCCGGCGGCACGGCGATTTTGCATTGGCCGGGGTCGCGGCGCGCATCACGGTCGCCGAGGGACGCATCGCCGCCGCGCATCTCGCGGCCTGCGGCGTCGGTCCGGGTCCGCTGCCACTGGTCGCGGCGGCGGATGCGCTCGCGGGCCAGGAGCCGTCCGACGCCGCCATCGACGCCGCTGCGGAATGCGCGGCGGGCGAGATCGATCCCATGAGCGACGTGCATGCCAGCGCCGCCTATCGTCGGGAACTGGTGCGCGCAATGACGGCGCGCGCGCTGCATGACGCCCGGGAGCGCGCGGCATGAGCGGCGAGAAGCGGATTGTTACCGTGACCGTCAACGGCGAGACACGCGCCGCCGAGACCGAACCGCGCATGCTGCTGAGCGATTTTCTGCGCGACCGGCTGGGGCTGACCGGCACCCACGTGGGGTGCGAGCACGGCGTCTGCGGCGCCTGCACGATTCACGTCAATGGCGAGGCGGCGCGGTCGTGCCTGATGCTGGCGGTGCAGGCCGACGGCGCCACGCTCGCCACCGTCGAAGGCCTCGCCCAGGGCGGTGAAATGCATCCCTTGCAGACCCTGTTCACGAAACACCGCGCGCTTCAATGTGGATATTGCACGCCCGGCATGCTGATGGCGGCGGTCGACCTGGTAGCCGCGATCCCATCGCCCACGGAAGACGACATCCGCACCGGCATGTCGGCGGTGCTGTGCCGCTGCACCGGCTATGATGGCATCGTCGCGGCGGTCTGCGAATATGCGGCGCTGCGGGCGGAGGACGACGGATGAGCGGCGCCGACACGGGCTGGATCGGACGTTCGGTGCCGCGCCGCGAGGACCCGCGCCTGCTGGCGGGCGAGGGCGTCTTCGTCGCCGACGTGGTTCTGCCCGACATGGTCCATGCCGCGATCGCGCGCAGCCAGCTCGCCCATGCAAACATCGTCTCCATCGAACTTGACGCCGCCCGTGCGCTGCCCGGTGTCGCGACCGCGCTGTCCGGCGCGGACCTCCACGAGGTGTTGCCGCCCATCGGCGGCATGCAGGTGACCACGCCGCAAGGCTGGTACGATTCCGTCGAGCACCGCATCGAGATTCCGCCACAGGCCCATCTGCCCCACGATAAATTGCGCTATGTGGGCGAGGCCTACGCGGTGGTCGCGGCCGAGGACCGCTATGTCGCGGAGGACGCGGTCGAGCTGATCACCGCCGAGTTCGAGACGCTGCCCGTCGCCGCCGATGCCGAGATCGCGGTGGCGACCGGCGCGGTCGCGATCCATGACGGTCTCGGCCATAACGTCGCGGCCGAGTTGCACGCGAAAAAGGGCGAAGGGCGCGCCGCGCTGGCCGGCGCGCCGCATCGCCTGGCGCGGAGGTTCGTGCATCACCGCTACGCCGCGATGCCCATGGAATGCCGGGGCGTGGTGGCCGATTACGACCGCCGCACCGATTCCCTGACTGTCTGGTCCTCGACCCAGGTGGTGCATTGGGTGCGGCGTGAAATCTCGTACGCGCTCGGCATGCCGGAGGAACGCATCCGGGTGATCGCGCCCGATGTGGGCGGCGGCTTCGGCGTCAAGGGCCATGTCTATCCCGAGGACGTGCTGATCGCCTATCTTGCCCGTGAATTGCGCCGCCCCGTGAAATGGGTCGAGGACCGGCACGAACATCTCCTGAACTCGGCCCATTCGCGCGATTACGTGATGGATGTGGAGGTAGGCTTCGACGACGACGGGCGCATCCTCGCGGTGACCAACGATTTCCTGGTTGATTCCGGCGCCTATTCGCCGGTCGGGGCCGGCATCGTTGGCAATTCCATCGCCCACATGCTGGGCCCCTACGACATCCCGAACTACGAGACCGGGGCGAAGCTGGTGATCACCAACCGCGCGCCCAACGCGCCCTATCGCGGCGCGGGCCGGCCCGAGGTCGCGTTCGCCATGGAGCGCGCCGTCGATCTGGTGGCGAACGCGCTCGATCTGGATCCGGCCGAAGTGCGGCTGCGCAACATGATCCCGGCCGAAAGCATGCCCTATGCGGTGGGGCTGACCTATCGCGACGGCGTCCCCATCGTCTATGACAGCGGCGATTATCCAAAGTCGCTGCGCCGCGCCATCGACGAGCTTGGCGGCCTCGCGGAAATTCGCGAACGCCAGCGCGCGGCGCGGGAAAGCGGTCGTTATCTCGGCCTGGGGCTCGGCTGCTATGTGGAGGGCACCGGCGTCGGGCCGTTCGAGGGCGCGACGGTGCGCATCGATCCGACCGGCGACCTGGTGGTCGCGACCGGGGCGTGCCCGCAGGGCCAGGGCCACGAGACGGTATTCGCCCAGATCGTCGCCGAGACCTGGGGCGTACCCATGGAACGGGTGCATGTGACGTTGGCCGATACCGCCTCGGTGCCCATGGGCTACGGCACCATCGCGAGCCGCAGCGCGGTCACCGCCTCGGCGGCGCTGATCGAAGCCTCCGACAAGGTGAAGACCAAGGTGCTGGCCATGGCCGCGCATCTGCTGGAAGCCACCGAAAGCGATCTCGAGTTCCGCGACGGCGGGGTCGGCGTCGCCGGCGTGCCGGACATGATCGTCAGCCTCGCCGACATCGCGCGCGCCGCCAAGCCGGGCTGGGGGCACCAGCGTCCCGACGGCGTCGAGGCCGGGCTCGACGCCAGCGCCTATTACGAGCCGCCCACCGTGACCTGGACCTATGCGTCCAACGCCGCCATCGTCGAGATCGATCCCGCCACCGGACGCGTCACCATTGAGCGCTATGTGGAGGTCCATGACGCGGGCGTGCTGATCAATCCCGGCATCGCCGACGGCCAGGTGAAGGGCGGGCTGGTCCAGGGCATCGGCGGCGGGTTGCTGGAGGCGCTGGTCTATGACGCGGACGGCCAACTGCTCACCGGCAGCCTGATGGACTACCTGCTGCCGTCGGCCGCCGATACGCCGCCGATCACGGTAATCCACCAGGAAACGCCGTCGCCCACCAACGCGCTCGGCGTGAAGGGCCTCGGCGAGGGCGGCGCCATTGCCCCGCCCGCGGTAATCGCCAACGCGGTTTCCGACGCGCTCCGCCCCTTCGGCGCCGAATTCAATTCAACCCCGGTGCGCTGGCAGGACGTGCTGGCCGCGATGTCAAATCGGGATGACGAGTAGCGTATCGATCCGCCGCGAATCGAGAACCACGGTGCGTTCGGCGAATTTCAGCACGCCCGCCTCCTCGACGATACGATCGATATAGCGACCGGAAGCGAACACCGATATCTCGCCGTCGGCCATGGTGCGCGTCACCGTGAAGTTCGATCGCACGTGATTGCCGCCGTCTTCGATCTTCACCGCGCTCACCATATGGCGATAGCAGTGGGGTTCATAGATATTGGCGGTGCGGAGCGCCGAGATGCGGTCACGCAGCATTCCCGCCCCGTCGCAATAGATCAGGTTGAGCGGCAGCCCCTGGTCGTGATTCTCGCGGGTGATCACCCGGTAGCGCCCGTCGGCGACGAAGAAGTCAGGCCATTCCTCCAGCCTGTCGTCGTCGATGCAGTGCACGTAATCGGTCAGCAGCGCCTCGACCGCGAGCCGCCGCGCCAGATCGTTTTCCATGGTGCTCATGTCATACGCCCATACAATCGCGCCAGCCCTTCCAGAACCCGCGCACCGCGGCCTCGGTGACGCGCGACCCCTCCATGGGCTCGATCGCCCGCCCGCCCATGGGCATGGTGTTGCGGGCCTCGCCGTCGGCGCGCGCGCCGCGCTGGACGAAGCCGCCGACGCAGCCGTCCTCCATGGAGACGAAGCCGGCCGGCCCGACCAGATTGTTCACCTTCAGGCGCAGCTCGGTCAGCGCCTCGTCGTCGTCCTCGAAGCCCAACACCGTCCACATCAACTCGCACGCGTCGGGGCCGCGCGGCACAAGCTGGCGCACCGCGATGGCGTTTAGGATTTGCTGGACGACCAGCGACGGAAAAACGCCCTGGATCGAATTGGTGACGGTGTCGCCAAGCTCCAGGCGATGCTCCATCAGCGCCGGGTCTTCGAGCTTGTAGCGCTCCTTCAGCGAACGCACCTTCTCGGCTCCGGCCAGACCGTCATCGTCGGGATCGCTCTGGGTATAGCTGAGATGATGCCAGCCGCTCTCGCTGAGCTTGATGCCGCCATGCATGGCCGGGCGCACCACGCCGAAGGTGTTGTGGAACACATGCAGCAGGCTCGCGTGATAGGAATCCTTGGTATTCTCGGCGTAGAGCTTCCAGTTGTTGGGCAGAAGCTGACTGTGATAGCCGAGCACCTTCAGCGGCTTGACGATTACCCGGTCGATGCAGGCCAGCATTTCGGACCCCAGATATTCCGTCAGCGTTGGCGCGTCGGCGCCGAAACCGCCGAACACCAAACCGCGATAGGTGTCCAGCCGCAGCCGCTCCAGCCCGTGCTCGGCCGGATCGAACTCCTCGGTAACCCCGCCCTTGCCGCCCATGCCCTTCGCATAGGCGACCCCGGTCAGGTTGCCGCGCAAATCATAGACCCAGTTGTGATAGACGCAGGTAAGCTCGCGCACATTGCCGCGCGGCTGGTAGCACACCAACGCGCCTTTGTGGGCGCAGCGGTTGACCATTGCGTTCAACGCGCCGTCCTCGTCGCGCGCCACGATAATCGGTGCCTCGCCGATGAACGTGGTCTTGTAATCACCGGGGTTCGGCAATTCCGCCTCGAGGCATAGGAAATTCCAGGTCGGCCCCTGGAAGATGCGGCGTTGTTCGGCCGCGTATATGGCGGGGTCGGTATAGACGCGATAAGGCACTCGCGAGCCGTCTTCGTCGGGCCATTCGAAATCGATCGGGTCGTGGGCGGGCGCGCTGTCCATGGGGGCGCTCCAATTATTGTTGTTCGCACCGAAAGGCTACCCCATCGCGGGTCCTATGTGAACGACGCGGTCTGGCGCTTGCCGGGGCAAAGGTCTTAAAATATCGGTGAAAATTCAGGGAGGATAAAAATCATGAAAATCGTTGTTTACGGACCCGACAAACGCACCGGCGCGCTGCGCGATGGCGATGTGGTCGATATCTCGGGCGCGACCGCGAAATATCTCGCCGAACGCGGCAACGAACCCAATCCCGTGGCGCTGGCCGCGGCGCTCGCGCCGACCGATCTCGGCGCGTTCATCGAAGGCGGCGCACGGGCGCTGGAGAACGCCGAGGCGGCGCTCGATTATCTCTACGGCGCGGCCGGCGACCGTGACGGGGTCGCCGGCGCGCGACTGATCCAACCGGTGAGCGAGACCAGGCTGCACGCACCGCGCCCGACCGGCGCGCGAGTCGCCTGCGCCGGCGGCAATTTCGCCGATCACGCCATGGCCATGTATGAACGCGCCGCCGCGCGCGGCGAGGGCCGCCCCGACTTCGACGGCGACGCGTATCAAGCGATCCGCAAGGGCGGCTTCTGGGGGTTCTGGAAGGTCGACCGCGAATCCGTCGGCCCCGACGGCGAGATCCCCTATCCGGCGAGGGCTACGCGGCTGGATTACGAGGGTGAACTTGCCATCGTGCTCGGCAAACAGGGCAAAAACATCCCCGCGGGCGACATCAAGGATTACATCTGGGGCGTGACGCTGCTGGGCGACTGGTCCATCCGCATGTCGCCGGAAGGGGGTGTCCTGAAATTCGCCATGCAGAAAAATTTCGATGCCTCGTGCTCCATTGGTCCCTGCATCGCGGTCGGCGAGGATATCGACCCGTTCGACGCCCAGGTCGAGACGCTGGTGAACGGCGAGCGTCGTCAGTTCTATTCGACCCGCGATATGGTGTTCACCTTCGGCGAATATCTGGAATATCTGTCCAGGGACTTCACCTTCTATCCGGGCGACATGATCGCAGGCGGCACCGCGGCCGGCACGGCCGCCGATTCCAGCCCGATCGGCGAAGACGGCGTGCCCATGAACGAAACCTTCCTGAACCCGGGCGATACGGTGGAAATCAAGAACCCCGTCATCGGCACCCTCGACGCAAAGGTGCTGCCCGCCGACAGCTGATCTTCCTGGCCCTATACCGTCAAGCGGGAACGGTAGCCGTCAATTCCTTGACGCGGGGATAGACTTCTTTTGCGAACAGTTTCATGCCGCGCGAGGTCTCGTCATGGTCCATGAATCCGGCCTGGCCCATGATCATCAGATTGCCGAATCCGCCCACGTGATCGTAGAACGCCTTGATCTGTTCGAACACGGTATCGGGGTTGCCGGCGAACATGTTGCCGACGCGAATCTGGGTCTGAACCTCCGGGATCCGGTGGTCCTCCAGCTTGGGCACGCCGGCCTTGTGGATGGCGGCGCGCGCTTCGGGGCTGAGATAGCCCGGCGGGCTGCGGAAATGCGGCGGCGCCTTGTTGGCGGTCAGGTACCACAGCAGTTTTTCCGCGCCCGCGAAGCCTTCCTCGTCGGTCTCGCCCACATAGCAGAACCCGAGATAGGCCATCCGGTCGAGGGGCGCTTCACCGCCGTGTGACGCTCGCCAGCCGGCGCGATAGGCGTCGAAGATGGCCTTGCAGCCGCTGAACCCGGTGATGAAGGTCGCGGCGATAAGGCCTTTTTCGGCTATTTCCTCCGCGTTGGCGGGATTTCCGGTGGTGATCCAGATCGGCGGGTGGGGCTGCTGCCATGGGCGCGGCCAGACATTGACCTGGCGGTGGTGAAAGAACTTGCCTTCCCAGTTGAACGGCCCCTCATGGCTGGTCCACGCCTTGACGATCAGATCATGCGCTTCCCACAGGCGCTCCTTCATGCGAACCGGGTTGCTGTTGGCGGCCGGCAGCTCGAACGGTACGCCGCGCACGAAGCCGCAATCGAGGCGGCCATGGGAAATTACGTCGATCATCGCCATCTCCTCCGCGACGCGGATCGGCTGGCGGCGGTTGGCCAGCGGATTGCCGAGCAGCAGAATCCGCGCGTTCTCGGTCTGACGCGCGAGGATGCCGGCGATTACCGAGATCGCCGGGACCGTGCAGGTCGGGGTCTGGTGATGTTCGTTCAGCATGATGTCGAGGCCGAGTTCGTCGGCGAGGCACCATTCGTCGAGGCGGCGGTGATAGATGTCGGCGCCCTTTCGCGGGTCATAATGCTTGGAAGGCAGCGTCACGCGCACCGAATCATATGTTTCGGGATCGGGCAGATAAGGGTAGGCGGTTTCGCTGAAGTGCCAGACTCTCATTTTGTTTCTCCCGCCAGCGGGATGGTTTTTTCTCCCGCGTGAACGCCGCTGAAATCGAGCAGCCGGTTCACGAACGCCTCGGGTTGTTCGATCTGCGGCGCGTGGCCGGCCTCGGGGATCACGATCAGTTCAGCGCCCGGAATAAGGTCGCGATAGGCCGCGCCGTATTCGGGGGTGACGACGCCGTCGCTTTCGCCCCAGATCAGCAAGGTCGGAATATCGACGCGGCCCAGCCGGTACGGGAGCTTGGGATTGTGCATATAGGGCTCCCAGCCATAGAGCGCGAGCGACTGGCGGTTATAGGCATGCGCGCGCTGATCGTCTTCCGACATGGCGGCGGGGTCGGGCACCTTCGCGGCGTCGTGAAAGAGTATCCGCGCGAGATCGGCGTCGGAATGAACGAACAGATCGGCGATGTCGCGGGTTTCCCGGTCGCCGATCTTGACGCCCACCGCATCGACCAGCACCAGGCGGGAAAGCCGGGCCGTCGATTTCACCGCGATCTCGGCCGCGATCCAGCCGCCGATGGAGAACCCCACCAGCACCGTGTTCTGGAGATCCAGGTCGTCCATCAGATCGAGATAGAGATAAGCGAGATCGTCGACGGTGTCGCAATCGTCGGGCCGGGCGGTCGCGGCAAAGCCCGGATGGGTCGGCGCGATAATCTCGAAACGTTCCGACAAGGCGCCGAAGAACGGCGCCCGGTCGAGCGGACCCGAGCCGCCATGGAGCAGGAGCATCGGCGGACCCTCGCCCGCGCGGATAATATTCACCTCCCGCAGCCAGTTGTTCATCCCGTGTCATTCCGTCTTTTGTTGTTGATGGTTCGGCAAACGATTTTAGCGTCAATTTCCCCGCCGTGCTAAACCGAAGACGGATGGTTATCGAAAATCCCATGACGAATTTCGTCTATGTGCTGGGCAGCGTTGGCAAGGGCGGCGCGCGCACCTATGTGGGCTGGACCACCGATCTCGCGCGGCGTCTCGATGCGCATAACGCCGGCACCGGGGCGCGCTCGACGCGCGGGCGGCAATGGGAGCTTCTCTATGCGGAGCGCTATCCGACGCGGGCCGATGCCATGAGCCGGGAATGGCATCTCAAGCGCGACCGCCGTTTTCGCAAGGACCTCGTCGAGCAGTCGGCGTTGGGTTAAGCTGAGTTACGCCACCGATCGGAGAAAATCATGGTCAAACCAACTATCACCCCCTTGGACGACGCGCCGGTATTCGCGCGCGGCGACGGCGTCGTCACGACGCTGCTGGTCGGCAACGAGCTCTGCGGCGGCGCCGTGCAATTCACCTCCGGGCTGACGCGTTTTCCGATCGGCAAGAAAGTGCCGTTCCACACTCATAACTGCGACGAACAGGTCACGATCATGGAGGGCGAGGCGCTATGCGAGGTCGAGGGCGAGGAATCCAGGCCGGTGAAGCGCCATGACACGGCCTATATCCCGCAAGGCAAGTCGCACCGTTTCATCAATATCGGCGACGGGCCGCTGGAAATCCTCTGGATTTATGCGACCGACCACGTGACCCGCACGTTCAGCGAGACCGGCAAGACGGTCGCCCATCTGTCGGAAGACGACCGGGTGACGACCTAACTGCTGCAATTCATCTTCGGCGCATCGGCGGCGCGGCGTTCCTCGTCGATCCTCCGTTTCGGTTGCCGCGCAATAGCGGGAATGCAAACATGCCGCCCGGCGACTGACAACAGGGAGAAACACGATGACGCGGCGTTATCCGGTGGGCCAGCTCGAGGATTTCATCGCCCGCGCCTTTGTCGCGGTCGATATGCCCGACCAGGACGCGCGCATCGTCGCCGAGCTGATGGCGCGGGCGGACCTCGAGGGCGCCGACGGGCACGGTATCTTCCGGTTGCCGCAATATGTCCGCCGCATTCGCGCCGGCGGCGTCAATGTGCGTCCCGAAATCCGGATCGCGCAGGAGAAAAGCGGTATGGCGCTGGTCGACGGCGATAACGGCATGGGCCATCTGGTTATGCGATACGCCGCCCGGCACGCGGTCGAAAAGGCGAGGGAGTCGGGCGTCGCATGGGTGGGGGCGCGGCACAGCAACCACGCGGGACCGGCGGCGCTCTATTCCAACATGGCGCTTGAGGCCGACATGATCGGGCTCTATGTCGCGGTCGGCAGCGCCAACCATCTGCCGCCCTGGGGCGGCATGGAAATGCTGCTCAGCACCAACCCCATCGCGGTTTCCGTGCCGGCGCTCGAAGAACCGCCCATCGTGCTCGACATGGCGACCACGGTCGCGGCCTACGGCAAGGTCAAGACCGCGGCGCAGCGCGGCGAGACCATGCCGGAAGGCTGGATGATCGACCGCGAAGGCAAGCCGCTGACCGATCCCAACCGCGCCGACGAAGGGTTCCTGCTGCCGATCGGCGGTCCGAAGGGCGCCGGGCTGTCGCTGATCTTCGGGCTGCTGGCCGGCACCCTCAATGGGGCCGCGTTCGGAAAAGACGTGATCGATTTCAACGCCGACTCCGCGTCTGCCACCAACACTGGCCAGTTCATCGTCGCCATCTCGATCGAGGCGTTCGGCGATGTCGAGGCGTTCAAGCGCAACGTCGATGAGGTGGTGCGCGACATGCGGGCGTCGCCCACCTTGCCCGGTTTCGACGAGGTGCGCATGCCCGGTGAGCGCGCGCACCGGGCGCGCATAGCGCGCGGCACCGACGGAATTCCCATCCACGAAGCGCTTTCCGGAACCCTGGAGGCGCTGGCCACCGATCTCGGTATCGACGGTCTCGGCTGACCGCGGTCAGGTATAGCGCCGCGCCGCGTTGGACAGACCCTTGTTCAGGCGCGCCATGGCCTCTTCGGACGTCATCACGTCGCCGAACTGCTGGATGAACGTCTCCAGCGCCGCGAGATGTTCGTCGTCGGACAGCGCGGCGCAGCAATCGGACACCATCACCGATTTGAAATCGAGCATCATCGCGTCGCGCGCCGTCGAATCGCAGCACACATTGGTCTTGGTCCCGGCCACCATCACCGTGTCGATGCCGAGGCTGCGCAGCGTGCGTTCCAGCGTCGATGCGCCGTGGGCGAGGGCGCTGTAGCGGTTCTTGAACAGCACCGTGTCTCCGGGTTCGACCGTAAGCTCCTCCCAGACCTTCTGGGTCTCGGGCGCGAGGCTTTCAACCATGGCGGTGCGGACCTCATCGTTTCGCACCACGTGAGAGAAGAAAACCTCCCAGTCGCTGCGCCCGTCGATATGGTTGTTGGCGTGCAGCACCCAGAACACAGGAACGCCGAGTGTTCGCAACGAGGCGGCGAAATCATTGATCGCCGGTACGATATCGCGCGAGGTCGCCACCTCGCCGGGCGCGCCGGGCCGGCAGAACGTGTTCTGCATGTCGATGACCAGCAGCGCCGTCTTTTTGGGGTCGAGCTCGGTGAACCAATGCACATCGCCCCTGCGGGCGACGACGCGATCGATGATATGCTGACGGATCGAAACCTGATGCATGCTGTTCTCCTTCGACCCTGGATTTTAGGGACTCGCGCCGATTGGGGGAAGGCGGCTAGCGCGTTATATTGGATCATCGAAAATGGTTCGGAGTGAAGCAGTGCCCGGGAAGTCCGAAGATCTCAGCGCCCTCGTCGGCCGGGGCCGGGTGCATCGGCGTATCTATATCGATCCCGCGGTGTACGAGATGGAACTCGCGCGGATATACGGCCGCGCCTGGCTGTGGCTCGGTCATGAGAGCCAGCTGAAACGCCCGGGCGATTTCTTCACCACCCGCATGGGGCGCAATCGCATCATCGTCGCACGCCACGACGACGGCGAAATTCATGCCTTTCATAACCGCTGCAGCCATCGCGGCGCGGAGGTTTGCGCGGCGCCGTCGGGCAATACGGCGCGTTTCGAATGCCCCTATCACGCCTGGACCTTTCGCACCGACGGCTCGCTGGAAACGGTGCCCATGCACAAGGGGTATGAGGCGGCGTTCGAACAACGCGCCGCATCGCTCGGCCTCGAAGCCGTGGCGCGGATCGCGAGCTATCGCGGGTTCATCTTCGGGTGCCAGGCGTCGGAAGGCGAGGATCTCGAGACCTTCCTCGGCGCGGATGTGCGCGCCGCCTTCGACAATTTCGTCGATCGCGCGCCCGACGGCACGGTGGAAATGGCCGGCGGCACCACGGTTCAACGGTTTCGCGGCAACTGGAAGCTTCAAATAGAAAACTCCATAGACCTGTTGCATCCGCGTATTCTCCACAACAGCGCCGTGGACGCCGCCGACCGGGTCGATCACGGCGGCGCCGAACCCTCGATCGAATGGGATACGGTAAAGGCGAACGGGCTGAGTTTCGGCGAATGGGACGATCTCAGGATCAAGGCGCTGCCGCGCGGCCATTGCTGGATGGGCGGCTTTCTTACCAAGTCGATCGACGAGGACGCGGTGAAAGAAACCGCGCTTCCCGCCCCGGACGAAGGTGGATGGCGCGCCTTGCAGGCGCGATACCGCGATATCATGATCGCGCGTCACGGCCAGGGTCGCGCCGATGAAATCCTCGCTTTCAACCGTCACAACACCATCGTCTACCCGAATTTGTTCGTGAACTCCCGTCTCGCGCAGATACGCATGCTGCATCCGACCGCCGTCGATTGCACCGAACAGCACGGCCATATTTTTCGTCTGGGCGGTGCGCCCGATGAAATGTTCGAGGCCTCGGTGCGGATGGTGAACACCAACAATTCGCCGTCTTCCATCGTCACCACCGATGACCACGAGGTTTTCGAACGCATTCAGCAAATGATGGCCAGCGGTTCATCGGCGTGGATCGACTGGTCGCGCGGCCTCGAAAACGAGGCGGATTTCGAGGGCGGCGTCAGCGGCGAGGGCACCAACGAGGTGGCCATGCGCAACCAGCATCGCGCCTGGGCCGACTATATGGGCGGGACCTGATATGAGCACCTCCGTCGAGCGCTGGCACGCCGTCCAGACATTCCTTTTCCATGAGGCGCGGCTGCTCGACGAGCGGCGCTGGGACGAATGGCTGGCGCTGTTCGACGCCGACGCGGAATATTGGGTGCCGTCGGCGTGGCAACAGGAAAGCCCCAAGGACCATGTCTCGCTGTTCTATGAGACGGTCGAGCTGTTGCGCATGCGCATGGACCGGCTGGAGCGTGATCTCGCGCCGCAGGAATGGCCCAAAGCGCGCACCAATCACCACCTCACCAATGTCGGCGTGGACGATGATACGGGCGGCGAGGTTACGGCGACGGCCTATTTGCTGTTTGTCGAATATCGGCGCGAGGAGCAGCGATGGTTCTCCGGGCGCGCGACCTGGCGGCTACGCGACGGCGAAGAAGGCTTCCGCATCGCCTCCAAGCGGGTCGATCTGCTGAACGCCGATCAGACGCGCGGCCACCTGCGCTTCGCAATTCCGTTTTAGGGTCCGTTTTAGGGCAATTCGCCCTGGTCGCCGCGTTCGAACAGCCGGTCATACATTTCGGGCTCCGGCAGGCTTTGAATTTCCCACCAGTTGCCGTCGCAGTCCTGGAGATAGAACGAATAGACGCCGTGCTGGTCGCGCGCCTGATTGACCGTCTGGATGCCGTATTTTTCCTGGTATTTCAGCGCGTTCTCGTGCGCCTCGTCGACCAGGTCCCGGGACGCGAGATCGACCCCCCAATGGTTCAGCGGGCCCATCGGGCGCACCTTGTCGCCGCGATTGACGCACACCACGCCCCAATAGCCGCCCTTGCGGATCAGCATGGTGCGATTGCCGTGGAACACGGTCTCCAGGCCCAGGAATTCTTCATAGAACCGGCGAGAGACGGCGAGGTCGTGGCATTCGAGCGTGCCGTGCGACAGCATCTGTGATTTGACGATCGCGGCGTCCGGGTCGGGCCGATCGGCGCGGGCCGCGGATCCGGTCTCTTTGTCGTCGGTCAGGTTGGTCGCCATGGGCTTGTTCTCCGATCCATTTTTCCGATGCTCGCATTCCCGCGACGGCGGGGCAAGGCCCACTTGCCTTGTTTCGCCGCCTCGGCATAGGCTTTCACTGGATCAGAATATCAAAGGGGCGGCGCCGGCCATTGGACGCGAAACAAGGTAACCATATGGCGCGCGGCGTCCCAACCGCGCCGATACGGATCGTCAAGGGGCTCGATCTCCCGATCGCGGGCGCGCCCGAACAGGTGATCGAGGACGGCCCGGCGGTCTCCTCGGTCGCGTTGTTGGGCGGCGATTATAGCGGCGTTCATTTCACCTTGCGGGTCGAAGAGGGCGATACGGTACGCTTGGGCCAAGCCCTGTTCGCCGACCGCCGTCGTCCGGAAATCGTCTTCACCGCGCCCGGCGCGGGGGTGGTGCGGCGCATCAACCGGGGCGCGCGACGTGCGCTTCTGTCCGTGGTGGTCGAGCTCTCCGGCGAGGACGGGCAGGCGTTCGATACGGTGGCGCGGGACGCCTTGCCCGGTCTCGACCGCGCTCGCGCGGTCGAAATGCTGCTGGCCTCCGGGCTGTGGACGGCGATCCGCACGCGGCCCTACGGCAATATTGCCGATCCCACCGCCGCCCCGTCTTCGATCTTCGTGACGGCGATGGATACAGACCCGCTCGCGCCTGACGCCGATGTGGTTATCCCGGCCGCGCGCGAAGCCTTCGCCGACGGGCTCGCGGTGATCGCGCGTCTGACCGACGGGCCGGTCTTCGTCTGCCATGCGCCGGGGACCCCTATGCCGGACGTGGCGGCGGAAAATGTTTCCGGGGTTGCCTTCTCCGGTCCCCATCCCGCCGGTCTGGTCGGCACCCATATTCATTACCTCGATCCTGTCGCCGCCGGAAAAACCGTGTGGCATCTCGGCTATCAGGACGTCATCGCGATCGGCCGGCTTTTCGTCACGGGCCGGTTGGCGGTGGAGCGTGTGGTGTCGCTCGCGGGTCCGGGGGTGGTTCGGCCGCGGCTGGTGCGCACGCGGCTCGGCGCTTCCCTCGGTGATCTGACGCGGGATGGGCTGCACGATTTCCCCTGCCGGGTGATCTCGGGTTCGGTGCTGTCCGGCCGTCACGCGCGCGGCGCGGAAGCTTTCCTCGGGCGTTTTCACCACCAGGTCGCTGCGCTGGGCGATGGACCGTCGAACAAAGCCTTCACCACTTACAGCCTCGCCGCATCCGGCGCCGCGCGGCGAAAGAAATTCCCGTTCACCACCGACCCGCACGGCCGCGCCGCGCCGCTGCTGCCGCTCGGCGGGTTGGAGCGCGTCATGCCGCTCGACATTCTGCCGACGCAGCTTGTGCGCGCCCTGATGGTCGGCGATACCGCCACGGCCCAGGCGCTGGGGTGTCTCGAACTGGTCGAGGAAGACCTCGCGCTTTGTTCCTTCGTGTGTCCTTCCAAGCAGGATTACGGCGCATTATTGCGAACCTGCCTCGAGCGCGTCGAGAAGGAGGGGTGATGGCGGGGCCGCATCTACGCGATACCATGACCGTCCAACATGCGATGAACTGCGTCATCGTGGCGCTGGCGCCGTGCGTCGTTATGGCGTTCCTGAATACCGGTTATCAGGCAAACCTCGCCATGGCGAAGCTCGGCATCGTCACGGTGCCGGGCTGGCGCGGCGCGCTTATCGGCGCGCTCGCCATCGGCCACGATCCATCCAGCCCGTGGGCCAATCTGTGGCATGGCGGTCTCTATTTCCTGCCGGTGCTGGCGGTGGCCGTCATCGTCGGGGAATTCTGGGAGCGGTTGTTCGCGGCCATGCGGGGCCGCGCGCGTAGCCCCGGCATCCTGGTGATCGCGCTGCTCTTCGCGCTCAGCCTGCCGCCGACGGTGCCGCTGTGGCAGGTCGCGCTCGGCATGTCGTTCGGGGTGGTGGTCGCGAAAGAGGTGTTCGGCGGCGCCGGCATGAATTTCCTGAACCCGGCGCTGACCGGACTCGCTTTCCTCTACGCCACATATCCTA
>CAZPMO010000073.1:0-21841 GCA_964587515.1 uncultured Rhodospirillaceae bacterium | reverse complement strand
CTCATAGGCGGTGATGCGGGCGCGCGGCGTGGCCAGCCCATCGGCCGCCTTGATGCGGAGCCGGGGCGCCAGCGCGCGCCAGCCCTCGGCCGCCAAGTCCGGATCGAGCACCCGGGGCAGTTCCCACGGCATGAACAGCGCGCGCCGCAACAGATAGGCGTCGGCCTCTCTGGCGCCGTATTCGAACAAGCCGGCATATTTGGGCGAGGTCAGCCGACTTAGCACGGGCGCCGAGACCATCCGAAAACCACGCCCGAAAATCCGTGCGCCGGGAACCCGGCCGAGCGCGCCGGCGAGGCGCGGCACCTGATCGAAGGTGTCGTAGCCGCCGAACAGCTCGTCGCCGCCGAGACCCGAGATCGCCACCTTGAGACCGGCGCGGGCGGCGGCGCGGGCGACGAAATAGCTGTTCGCCCCGTCGGTGCTGGGCTGGTCCATGGACTCGATCAGCCGCGCGCGTTCCTCGGTGAAGGCGCGGCCTTCGACGCGCACGGTCTCGTGCGCGCAGCCCAGCCCGGCGGCGAGCGCCTCGGCCAGCGGCGCCTCGTCGTTGGCCGTGCCGGCATATTCATCGAAGGCCAGCGTCAGCGTCCTGAGCGCGCCGGTCGCCTGCTCGGCCGCGAGCGCCGCCAGTGTCGCCGAATCGAGCCCGGCCGAGAGAAACACCCCCACCGGCACGTCGGCGATCAGATGATGGGCGACGCTATCGGCCAGCGCGGCCCGCAGCTCGCCTGGGTCGAAGTCTTTGGGGTTTGCGCCTTCGGCGTCGCGCAAAGTCTCACAGAGATCGAAGAAGCCCGCCGGCGACCGCGCGCCGTCGCCATCGACCCACATGGTGTGGCCGGCGGGCAGCGCCTTGACGCCGCGATAAAGCGTATAGGGCTCCGGCACAGCGCCCAGCAGGAAGAACCCGGCATGGCCGGCCGGCTCCGGGCGCGTGTCGATGCCGCCGCCGGCGACCACCGCCTTGACCTGCGAGGCGAAGCGGAGCGTGCCGCCCGCATCCGCGTAATAAAGCGGCTTGATGCCGTAGCCGTCGCGCGCCAGCAGGACGCCGTTTTTCTCCCCATCCCAGATCGCGAAGGCGAACATGCCACGCAACCGCTTGAGCGCGTCGACGCCGTCGCGCGCATAAAGGGCGAGGATCACCTCGGTATCGCTGTCGCTCCGGAAGCGCACGCCATGGCCGATGAGTTCGTCGCGCAGCGCGCGGTAATTATAGATCTCACCGTTATAGGTGATCACATGGCGACCGTCGGCCGAGACCATGGGCTGCGCGCCGCCATCGGTGAGATCGATAATCGCGAGCCGGCGGTGGGAAAACGCCGCGCGCCCGTCTTCCGTTTGCCATACGCCCTCGCCGTCGGGCCCGCGCGCGATCATGCGGTCATGCATGCGCCCGAGCGCCGCCCTGTCGGCCGGCGGCGCATCCACCCCATGGGCGAAGATACCCGCGATCCCACACATACGCTCAGCCGAGCCTGCTCATTGTTTCCCCCATCGCCGTCGCCATGGCCGCCCCGACAATATGGCCCCCGCCCGGCGGCGCAACCGGAATCGCGCAACCGCCGACCATCTCCCCGCCGTTGAATGAAAATTTCGTCGGCGCCACCATGGGGGCGCAACGAACCGTTGGGGGAGAATCATGGCGGGCGACACCGTCAACCGACGGGTTGTGCTGACTTCCTGGCCCAGGGGGATTCCGGGGCCGTGAGCGTGGCTTCTGTCACCCCGCACTTGATGCACTGGTGTCCGGTTTAAATCCCCGCTACCCACCCGTCTTGCCCGGGCTTGACCCGGGCATCTCCTAATTGCTTGAAAAGAATGTAGTTCCTCGGCGGAAGATGCGCGGGTCAAGCCCGCGCATGACAATTTTGTCGAAGGCGCAATCAAAGTCCACTCCAGTCGATCCGGCAAAAATTCCATTTGCGTCAACCGTTTCCACCACAGCGCATGATTTAAACCGGACACCAGTGCACTTGATGCGGGGTCCAGCGATATTGCGGGTGGAGACCGTGTCGGTGGTTGCGCGCTTCCCTGGCGCCACCGCTGGACCCCGCATCAAGTGCGGGGTGACAGGGGGTGGGTGGGGGGCAACGGCAGGTGGGTCCGGGGTAAAAGGGATATGCGGCCGACCCACCGCCCCCGTTTCCACGGCCGGGCCAAACGCTTTATGCTGACGGCCGACGGATGAACGGCGCCGGGGGGCGGGACGTTGAACGAGAAAGACGAAAAGATCGTCGCGTGGATGCGGGAGACTTTCGCGAAGGTGCCCGTGTTGCGCATGCTGGGCGCGACACCGATCTCCTATGATTCGGCGGCCGGTCGCGCGGTGATCGAATATGACGCGAAGCCGGAATTCTGCAATCTGATCGGCACGGTCCAGGGCGGCATGCTGACCTCGATGCTGGATAACGCCATGTCGTTCGCTGTGCTCGGCCAGATCTATCCCGACCACGTCGCGCCCTCGATCGAAATCAAGACCAGCTATCTCGCGCCGGCCAAAATGGGCCGCATCATCGGCGAAGGCGCCGTTGTCAGGCGCGGACGCAGCATCGCGTTTTACGAAGGGAAACTCAGCGATCCGGACGGCACGGTGATCGCCACCGCGACGGGCACCGCGCAGATCAGGTCCTGGCCCGCGCGGGAAGCCTGAACAGGGAGAAAAAATATGGGACAATTCGGTTTCGGCCAGGCGGTGCCGCGCACGGAAGACCCGCGCCTGCTGCGCGGCGAGGGCCGGTTCGTCAACGATTTCGTCCGGCCGCATCAGGCCCATGGCTATGTGCTGCGCTCGCCGCACGCCCATGCGCGTATCGTGTCGATGGATGTGGACGCGGCGAAATCCGCGCCCGGCGTCCTCGGCGTATTCACCGCCGACGACATAAAGGCCGATGGGATCGGGACGACCACGTGTCACTTCCCGCGCCAGCGCCCCGACGGATCGCCCATGTATCAGAACCCGCACCCCGGGCTGGTGGGCGAGCGCGTGCGTTTCGTCGGCGATCAGGTGGCCTATGTGGTGGCCGAGACGCTGAGCCAGGCGAAAGACGCGGCCGAGATGATCATGGTCGTTTACGACCCCCTGCCCGCCGTGGTCGACACCGCGGCGGCGTTCGAGGGCGATGGGCCGGCGGTGTGGGAGGACTGCCCCGACAATATCTCCAACCTCTATCAGCTCGGCGACGCCGACGCGGTCGAGGCCGCCTTCGCGTCCGCCCATCACGTCACGCGCCAGCGCTTCGTGATCAGCCGCATCGCGGCGCACGCCATGGAGCCGCGCGGCTGCACCGGCGAATACGACACGCACGAACAGCGTTACACGCTCTATGGCTGCATCGGCACCATGCACCGGGTGCGCCAGATGATGGCGCGCGAAGTGTTCGACGTGCTGGAAAACCGGTTCCGCATCATCTGCGGCGATATCGGCGGCGCCTTCGGCTCCAAGGGCGTGACCTCGACAGAGAATATCCTGGCGCTCTATGCGGCGCGCAAGGTGGGGCGGCCGGTGAAATGGGTGGCCGAACGATCCGAAGGCTTTCTGTCCGACGATCACGCGCGCGACAATGTCAGCGACGCCGAGCTCGCGCTCGACGCCGACGGCAATTTCCTCGCCTTCCGCGTGCGCACGCTGTGCAATCTCGGCGCCTATCTGACCTCCGACCGCACGCTTCAGGCGACGTTCGGCAATCTCGGGTCGCTGGCCGGCGTCTACACCGCAGATCCATGTGGCGGTGTACGGCGTTTTCACCAACACCGTCGCGACCGCGACCTATCGCGGCGCGGGCCGGCCGGAAGCCACCTATTTGATAGAGGGCATCATCGACCGCGCGGCGCGCGAGATGGGCATCGACCGCGTCGAGCTGCGCCGCCGCAATCTGATCGCGCCCGAGGCGATGCCGTTCAAGACGCCGTTGACCTACACCTATGACTGCGGCGAGTTCGAAAAGAACATGGACGACGCGCTGGCGCATGCCGACTATGCCGGCTTCGAGGCGCGGCGCGCCGAAGCCGCCGAGCGCGGCAAACTGCGCGGCATCGGCGTCGTCAACCCGATCGAGCGCGCCGGCGCGCCGCCGGGACCCGAGACCGCCGAGATTCGCTTCGATACATCGGGCACGGTGACGCTGGTGGTCGGCACCAAGGCGCAGGGCCAGGGCCACGACACCATGTACAAGATTTTGTTGTCGCACATGCTGGGAATCGATTCCGACGACGTTTATCTGTCCGAAGGCGATACCGACAAGGTGCCGTTCGGCACCGGCACCTACGGGTCTCGGTCGGCCGTTGTAGGCGGCTCGGCGGTTCATTACGCTTCCGAAAAGATCAAGGAAAAAGGCCGTAAAATAGCCGCTCATCTGCTGGAGGCGGCCGACGGCGACATCGAGTTCGAGCGCGGCGTTTTCGCCATCGCCGGCACCGACCGGTCGGTGACCCTGAAGGACGTGGCGCGGTCCGCCTACCGGCCGGGCGGCGTGCCCAAGGGCATGGAGCCCGGTCTTTTCGAGACCGGCGTCTATGATCCGCAGGACCAGACCTTTCCCAATGGCTGCCATGTGGCCGAGATCGAGATCGATCCGGAGACCGGCCGGCTCGAAATCCTGCGCTACGTGGTGATCGACGATGTGGGCAATGTGATCAACGAACTTACTCTGGAAGGGCAGGTGCATGGCGGCGTGGTGCAGGGGGTCGGTCAGGCGGTGATGGAGCACATGATCTATGACGCCGACGACGGCCAGCTTACCTCGGGCTCGTTCATGGATTACGCGATGCCGCGCGCCGACGACATCTGCGCGATCGAGGTCGAGAGCAACCCGGTGCCGACCGCCACCAACCCGCTCGGCGTCAAGGGCGCGGGCGAGGCCGGTACGGTGGGGGCGCTGCCGGTGATCCTGGCCGCCGCCTTGGATGCACTAACCCCGCTCGGCATCGACCATATGGAGATGCCGCTTACGCCTGAGAAACTCTGGCGCGCGATCCGCGATGCGCGCGCATAAAACGCGCGACGAGACATGTGCGGCATAGCCGGGTTCCTCGGGCCGTGGTCGGGCGCGCTGCTGTCGGCGATGACCGAGGCGATCGCCCATCGCGGACCGGACGGATCGGGGCTGGTCTTTGAGCCGGCGGCCGGGCTGGGGCTCGGCCATCGGCGGCTTTCGATCATCGATCTTTCGAACGTCGCCGCGCAGCCCATGCGCACCCCGGACGGCCGCTACCTCATCACCTATAACGGCGAGATTTATAACTACCGCGCGCTGCGCCGCGCGCTGGCCGCCGACGGCGTCCGCTTCCAAAGCGACAGCGACACCGAGATATTGCTGGCCCTGTTCGCGCACGAGGGTCTCGCCTGCCTCGACCGGCTCGACGGTATTTTCGCCTTCGCGGTGTGGGATACGGTGGAGCGCCGCCTCACCCTGGCGCGCGATCATCTCGGCGTGAAGCCGCTTTATTATGCCGAACTGCCGCGGGGCTTCCTGTTCGCTTCCGAGATCAAGTCGCTGGCGCTGTGCCCCGATCTGCCGCGCGATATCGACCCGGCCACCGTCGCCGATCTGATGGCGACCGCCTGGTCGGCCGGCGAGGGCACCATGCTGCGCGCCGTCCGCAAGCTGCGCCCCGGTTGCGCCATGGTGGTCGACGATGACGGCGTCCGCATCACGCGGTACTACCGCACGCCCTTGGCCGGCGCGGCCGCGAGTGATTCCTCGCCCGGCGCGCTGCGCGATCTGATCGACACCGTGGTCGCCGATCAGATGGTCGCCGATGTGGAAGTCGGCGCGCTGTTGTCGGGCGGCGTCGATTCGAGCGCCATCGTGGCCTCCATGTGCCGCGCCGCCGAGCCCGCCCGCATCACCACCTTCTGCGCCTCGGTCTCGGACGCGGGCGGCGGCGCCGATAATTTCGGCGACGATCTCGCCCACGCGCGCGAGGTCGCCGAAGCGCTCGGCGTGCGCCTGATCGAGGTGCCGACCGAGGCCGACCTGCTCGACGAACTGCCGGCGATGGTATGGTCGCTCGACGAGCCGTCCGCCGATTTCGCGGCGCTCCAGACAAGGTTGCTGGCGCGCGCGGCGCGGGAAGACGGCATCAAGGTGCTGCTGTCCGGGGTCGGCGGCGACGATCTGTTCACCGGCTATGGCCGGCACACGGCGGCGATGATCTATGCCCGGCTTGGCCACGTGCCGGGCGCGCGCTCTGTGGCCTCGCGCCTGCTGCGCCGCGCCGATCCCGAAAGCCTGCGCGGGCGGCGCTTGCAGAGGATGGGCGCGCTGCTCGGCATGGCCGAGGACGAAATGCTGGAAGAGGCCATGAGCTTCTCGCCGGTAACCGGGCCGGAGCGCGTGCGCCTGTTCGCGGCGCATCTGCGGGACGGCATGGACGGACACTCGGCGGCGCTGCGCGACTCGCTGGGCACGACGCGTGGGCGTCACCCGGTCGAACGCCTGCTGGATATGGAACTGAACGGCTTCCTGCCGGACCTCAACCTCAACTATTCCGACAAAATGGCCATGCGCGAAGGCGTCGAGATCCGCGTGCCGCTGGTCGACCGCCGTCTCGTCGCCCATGCCGCCAGACTTCCATTGAGCGCGCGCATGGACCTGCGGCGCACCAAGAAGATCCTGCGCCGATCGCAGCGCGGTCGCGTGCCAGGGAGCGTCCTCGGCCGGCCCAAGCAGGGATTCGGCGTACCCATCCGCGCCTGGCTGCGCGGCCCGGCGCGGGCGCTGATGGAGGAGCTGACCGGCGCGACCGTGATTGAAGCGCGCGGCCTGTTCGACGCCGACGCCGCGACGGCGCTGCGCGAGGGGTTCCTGGCCGGGCGCAACGACGCCGCCATGACGCTGTTTCCCATGATGACGGCCGAACTGTGGTGCCGCGCGCTCGATGGCACGGAAACGGTCGGGTCCGACGATTCGACGAGTGTTTTGCAGCCGGGCGCAAGCCGGTTTACCCTGTCGCCATGAAACAGGTGGTCCAGAGCCGCAAGACCGGCAAGCTCGCGGTGCGCGAGGTGCCCGAGCCCAAGGTGCGCGCGGGTCATCTGCTGGTGCGCAGCACGGCCTCGCTGATTTCCGCCGGCACCGAGCGCATGGTGGTCGATTTCGCGCGCAAGAACCTCGCCGGCAAGGCGCGGGCGCGGCCCGACCTGGTGCGCAAGGTGGTGGACAAGGCCAGGCGCGACGGGGTGGCCGAGACCATGCGCGCGGTCGCGGCGCGGCTCGACGAGCCGCTGCCGCTGGGCTATTCGGCGGCCGGCGAGGTGGTCGCGGTGGGTGCCGGGCTGGAGGGCCGCTTCCGCATTGGCCAGCGCGTCGCGGTCGCCGGCGCCGGTCTCGCCAACCATGCCGAAATCAACGCGGTGCCGGAAAATCTCTGCGCACCGGTGCCCGACGACATCAATGACGAGGAAGCGTGCTTCGGCACGCTGGCCGCGATCGCGCTGCACGCGGTGCGCAATCTCGGGCTTCAGCTCGGCGACCGGGCGGCGGTGATCGGCGTCGGGCTGGTCGGCCAGCTCGCGGTGCAGCTCCTCGATCTCGCCGGCATACGCGTGGCGGCGCTCGATTACGACGCCAAGCGTCTCGAGCTGGCGCGGTTCGGCCGCGCCGAGCTTGCCTGGAACCTGGGCGACGGCGATCCGGGCCCGGCGGTTGCCGACTTCACCGGCGGCATGGGCTGCGACGGGGTGCTGATCGCGGCCGCCACGGAGTCCAGCGAGCCGTTTGAGACCGCCGCTTCCATCGCGCGCGACCGCGCCCGGGTCTGCCTGGTCGGGCTGACCGGCACCGAGATTCCCTATCAGGGGTTCATGGAAAAGGAATTGTCGCTGGTGGTCTCGCGGTCCTACGGGCCGGGGCGTTATGACGAGGATTTCGAAGGCCGTGGCATGAAATATCCGCCGGGCTTCGTGCGCTGGACCGAGGACCGCAACCTGGCCGAGGCGCTGCGCCTGATGTCGCGGCGCAAGGACCATCGCCTGGCGGTCGAACACATGATCACCCATTCCTTCCCGATCGAAGACGCCGAGAAGGCCTATGAGCTGATCGTCTCGGGCGCGGAGCCGCATCTCGGCGTGGTGCTGCGCTATCCGCGCGAGAAGACGGAAAAATCGCCGCGCCTGCGCATACCCGCCCATGTCTCGCCCGGCGCGGGGGCGAAATCCGGGGCCTGCGTTCTCGGCGCCATCGGCGGCGGCGGGTTCGCGCGCACGGTGCTGCTGCCGGCGCTGAAGAAGATCCCCGCCTGCCGGTTGCACACCATCGCGACGCGGCGCGGCCATTCCGCCGAGCATTCCCAGGACAAGTTCGGTTTCGAGTTCGCCGCCGCCGACGAGGACGCCGTGCTGAACGATACCGACATCAACGCGGTGCTGATCGCCACCACCCATGCGAGCCACGCCGACCTCACGGCGCGCGCGTTGGACGCCGGCAAGTGCGTGCTGGTGGAGAAGCCGTTGGCGCTGGACCGCGACGGGCTCAACCGCATCGCGCGGGCGCGGCGCGCCACCGACGCCTTCTTTCAAGTGGGTTTCAACCGCCGCTTCGCGCCCATGTCGGTGCGGGCGCGCGATCACATGGCGAAGTTCGGCGGCGCGAAATTCGTGCTGATCCGCGTCAATGCCGGGCCGCTGGAGGCCGAAAGCTGGCAGAACGCGGCCGAGGAAGGCGGCGGCCGGGTGCTGGGCGAAGCCTGCCATTTTATTGATCTGGCGCGGTTTCTCATCGGTGCGGAGATCGTGCGGGTGCGCGCCGCCGCGGCGCGGGTGCGCGACGGCGGTTGCGACGACCTCTCGATCACGCTCGACTTCGCCGACGGCAGTCTGGCGACGATCGCCTACACCGCGCTCGGCGATACGGCGTTTTCGAAAGAATTGATCGAGTGCTATGCGGGCGGCTCGGTGGTCACCATCGACGATTTCCGGAGCCTCGCCATCGCCGCCGACGGCAAGGTCACGCGGCCCCGCAAATCGGCGCGCCAGGACAAGGGCCACGAGGCCGAGCTCACCGCCTTCGTCGCGGCGGCGGCGGCGGGCGGGCCCGCGCCGGTCGCCGAGACCGAACTGTTCGAGACCAGCCTCGCGACCATCGCCGTCCTCGACTCCCTGCAATCCGGCGCCGCCGTCGATTTATGAAGGCGGGACGCCTGTGGCGCACGGTGCGGCATGTGCGCGGCGCGCAGTTGGCGCACCGGGTATGGGCGCGGGCGCGGCGCGCGGCGCGGCGATGGCGCCCGGACGCGGCACGGGCGCGCTATCGCTGGGTGGCGGCGGAACTGCCGCGCGCCGACCCGGCCGCGCCCGGCCTCGCCGCCCTGGCGCGCCATGCGTTGGCTTTGCAGTGCGTGGTTCACGGCGACCGACCCGGCGATGTGGCGCAAGGCCGCTTCACGCTGCTCAACGAGGCTTTCGATTTCGGCGCGCCGGAAAACATCGACTGGCGCGGCGATTTCCGCGAGGGCGACAATCCGCTGCGCCGCATGATTCTGTCCTATATGGGCGCGCTGGTGCCGCTGCTGGCGCGCGGCCGGGCCGAGGATCTGGCATGCGCCCGCGCCATGCTCGACGGTTTCGAGACCGCCAACGGCTGGCGGGTTCCGGGCGTGTTCGGCGATGTCTGGCACCCTTACGCGGCGAGCCACCGGCTGATAAATCTACTCGCGGGCCTGGCGCTCTATCGCGGCGCGGGCGAGCCGGCGGACGGCGCGGCCGAGGCCGCGATCCTCGATCACGCGCGCCTGTGCGCCGCCTTTGTCGGCCGCAATCTCGAACGTGACGTTCAATATAACCACCTGATGAAGAACCTGGTGGCGCTGGCGACATACGCCGCCGCCGCGCCGGGAGTCAGGCCCCCGCCAGTCACGAGCGCGGTATTGCAATGTGTCCTATGGGACGGCGGCCACGCCGAGCGCGGCCCCATGTATCATGCGCTGGCCCTGACCGATTTCCGGATGCTGCGCGACTCCGGGCTGTATCCGGACGTCGGGCTGGACCGCGTGGTCGAGTCCATGGAAGCGGCGCTGGCCGCCATGCGCCATCCCGACGGCGACATCGCGCTGTTCGGCGATTCCTGGGCCGGCGAGGCCGATCTCTATCCGCTGGCGAATATGGGCGAGACGATGATCCTGCCCGACAGCGGATACGCGCGCATCGGGCGCGGCGGCGATGCGGTAATCCTGCGTTGCGGCGCGTGCGGGCCGGACGACAACATGGCGCACGCCCACGCCGACATGCTGGCCATCGAGGTTTCGACCGGCGGCGACCGGCTGATCGTCGATCCCGGCGTCGCGACCTACACCGCCGGCGTCGAACGCGACGACACGCGCTGCGCGGCCCGCCATAACGGGCCGCGCCTGGCGGGCGAGGAGCCGCTCGAATTCTGGGGCTCGTTCCGGGTCGGACGGCGCGCGAAGGCAAAAGCGTTGACCTCGCGGACGCTCGCCGGTTTCGCGCCGCTGTGGTGCGCCGGGGCGCGGCGCGGCGCGCGGCGCTTCGTCGGACTGTGGCCGGGCGCGGGCCTGATGGTCTGCGACTGGTGGACGACGGCGGAGCCGGGCGAATCGCGGTTCCTCATCCCGGCGCGCTGGCGGCTGAACGGGGACCAACCGGATATTCGCGCCACGGCGCTGGCGGGGACGCTGGGGCCGATTTCACCTGACCATCATTACGAGCGATACGGCGTCGCCGAGGACGCGCACCGGCTTACCCTGGAGGCGCAATCGGGGCGCGCCGCCTTGTGGCTCACCTGGTCGGACGATGCCGCCGCGCCGTCGCCCGACGACATCAACGCGCTGATCGACCGGCTCGCCGCCTGTTGACCTGATGGGGTGTGGGGGATTAGCTATCCGCCGGAGGTTTGGATGAGTTTCGAGGCGCTTTTCGAGGGCGAGTTCGACGAGCATGAGGCGGTCGCGCGGGAAACGCGCGCGGCGCTGCGCGACGGGTTCGGCCGTCTGGTGGACGTCTGCGCGGCGGCGTTGAAGGGCGGCAACAAGCTGGTCCTGTTCGGCAATGGCGGCAGCGCCGCCGACGCCCAGCACATCGCCGCCGAGCTGGTGGTGCGCTATACCCGCAACCGCGCGCCGCTGGCGGCGCTGGCGCTGACCACCGATTCCTCGACCCTGACCGCCGGGGCCAACGATTTCGGGTATGAGACGATCTTCGCGCGCCAGATCGCGGCGCTGTGCAAACCGGGCGACGTGGCGATCGGGCTGACAACATCGGGCAACAGTCCCAACGTGATCAGCGCCCTGGAATGCGCCCGCGACATGGATGTGGCGCCGGCGGCGCTGGCCGGGCGCGGCGGCGGCAAGCTGGCGGGACTCGCCGACCCGTTGCTGGTGGTGCCGACCGACACCATCGCGCGCATCCAGGAAATGCACATATTGCTGGGCCACATGCTGTGCGAAGCCCTGGAGCGGGAATGCACATGACGGACGCGCCCGACCTCGCCAACCGGATCGACGCGCTGGGCGGCGCGGGCGTGCTTTGCGTCGGCGACGTGATGCTCGACCGCTTCGTCTATGGCGAGGTGTCGCGCGTGTCACCCGAAGCGCCGATCCCGATCTGCCGGGTCAGCCGCGAGGCGGCGATGCTGGGCGGCGCCGGCAATGTCGCGCGCAACCTCGCGGCGCTGGGCGCCGAAACCGCCTTCATATCGGTGACGGGCGTGGACGAGGCAGGCGCCGAGATCGCGGCGCTGATCGACGCCCTTCCCGGGGTCAGCGCGTCGCTGAAGACCGTGAACGGACGGCCGACCACCATCAAGACGCGCTACGTCGCCGACGGCCAGCAATTGCTGCGCGCCGACCGCGAGACCGACGCGGAAATCGGAGCGGAACTCGAACGCGCGGTGCTGGCCGAGTTGACCGCCGGGCTCGCCGACGCCGGCTGCGTGATCCTGTCCGATTACGGCAAGGGGCTGCTGACGCCGGGCCTGACGGCCGCGATCATCGAGGCGGCCCGGGGCGCGGGCGTCGCGGTGGCGGTCGATCCCAAGGGCGACGATTACACGCGCTATCGCGGCGCGGCGCTGTTGACGCCCAACCGCCGTGAACTGGCCGAGGCGAGCCGCATGGCGACACGCGGCGACGACGACATCGAGGCCGCGGCGCGCCACGTGCTGAAGAGCTGCGGCGTCGAATCCATCCTGGCGACCCGCGGCGGCGAGGGCATGACCCTGGTCGCGGGCGACGGGGCCGCGGAACACCTGGCGGCCGAGGCGCTGGAGGTTTTCGACGTCTCCGGCGCCGGCGATACCGTGGTGGCGGCGGTCGCGGCGGCGCTGGCGGCGGGCATTCCATTGGCGGATGCGGCGCGCATCGCCAACGCGGCGGCCGGCATCGTGGTCGCCAAGGCCGGCACCGCGGTCGCCTATGCCGACGAGGTCGCCGATGCGCTGCGCTCGCGCGGCCTGCATGACGGCGAACGCAAATCCACCTCGCTGGCCACCGCGCGCGAACGCATCGCGGCATGGCGCGCGCGCGGCGAGACCATCGGCTTTACAAACGGCTGTTTCGATCTGATCCACCCGGGCCACGTTTCGCTGCTGCGTCAGGCGCGCGCGGCGTGCGACCGGCTGGTGGTTGGGCTCAACTCCGACGCCTCGACCCGGCGGCTGAAGGGTGAGGCGCGCCCGGTGCAGATGGAGGCCGCCCGCGCGGCGGTGCTGGGATCGCTGGCCAGCGTCGATCTGGTGGTGATTTTCGACGAGGACACCCCGATCCGCCTGATCGAAGGGCTGCGGCCCGACGTGCTGGTCAAGGGCGCCGATTACGCCCGCGACGAGGTGGTCGGCGGCGATATCGTCGAAGCCTATGGCGGCCGCGTGCTACTGGCCGATCTGGAACCCGGCCACTCGACCACCGCGACAATCGCCCGCCTCGCGAAATAACGCGCGGCGCTCTACCAGCCCGGATCGTAGGCGCGTTGGAGACGGGCGCTGGCGGTGCGGCCGAAACGAATCAACTGATGGCGCTTGCGCACGCCGTTGAGGGAGAGCCCGGCGGATTGCCGCTGGATCGCGGCGCCGAAACCGTCGGCGACCATCAGCCCGCAATCGGCGGGCAGCAGTTTCACCGGAAAACCTTCCGGCACCGCGAAATAAAATTTTTCGCAGAACCCGAGATATTCACGCCATTTCTGATCGGCGCGGTAATCCTCGACGGAGCTTTTGACCTCGACGATGACGAACTCGCCCGAATCGTTGAGACCGATCACGTCGACCCGGCGACCATTGGCGAGACGAAACTCGGTCAGCGTGCCGTAGCCGTGATCGGCGAGCAGACGGCACACGCCCCGGGCAACGCGCTCGGCGATTGGGCGGCCGTCAACCGGCGATGTCCGCATTTCCCCCATTTTGAGACCTTGATTGCCTTGTGTGGAGAACAAGACGGGAACAAAATACCGGTCATACAGGGAATTGATCGGGAACGAAAGCCGAGACGCGGCGAACCAGACTTAATACTCAGTTTAAGTTTCATTGCTACGGTTTGTCTAGGACGTTTGTTCAGAGTTATTAAGACAGATCGCTGGCCGAGCATGCGCAGACATCATCTCATCGAGGAATCCAAGACCGAGCTCGACGTCGCCTATGAAGAGGTGAAGCGCGCCGAGACCAAGATCATGTCTCTGGAGCAGGAATATAACGCGCGGATCAGCGGCGTGAAGGCCGAAGACGCCTCAAACGACAATCAGATCTCCGAGATGATGGAGGAAAAGGAATCTCTCCAGGAGGATCTGGCCCTGGAGGAGCTATACAAGATGCAGAGCGGCGCGATCGAGCGTTTCGCGCTGGTCAGTTCCGCCTTTACCATCGTGTCCTCGATCGAGGAAGAAGCGGTCAGCGTCGACCTGATGCGCAATATCCTTTTTCGGACGGAAGAAGCGCGCGGCAACAAGGTAGCCATCGACCGCGCGCTGCGCGAATTCGCCTCCGGATTGCGCGCCTATACGCGCAAGGACGCGAGCCCCGAAAACGATGCGAAGGTGCGCGACGCCTGGGGCGCGATCGAAGAGATGCTGCGCGGCTTCGGCCGCCAGTTCTGACTCGGGCTTTTTCGTTTCCGCCTTTAATCGTCGAAAAATACCAGCGTGCGGATCTCTATGCTTTCGCGCGGCGGCGCGCCCGACGGTGTGGTGGGATCGTTGAACGCGGTATGGGCGGTGAAGCGCGCCCGACCGTCCCGCGCCGAATCATAGACGGTGAAGACCAGCGCCTCGTCGCGCCGCATCTTGGGAAAATAGAACCATTCATGGTCCGGGTTGTAGGCCGTCTGATAAGTCTCGCCGACGCGATCGGGATAGCGGCGCTCGGCGGCGATCAGATCGCCGGGCGCCAGTGAGCGCGCATCGCAGATCGCCAGCGGATTGGATTCAATGGGCAGGCGGATGGCGCGCCACACCTGGACGACCGCGAAACGATGGGAGAGCAGTTCCTCCGCCTCGTCGGGCAACCAGTCGCGCACGCGCTGCGGCCCCGACCATTCCGTGTAATCGTTATGGACCGAGAGCACCGGTTCGCGCACCTTCCGTTCGTCGCGCGTGGATTGATCGCCGGAGCGCAGCGTGTGATCGAACACCTCGACGCGCGCCGCCCCGGTGCGCTCCTTCAGCAGTTGCACCACCTCCGGGTAATAGACCGAAGTGATCTGGTCCGGATCGAAGAAGTCGGCCACCGCCGTGGGATGATCAACGAATTCAAAACCATGCATCTTCAGCGTGAACTCGTCGCGCCGCGCCCTTCCGTCATGCATGGTCACCCGGCGCTGTTCGGACTTGCCGGTCCGCTTGCGCGACATATCGCCCGGCCCCATGGTCTCGTTGACCGGTTTCACGCCGGTATCGATGGCATAAGTCAGTTCGGCCTCGATGGTCCCGCTTTCCGACATGGCGAACCTCCCTTCGCGGTTGCGATAGTACAAAATCCTCCCCCACACCTAGCCCGCCGGACGGGACGGCGCAAGCGCGGGCGGGCTTTGCGTTTTTGGAAAATGATGGCCCGCCATGCCAAAAGGATCAGAAGCGTTTGTTGGAAAAGCTCGATTCATGGAACTCCGCGATAGGGGCAAGCTCGCGACACTTCTTTAATATCGATCAACGCAGGAGGTTCGAAGCCAAGTACTCAAGATTGCTCTTGCGGCGTGCTGGAACAAAACTACTAGCCTGTATTCCGACGGATAACACCCTCTGCTAGATATATACTTTTAAATGAGATAATTTTGAAATCTTCTGGTATTAAACCACAATTTACACAGAAATTTTAGGATTTTTTTTCTACGAATCATCTTTATACAAAAATTAATACAGCAACTGATTAGTTGTTGCTGAATGTTGCGTTCTACTGGGAATTTCGCCGAAGTGAAGCGAAGGAATTTTGCATATCGATCAAAGCATGGATTATGAAGAAACGATACAGCGTCTTCTCCCCAACATCTAGTGTGTTCACTAATAAAATTGTGTATATCTTGTGAAAAAGTTGCTCAGATCATGTCTGACAGATCAAGCACTCGCGAATCAAGCTGACCGGTGCCGGCCGATGATTCTTCTATTGTAATTGGAATAGTGCCTTATCTTTCTCGCACAAAGTATTCCAGCGTCTCCACACCTGCGATATAACACCATGATTAGGTGCCTAGATACTAACGCCTGTCCGCGAAGCGCGTCGAACAGATCGAAGGTTCGGGCGTGGGCCCGCAGGCTCGCCGCTTCCGCATAATATTCGGACCGGCCCGTATGGGCGAAGGCGTGTCCCGCGTCATAGGTGTGAATTTCGAGATTTGGGACGCCGTCCCAGGCCGCCCGCGCCGTCTCCGAAAGGCCTTCGGGCACGCGGTCGTCCTGAAGCCCCATGTGAAAGACCGCCGGGCAGGTGATGTTACGGCCCTCGTCGAGGAATTCGTGAATCTGGGTGCCGTAATAGGAGACCGCCGCGTCTATATCCAATCGCGCCGCCGCCAGATAGGCCAGCGTACCGCCGGTGCAGAACCCGGTCGCCCCGATCCGGCCGTTGCATTCGGGCAGCGATTTAAGCCGTGCGATGACGGCCGCGATATCGTCCATCGCCTTGTCGTGATCGATCAGCGCCTTGTATCGGCGGCCCTGCTCGGTCGCGACCGGATCCCCATAGTCGCCGACGAAATTCGGCTGCAATCGCCAGAACATATCGGGCGCGATGACGCAATATCCGTGCCCGGCAAACAGATCGGCGGTTTCCCGAATCCAGTCCGTGACACCGAAAATCTCATGCAGCATGACGATACCGGGCGCCGTCGGCACGGCGGGCAGCGCCATATAGGCGTCGAATGTGCCGCCGTCGGATGAGGATATCTTGATCTGCTGTCCGGACATGGGGGTTGTGTTCATTCATTCAGAAGTTGTGGCGAGGGAAAGTTCGCACCGGTCCTCCCGCCACAAGGCTCGGGAGGCCTATAAAGTATCGCAGATTTCCGCATCCTTTCACACTCCACAAGTCTTTGTTTGACACAAGTTTTTGTTTTAAGGACCCACGGAAAACCGCGGGTCACCATCCACGAGTTGGCGCATAATGGATTGGTCCTCGACAAAGGAGATGGGTTCGCATGTGGTCCAATCGGGAATTGCTCGATCTCATCGGCGTCGACCTGCCGATCATCCAGGCGCCCATGGCGGGCGCGAACGGCTCGGCCATGGCGATCGCGGTGAGCGAGGCCGGCGGTCTGGGCTCGCTCCCTTGCGCGATGCTCGACGCGACCAAGGTGCGCGCCGAAATCGGCGTCATTCGCCAGCAGACGGCGAAGCCCGTGAACGTCAACTTCTTCTGTCACACGCCGGCGGCGCCCGATCCGGACCAGGATGTCGCATGGAAACGCCATCTGACCGCCTATTACGAGGAACTCGGACTGGACTCGTCCGCGCCGGCGCCGACCGTCAATCGCGCCCCTTTCGACGAGGCCATGTGCGCGATCGTGGAGGATCTGAAACCCGAGGTCGTGAGTTTTCATTTCGGGTTGCCCGAAAAACCATTGCTCGATCGAGTCAAGGAAGCGGGCTGCCGCGTGCTCGCCTCGGCGACCACGGTCGCGGAAGCCCGCTGGCTGGACGAAAACGGTTGCGACGCCATCATCGCACAGGGCTACGAGGCGGGCGGGCATCGGGGCATGTTCCTGACCGACGATATCGCGACACAGGCCGGAACATTCGCCCTGGTGCCGCAGATCGTCGATGCCGTGAAGGCGCCGGTGATCGCCTCCGGCGGCATTGCCGACGGGCGCGGCATGGCGGCGGCGTTCGCGCTCGGGGCGGCGGGAGCCCAGATCGGCACAGCCTACCTCTTCACCCCGGAATCCTTGATCTCCGACCTGCACCGAACGGCTCTTGGCGCGGCCCGCGACGACGGCACCGCCTTGACCAATCTGTTTTCCGGCAGGCCGGCGCGTGGCGTCGTGAACCGGATCATGCGCGAGATCGGGCCCATGTCCGACCTGACTCCGGCATTCCCAACGGCCGGTGGCGCGTTGGCGCCGTTGAAGGCGGCCGCCGAAGCCCGGGGGCGGAGTGACTTTACTTCCCTGTGGTCGGGGCAGGCCGCCGGCCTCTGCCAGGAGACCGGTTCCGGCGATCTTACCCGCCGGCTGGCCGAGGACGCGGCCCGGCGGCTACGGGAAATCGCATCACCGGGCTGAGCGCGCCTCCCGGCGGTCCTCGCCCGCCACGGACCAGACCTACCAGCGACACGTTGTAAAAAAAAGTGGCGCGCCCGACAGGATTCGAACCTGTGACCTCTGGCTTCGGAGGCCAGCGCTCTATCCAGCTGAGCTACGGGCGCGCATGAGACGAAACTACGCCATGATCGCACCGGGCGCAAACGGCTTGGGGCGGCACGCTGGAGCGTATTCATCACGCGCTCTACGTCGCGGTGGGCAATCAGGAAGGGCGCGAGGCGAGCCCGTCGGTCGCGGTGATCGACATTCAGATCGACGATCGAACAGGAAACCCCTAAACCGATTCACTCAGCTCGAAATGTGCTCTAGTATTTCCCTCGACCGTGCGTACCCACTCGAATGATCGCCAGACGAAATGCCCAAAACAACCGATGTGCGACGTTACTGGGATGCGCACCCGATCAGCACCGACAGCGTTCCATTCGAACGCGGCAGTCGGGAAATGTTCGATGCAATCTATGAACGTTGGCGGCAAAACGGAACATCGAGACGTCGCGAATTTCTGGCGTCGTGCCAAGGCCAAAAAGTGCTCGAGGTCGGATGTGGGATCGCCGTCGACGGCCGTTATCTCAGCGAGAACGGGATAGACTACCAGGCGGTAGATCTGAGCATTGAGAGCCTGGCGCTGGCCAAAGAACATTTCAGACAGCATGAGTTGCCGAGAAGGTTTACGAATGCCGATGCCACGCGGTTACCGTTCGCCGATAATTCGTTCGATCTCGTCTTTTCCATCGGCGTCTTGCACCATGTCCCTGACACAAAAGCCGCCTGCCGTGAGGTCGCCCGTGTTTTGAAGCCCGCCGGAAATTTGCGGGTTATGCTCTATGGACGACACTCGTATCATTACTATCTCGTGATCGGCGTCGTGTATCCCTTGATATGGTTGCTGTTACATCTTCCCGGGGGAAGGTCGCTGGCGTACAGAGGCCCCAAGAAGCTGGGGGACGTGTTCGATATCTGTAAGGAATTTGGCCTCAGCAAGAAACGGCTTCTCAATGTAAGTACAGACACATCGACAGCCGGCGCGAACAACTTCAATCCGCACTCGAGCTTCTATTCCAAAGCGGAGGCTAAAGAGCTCTTCCCGGGTTTCGAGGATTTCGAATTTTGGAAGACAAGTCTCAACTATTTCCCGCTTCCCTGGTTTCGTTCCTTCTTTGAGCGGCATTCCGGGTTCTTTTTGCAAATGACGGCGCGAAAGCCGTGATTCTGCCCCATCAATCCACCAGAAAACCCTCGATCTCAACTTCCCGGGAGTCACCTCTATCACGTACCCGGTGCAGTCAAACACGCTGGTCATGGAAACACGTGTCTACGGCCTGTTTCGCCCCTTGCCAATGGCCGTAATCGTCGATGATCAGCACCCCGCCAGGAGACATTAGAGGATAAAGGAATTCCAGCCCGAGCGCTCCGAGACCCATTTTTATTGCTGATTTCAATACGCCTCGATAACCTGGGTTAAAAAATATGATACCAATTGAGGTCGTCGCCGTCATTCGAATGGGCCGAGCGATGCGCAAATGTGATTAAAAATGACCATGACGATTCTCGTAACCGGTGGAGCTGGATACATCGGCAGTCACACCTGTAAGGCCTTGGCGGCCGCAGGTTACCGGCCAGTCTGTTTCGACAATTTTGTCCACGGTCACGAGTGGGCGGTGCAATGGGGACCGTCAGTAAATGGAAGCATTCTCGATGAGAACGCGATCGCCAGTGCGTTTGAACAATATCGCCCGAGTGCGGTAATTCACCTCGCGGCCTTCACCGACGTCGGCGAGTCGGTGGCTGATCCGGGGAAGTATTACCAGAATAACGTGGCCGGTACGATCTCACTGCTGGAGGCCATGCGCCGTTTCGATTGCCCGATCATAGTATTGTCGAGCACCTGCGCCACCTACGGCGCACCGCAGACCATCCCCATCCCGGAAGATCATCCTCAGGAACCGATCAATCCCTACGGGCGCAGCAAACTGATGATCGAACGCATCCTCGCGGATTGCGCCCGGGCATACGGGCTCAAGTATGCGGCGCTCCGATACTTCAACGCAGCGGGCGCGGATCCAAACGGCGATCTAGGCGAGGATCACGATCCGGAGACGCATCTCATTCCATTGGTTATTCAGGCGGCACGCGGAATGCGCGCGCACGTGGATATCTACGGTACCGATTATCCGACACCAGACGGCACATGTATTCGTGACTACATCCACGTCACCGATCTCGCGGATGCACATCTCCTTGCCTTGCAGCGGCTTGCCGCGGGCGATGCGGCGTTTGCGTTGAATCTGGGGACCGGGGTAGGGCAGTCGGTGCTGGAAGTGATAGGCGCCGTGGAGCGCGTGAGTGGGCGGAACGTGCCCGCGGAGCGTTGCGAGAGGCGCCCCGGTGATCTGCCCGTACTCGTCGCCAGTTGCGAACGGGCTCAAACGTATCTCGGCTGGAGCCCGCGGCTCTCGGATTTCGAACGTATTATCGAGACCGCTTGGAGATGGCATGGTTCCGGGGAGAGCACGAAATGAAGGGCGTTCCGGCGGCGGCCGGCGGAGGCGGCGGGATGTCCGTGGACTCTGGC
The DNA here is from genome assembly GCA_964587515.1 of uncultured Rhodospirillaceae bacterium. Classification (GTDB taxonomy): domain Bacteria; phylum Pseudomonadota; class Alphaproteobacteria; order MPNO01; family MPNO01; genus CAZPMO01. The sequence goes on along the minus strand of CAZPMO010000073.1, from coordinate 1,572 downwards.
TCGAAGGCCTTGCGCGCGCCGTCATGATAACCTGGATCGAAAAATATGATAACTTTCGGCGCGCTCAGCTTCTTCGCGGGTGCGTGATGAATTGATACATGCCTGAAGGGCAGCGACAATCATGGAAATCGGTGAGTCCTCCTCCTTTCCTCGCGAGAAATTTGAACGTGGCGCTGATTATGCGCGCGCGTATCAGGAAGAAATATCAACCGCCTGGAAATCCCTCGATTTTGATATGATCAATCGGGCGGTCGAAATACTCGGGTCGGCCCTACATGATGAACAAACGATTTTCAGCTGTGGAAATGGCGGCTCAGCGGCGATCTCCAATCATCTGCTCTGCGATTTTCAAAAAGGGATTCAGACCGACACGGACCTAAAGCCAAAACTGGTCAGTCTCAGTTCAAATATCGAAATCATAACCGCGATCGCCAATGATATTTCATACGATGATGTGTTCGTCTATCAACTTCAAACCATGGCGGCGCCGGGAGACGTCCTTTTGACAATCAGTTCATCCGGTGATTCCGAGAATATCGTTAGGCCAATCGAATGGGCCCGCGAAAACGGTGTCAGAACATTGGCCCTAACGGGATTCGATGGTGGCAGGAGCGCAAAGGGCGCCGAGATAAATATCCATGTCGACGCCGACAATTACGGCGTCATTGAAGATCTGCACCAATCGCTGATGCACATATTCGCCCAGCATCTTCGGCAGTCCCATATGGACCCGCGCCTCGTCGGCAGGAAAAAATTTTAATCGCGCGCTCCATCGCCGGCCAGGCGGACACTGTACAAGACGCAATTGGCGCGGCGCTGTTTAAGCGACACGCCGGGCGTCAGCAAGCGGATGATCGCCAATACGGCGAAGCTTAGCAAGCGCTTGACCGGATTGGGATGGGCCAGGCGCAAATCCAGCGGCGCGACGTAATCCTTGTTCTCGACCGCGAGCCCGGCTTTTTTCAGATGCTGCTCAAACAGCCAGCCGGGCAGCAAGGTCTGGTGCCCGGTTTCCCAATATTGATGGATGTTCCATGAAATAAAGCTGGTGTCCCGTAGAAACTTCCAAGTGCTCATATACAAATGCAGATTGGGAAACGACAACCACAGACGCGTTTCGGGCGTCATCAGCTTTGAAACCTGGCGCAAAAAATGATGCGGGTTTTCCAGGTGCTCAAGCAGTTCGACGGCGACGATCAGATCATAGTCCCTATCGCCCAAACGATCGGCGAAATCATCGTTCAAATCCATAGACAGGGCTTCGGCGTCGGTCTGAAATCCGTCCAATTCAAGATCGACGGCGCGGACCTCGAACCCGTCATCGCACAAGCGCTGGGTCAATGCGCCCGAACCGCAACCCAGTTCTAGAATTCGTTTGCCATTCGTCGTCGGCGCTGTCCGAATTTTTTCCGACACGGATTCATGCAGACCGGGCGCGGCGTGAATATAGATGCCCTTATAGGTCCGCCCGGACGTGGCCCGATGAATTTGTGTCGGAATGGAATCGGTCATATGGCGCTCTAGTTGTGATGTCTCAATAGGTTGTTCATTCGACCCTGCCTTGAGAAGCTG
>CAZPMO010000072.1:8915-22116 GCA_964587515.1 uncultured Rhodospirillaceae bacterium | reverse complement strand
CTTCGATTCGATCCAGACCATGTATGTCGACACGCTCGATTCGGCGCCCGGCACCGTCGCCCAGGTGCGGGCCAGCGCCCAGGAAATCATCCGCCTCGCCAAGCAGCGCGGCTTTACGGCGCTGCTGGTGGGCCACGTCACGAAGGAAGGCGCGATCGCCGGCCCACGCGTGCTGGAACACATGGTCGACACGGTTCTCTATTTCGAAGGCGAGCGCGGCCATCAGTTTCGTTTGCTGCGCGCCATCAAGAACCGCTTCGGCCCGACCGATGAAATCGGCGTGTTCGAGATGACCGACGCCGGGCTGCGGGACGTGACCAACCCGTCCGCCCTGTTCCTCGCCGAACGCCGCGGCAATGTTAGCGGCGCCACGGTTTTCGCTGGAATCGAGGGAACCCGGCCGGTGCTGGTCGAGATACAGGCGCTGGTCGCGCCGTCCGCGCTGGCCACGCCGCGCCGCGCCGTGGTCGGTTGGGATTCGGCGCGGCTTGCGATGGTGATCGCGGTGCTGGAGGCGCGCTGCGGCGTTGTGCTGGCCGGGCGCGATGTTTATCTCAACGTCGCCGGCGGACTTAAAATCAGTGAACCCGCGGCCGATCTCGCCGTCGCCGGCGCGCTGCTGTCGGCGGCGGCAGACCTGCCGGCGCCTGAAGATGCCGTCATCTTCGGCGAGGTCGGTCTTTCCGGCGAGGTTCGTAACGTCAGTCAAACCGCGCTCCGGCTCAAGGAAGCCGCCAAGCTGGGCTTCCACGAAGCGTTGATGCCGACCCGATCGCAGCGCGAGCGGGGAGTCGACGGGGGCATGGTTGTCCGCGAAATCTCGCACCTGCGAGAATTACTGCCGGTATTCGGCCTGGGCGGAGCGCAAGGTGAGCAGACCGCGCGGCGGGTGCCGGAAGGAGCCGAGACGTGACCGGCGCCGATTTCGCCGTCATTGCGATCGTGGTCCTGGCCGGCATGATTTCATTATCGCTGGGGCTGGTGCGGGTGATCCTCGGCCTGGGCGGCTGGATCGGCGCCGGGCTGGTGACGCTATACGGTTTCGAGCACGCTCGCCCGGTGGCCAATCGCTGGATCGAGAGCGCGCCGCTGGCCGACGCCGCCGCGATCGGAACCCTGTTCATCGTCAGCCTGATCGTGCTCACGATGATCACCCATGCCGTCGCCCACCGGGTCCACAAGTCCGGATTCGGGCTGCTCGACCGTACGCTCGGCATGGTCGCCGGCCTGGTATTGGGGGCGGTCATCGTTTGCGCCTCTTATGTGATGCTCGATCGGCTGCTGCAATGGCCCGCCGATCCCGCCGAACGTCCCGAATGGGTTCAAGCTGCGAAATCCGCGCCGATAGTGGAAATGGGCGCCGATTTGCTGATGTCGGTGGTCCCCCGCGAGTGGGGCGGCAAACGGGTCAGCGGCGCCGAAAAGAGCAATGCCGAGCGCGCCGTGCGAAAACTCATGATCCCGCTGCCGAAAGGCACTGCACCCAGCGAGAAATCCGGCTATAACACGCGCGAACGACGCGAAATGGATCGTCTTTTCCAGACCCGGTAGTGGACGGTATTCCCAACTTGGCATTCATGATCGACACCAGTGAGGACAAGCCGCGCGAGGAATGCGGCATTTTCGGCGTTTTCGGCCATGTCGACGCCGCCGCGCATACGGCGCTGGGGTTGCATGCGCTCCAGCATCGCGGCCAGGAGGCCGCGGGCATCGTGTCCTTCGACGGACAGCAGTTCCACAGCCACCGCGCGCTCGGCCAGGTCGGCGAGAATTTCGGCAGCGAGGTGGTGATCGAGCGCCTGCCGGGCGACATCGCGATCGGTCATAATCGGTATTCGACGCAGGGCGCGACCGTGCTGCGCAATGTCCAGCCGCTGTTCGCCGATTTCGAGTCCGGCGGTTTCGCGGTCGGCCATAACGGCAACCTCACCAACGCCCGCCAGCTCAGGCGCGAACTGGTCCGGCGCGGCTGCCTGTTCCAGTCCACCACCGACACCGAGGTCATCGTTCATCTCATCGCGATCAGCGAACACGCCTCCGTGGTCGATCGCATGATCGACGCGCTCGGCCGGGTGATCGGGGCCTATTCCCTGGTCGCAATGACCAACGAGGTGATGATCGGAGTGCGTGACCCGCGTGGCGTGAGACCGCTGGTGCTGGGCATTCTGGATGACGCCCATATCCTGGCGTCGGAGACCTGTGCGCTGGATATTATCGGCGCGGAGTTCGTGCGCGACATCGAACCGGGCGAGATGGTGATCATCGACCGGTCGGGCGTACGCAGCGAACGGCCGTTCAATTCCGATGAATCCCGATTTTGCATCTTCGAATATGTTTATTTTTCGCGCCCCGACAGTATCGTCGAGGGCAGCAATGTGTATGAAGCGCGTCGCCGCATCGGGGCCGAACTGGCGCGCGAGCGACCGGTTCCGGCCGACGTGGTGATCCCGGTTCCGGATTCCGGCGTTCCGGCGGCGCTGGGATATGCCCGTGAAGCGGATATCCCCTATGAACTCGGCATTATCCGCAATCACTATGTCGGGCGAACTTTTATCGAGCCATCGGACCACATTCGTCACCTTGGCGTGAAGCTCAAACACAATGCCAATCGCGACGTGATCGACGGCAAGAGCGTGATCCTGGTCGACGACAGTATCGTACGCGGCACCACGTCGACCAAAATCGTCGAAATGGTGCGCAACGCCGGCGCGACCGAGGTCCACATGCGGATCGCGAGCCCGCCCACGACTCATTCATGCTTCTATGGCGTCGATACGCCGGAGCGCGAGGAACTGCTCGCCGCCCAGAATGATCTGGCGGCGATGGCGCAACTGATCGGCGTCGATACACTGGCCTTTATTTCGCTCGACGGCCTTTATCGCGCCATGGGGGTTTCATCCCGAAACGGTGAATCGCCGCAATATTGCGATGCCTGTTTTTCGGGCGAATACCCCATATCCCTGGTCGACCGCGAGGACGGCGATAACGTCGCCCAACTCTCCTTCCTGACCCAGCTCGCCTGAATGAACGGCGCGCCGCGACTTGCCGGCCGGACCGCGCTGATCACCGGCGCGTCGCGCGGCATTGGCGCCGCGGTGGCCAAGCGCTTCGCGGCCGAAGGCGCAAAACTGATCCTTGTCGCCCGCACCAGCGGCGGGCTGGAAGAGGTGGACGATGCGATCCGCGCCGAATGCGGCGAGGATGCCGCGCCGACCCTGGTCCAGCTCGATCTCGCCCGGCCCGATGACATCGACGGCCTCGCGACGGCGGTGGCGGAGCGCTTCGGCCGGCTCGATATTCTGGTCGGCAACGCATCGCTGCTCGGCACGCTGACCCCGATGCACCAGATCGAAGCCAAGGAATGGAACGAGGTGCTCGCGGTCAACCTGACCGCCAACTGGCGTCTGATCCGAGCCTTCGACCCACCCTTGCGGGCGGCCGAGGCGGGTCGCGCGATTTTCGTAAGCTCCGGCGCCGCGCGCGGCCCACGCCCCTACTGGGGCGCCTACGCGGTCTCCAAGGCGGCGCTCGAAATGATGGTGTTGAGCTGGGCGGCCGAAACCGAACAAACCCATATGCGGGTCAATCTGATCAACCCCGGCGCCACCCGAACCGCGATGCGCGCCCAGGCTTATCCCGGCGAAGACCCGATGCAGTTGAAGGCCCCGGAGACGGTCACGGAGCTGTTCGTCGAATTCGCCGAGCCAGCCTGCACCCGCCACGGCGAGCTCATCCGGGGGCCATGAGCGCCACACCGGAGGTGTAAAACCCGCAATTAGGGGTTTAGAACGACAGGTAAAAACAATAATAAACGCCTTTAAAACAATGTTTTAAAGAATTTTATTAATATTTATAGTTAAATTTTCCGGGCCTTTTACCCCGATTTAAAAGACCGGTGATAATATCCGGTCAAATCACGCCACTGTGCTGGCGTTCCCATCTTCATCGCCTGAGTCTGGATGTCCAATATGACCGCAGAAGCCATTGCACGCGCCGAACCGGCCGCCGTCGCGCCGGCTGGTAAGAGTGAGGCCAGTGTCACAATTAAACCGAATGCGGGCCCCGTGGAGTGCACGATCGGCCATGTGATCTCCGTATCCGGCTCGAATGTTACGGGCGTCATCCACGAGAAAGGCACCAACGGCGAGAACCTCGCCTCGGCGGCTCAGATTGGTCGCGTACTGAAAATCGGCACGCCGAACTCCATGGTGTTCGGAATCGTCAGCGGGCTCAGAATTACCGATCCCACGGTTCAGGGCGGCGGCGGCGAACTCAAGATTGTCGATATCGAACTGCTCGGCGAGGCGGTTGTTCGAGACGCTTCCGGCGCATTCACCTTCCAGCGCGGCGTATCGATATATCCGGCGCTGGGTGAAACGATCCTGACCACCACACCGGCGGAACTCGGATATATCTACGCGCCGCCCTCGACATCAAATTTACAGGTCGGCACGCTCTGCCAGGATCCCCAGTTACCGGCCTATCTGATGACCGATGAATTGCTTGGCAAGCACTTCGCCGTGCTGGGCACGACGGGCGCCGGCAAGTCCTGCGCGGTGGCGCTGATCCTGCGTGCCATCCTGTCGAAGCATCCCAACGGCCATATCGTGCTGCTCGATCCTCACAACGAGTACGCCAACGCGTTCGGCGACATGGCCGAAATGCTGAATACCGATAACCTGCAACTGCCCTTCTGGATTTTGGATTTCGAGGAAATCTGCGGCGTGCTGATCGGGCGCGACCAGCCCGACGCCGAAATTCAGGCGGAAATCCTTGGCCGCGCGATCGTCGAGGCCAAGCGCAAATTCACCGAGGGCGCCGCCACCGGGCGATTAACGGTCGATACCCCGGTGCCCTATAACCTCAGCGAGTTGATCAAAATTCTCGAAGCCGGCGCGGGCAAACTCGATAAGCCGGAAGGGACCCTCCCTTATCTGCGGCTCAAGAGCCGGATCGAAGCGCTTAAGAACGATCAGCGCTTCTCTTTCATGTTTTCCGGCCTGGTCGTGCGCGACAACCTGCCGGATATCGTCTCCACCATCCTGCGCCTGCCGGTAACCGGAAAGTCCATGACGATCCTCGACATGTCGGGCGTTCCCTCGGAAGTGGTCGAAATCGTGGTGTCCGTCATGTGCCGGATGATCTTCGATTTCTCGCTTTGGAGCACTCCGGAGCAGCGGGTGCCGGTGTTGCTGGTCTGCGAGGAAGCGCACCGTTATGTCCCGCGCGCCGATAATGCCGGCTTCGAGCCCACCAAGCGCGTGATCTCGCGCATCGCCAAGGAGGGGCGCAAATACGGCGTCTCGCTGTGTCTGGTGACCCAGCGCCCGTCGGAACTGTCGACCAGCATCCTCTCGCAATGCAATACGCTGTTCGCGCTGCGCATGAGCAACGACCACGACCAGGAATTCGTACGCCGTGCGCTGCCCGAAAGCGGACACGGCATGCTGAGCGCCCTGCCGTCGCTGCATACCCAGGAAGCCGTTGCGGTCGGCGAAGGCGTCACCGTTCCGATGCGGCTTCGTTTCAGCGATCTCGATGAAACCCAGAGGCCGCGCAGCGGCAACGCCGAGTTCTCCACCGCATGGCAGAACGACATCATGCCGCAGGACGCGATCGCCCATATCATCGAACGCTGGCGGACCCAGGCGCGCTGATCAATCCGGCGCGTAGGGATTCTTACCGGCCCTGAGGTTGATGCGGATCGGGACCCCCGGCAGATTGAACGTCTCGCGCAGCCCGTTCTGTAGATATCGCACATAGGATTCAGGAACCGCCTTGGGACGGCTCGCGAACACCGCGAAGGTTGGCGGCCGCGCCTTGGCCTGGGTAATATAGCGCAGCCTGAGACGCCGCCCCTGGGCCAGCGGCGGTGGATGCCGCGCGATGACATCATCAAGCCAGCGGTTCAGTGGACCGGTCTGAATGCGTCGGTTCCACACCTCATAGGCCGCGAATACGGCCGGCAGCAACTTCTCCACCCCGTCACCCGTCAGGGCGGAAATATTGACCACCGGAATGCCGCGGACCTGGGGCAGCGAACGCTGCAGCCGAACCGAGAGCTGACGGCTAACCTTGCCGCGATCGGCCACGATGTCCCATTTATTGACCGCAAGAACCATGGCCCGGCCTTCCTCGATCACCTGGCGCGCCACGGTCAGATCCTGCCGTTCCGCGACCGCCTCGCCGTCGAGGACCAGCACCACCACATGGGCGAAGCGAATCGCGTTCAGCGCATCGGCGGCGGAAAGCTGCTCGACGGTTTCGGTGACGCGCGCCCGCCGACGCAGGCCGGCGGTATCGATCAGGCGGATCGGATGGTCCCGCCAGCGCCACTCGACGGCAATGGCGTCGCGGGTCACGCCGGGCTCCGGTCCCGTGATCACGCGCTCGTCGCCGACCAACCGGTTGATCTGGGTTGATTTGCCGACATTGGGACGCCCGACGATGGCGAGCTGCAGCGGACCATCGGCCCCGTCTTCCGTCGCGTCCTCCTCGGGCAGCGGCGCCAGCGCCGCCACGGCATCCCTGAGATCGGACATACCCTCCGCATGCTCGGCGGAAATCGGGATTGGATCGCCGAGGCCAAGTTCATATGCCTCGATCAGCCCGGATTGCGCTCTCGCCGCGCCCTCGCATTTGTTCGCGACAAGAATGACGGGCGTCGGCGATTTTCGTATCCAATCCGCGAAATGCTGATCCATTGGCGTCACGCCGGCGCGCGCATCGATGAGCAGAAGCGCGATGTCCGCCTCCGCCAAAGCCCGTTCCGATTGCGCCTGCATGCTCGATTGGAGGGTGCCGGGAACCGCCTGATCCAGTCCCGCGGTATCGATCAGGGTAAATTCCAGATCGTGAAGCCGGGCCTCGCCTTCGCGCCGATCGCGCGTCACGCCCGGTTCGGGATGGACCAGCGCCGCACGGCGCCCGACCAGCCGGTTGAACAGGGTTGATTTCCCAACGTTTGGACGCCCCAGGATGGCGACGGTAAACGACATTACTTTAAAGCGATCAGGTCCGCTTCATCGGTCAGCAGGAAGACGGTCTCGTTGGCGACGGCGGGGGCGATCGCGACCGCGCCGGAGACTTCGATCCGGCCGAGCAGACGCCCGGTATAGGGTGAAACGGACCACACCTCGCCATGTGTTCCGGCAACCAACAGACGGTCTCCCGCCAATACCGGACCGGCCCATTGAACCGGCCCCGTCTTATCTTCCTCATCTTCGAACCGCTGAAGCGGGCGAACCCATCTGACCCGACCGTCACGTCGCGTCAGGCAGATCAGCTCGGCGTTGGTCGAAACCACATAGACGTAATCGCCGGCCACCCACGGCCCGTACAGACCACCGATCGGTTGTTCCCAGAGGCGATTGCCGGTGGCCAGATCAATTGCCACCATGCGCCCGGAATGTCCGACCGCGAAAACGCGCCCACGATCGATAACCGGCCGGCCGCGAATATGCGCGATCGACGAAACCGGGTCCGTACGCCTCAGCGAGGTAAGCGAATCCGACCACACCACCCGTCCGTTCTGGGCCCGCAGCGCAACGATCTCGCCCGAGGAATAGGGCGCTACCACGATGTCGTTGTCGACGGCGGGCGACCCGCCGCCGACGAATCCGGCCGCCTCGGTGATGCCGGTGTGAGTCCACAGCACCCGCCCGTCGGCGGCGTCCAGCCCATAAAGCTCATTCGCGACGGTGATCGCGAATACGCGGCCCGCCGCCACTGTCGGTCCGGCGCGCATCGGTCCGGCGACGCGACGCCGCCATGCCACCTTGCCGCTGGAGAGTTCCAGCGCGACGATCTCCGCGAAACCGGTGGTCACGAATATATGGTCGCCCTGAACCGCGAGCCCGCCGCCAAGGATGCCTTCATCATCATGGTCCGGGGCCAGCGAGACGCGCCACAGGCGCTTACCCGTGGCGGCATCGAATGCCCGAACCTCGGCGCTGACATCCATGGTGTAGACCCGACCGCCGGCGATCACCGGCTGAGCCAGCAACTTGCGTTCGGAATCCGAGCCGGACCCGATATCAACGCGCCACAGCCGCTTAAGCGGACCACCGGCGGCGAGGTGATGCATCGCGTGGCTCGACTCTCCTCCCGACTGCGGCCAATCGGCGTTGGCGCTGGGTCGCGGCAGCCGGACCCGAAGATCGGCCACGCGGGGGTCTGGTTTAACGCTTCGGTCGAGCGTCAAGACCGAGATCCGCTCTCCCGGCAGGGGCGGATCCTCCGGATCGCCGAACCAGTTGCTGCAGCCGGAAAGCGATAGCGCCGTCATCAAGCCCGCACTCAGTAAAGCTAGCCTTATCGGGCTCACTTTGGGTCGCCTCCGTTCCTGTCTTTTCAGTTCCCGATGATCGCCAGCATCTGGGCTGCGCGGGTACGAATATTACGCGGCGCGTCCGCGTCGTCCGCGATACGTTGATAATATTCCTTGGCCTTGCCGGTGTCCCCGGATTTATGGGCGATCAGTCCGAGCACCTCAAGCGCCGAATGGCGCCAAGGCTTGCCCTCTTCCGCCATGGGCCCAAGACGCGCGGAAATTGCCTCCACATCACCGGACGCACCGTTTACCGCGACAAATGCGGAAAGGATGGTGGCGAGATCGCGCAGCGTATCGTCAAGGTCGCTGTCGCCGGCCAGCGCTTCATAATCCTTGGCGGCGCCGGCGACGTCGCCCGCGCCGGCGCGCAACGCGGCCTCATGAAATCGCGCCAGCACGCCATAGTTCGTCCCGGATTCGCGGCCAAGCGCGGCGAACAGCGCGCGCGCGTCTTCCGACTTGCCGTCCTCCAATAGCGCCTTCGCGGCGGCGAAACGCGCGCCGTCGTCAAGTCGGCGGCTGGTCTGGTACTGGCGCCAGCCGCTGACCGCCGCGACCGCGATAACCACCGCCACCGCAAGCGCGATTACATGCTTGCCGTATTTCCGCCAGAGCTTATCGAATCGCTCCTGGCGCAGTTCTTCGTCGATTTCACGAAAGATATCGCCCACAGCGTACTCCAGAACAACAGAAAACGGCGGTCAACATAACGATCTGACGATCATCACGCAAATACAGGTATCAGAGACTACCACTTAATAACCGGTGTCACGGCTGGACGGATCGAGGAAAATCAGCGATAGTTTCGTGGTCGCAATTTGCTCGGAGGAAGAGTCCCGCACCGATGAAGAGGGTTGTTCACCTTTCCGACTACAGGCGCAAGCCAAAACTGGTTTGCTTCGATCGAATCGAGCTGAACAAATTGCTGTCTTTGTACAGTCGTCGGGTTATCGGGGGCGAATGGCGTGATTACGCCATCAGCCACGGCGACGGGATGGCGGCGTTTTCGATCTTCCGCAATGCCAGCGACAACCCAATATTCACGGTCATGAAATTCGCCGCCGGCACCAACGGCAAGGGCGATTACGCCGTATATGGCGTCGGCCGGCGGCTGAAACGGGGCCGGACACTTGCGGCGATCCTCGATGTTTTCGAACGGGAATTGAAGCTGGTCTCGCCCTGACGGCGTCACGCCGCCTAGCGCCGGACCCGGCAGGGAGCGCACCATGGCGGAAAATATCCTGAGAATGCCTGAACGGCGACAGGTCCCGCGGGAAGATTCCCGGGCCGCTCTGCTACAGGATTTGCTGTGCGCCTTCCACATCATGGACCTGACGGGTCAGCCGAGCGGCATGGGAAGCCATCTGACAGCGCGCGAGCCCGGGGCGGACACGTTTTTCTTTCACATCCATAATTACGGATTCGGCGAGGTCACGCCCGATCACATTCACGAAGCCGATTTCGATCTCAACATTCTCACCGGCAACGTCGACATCAACCCGACGCTCCATATCCATACCCGCATCTATCTCGCCCGGCCCGACGTTACCTCCATCGTGCACACCCACGCCAAGCACGTCTCGGCGCTCAGCGCCATCGGCGAGAACCTGCTGCCGTTGACCCAAAGCGCGTCGCGGTTCCACGACGACTGCGTGCTGTACGATGAAAACAACGGCGTCGCGCTTGGCACCGGGCCGGGTACGGCCATGGCGGGCGCACTGGGTGGCCGTTTCGCAATGGTGTTGAAAAATCACGGCCTGCTGACGGTCGGACGGAGCATCCCGGAAGCCGTGGTGCTCGCCGATTCAATGGAAAAAGAGGCTGAAATTCAACTGCTTGCCATGGCCGCCGGGAAAATCGATTTGCCGTCGGTGGAAGATCGGGAGCGTTCCAAGGCCTATGTTCGGTCCGATACCATGGTCGAGCGCGCCTGGGCCTATATGATGCGCAATCTGGCCCGCGAACGGCCGGAAATCATGGAACTATAGATTACTCGTCGATCCGTTCGTGGTAGTCGCCCATATGCTTGAAATAAGGTACCGGACGATCCGGCGATCGCGCCGGTGGATCAGCCATCAACTCCTCGATATGAAACAGCATGCGCCGCGTAATGCCCGGGAGCTCCAGCTCGACGGCGTCGGCGATCGAAAACCAGCGCAGATCGAGAAGCTCGCCGCTGCCCGCGAGATCGCCGGCGACATGAATTGAATCGACCATGAAGAAGCGGGCATTGAAGCGCACCGGCCGGAAGGCGGGCGTGACGGCCCGGCCGATATAATGAAGTTCGTCAAGCGCCGGCGCCATGCCGGTGGCGAAAAAATCCCGCCACGATTCCGGTACGTCGCGAGCGGGATCGGGGTCGGGGCCGCCGATAACCAGACCTGTTTCCTCGAAGGTTTCGCGCACCGCGGCCACCGCCATCGCCTTTGCCCGCGCTTCGGTAAGCTTGCGTCGCAACTGCGTTTCCACATCATGGCTTAGCGGTTTTGCGACGCGGATACGGCTGTCGCTCCGGTCCACCCTGCCGCCGGGAAACACGTATCGCTTCGGCATGAATTTGTGCTTGCCGTGACGCTCCCCCATCAGCACCTCGACGACGCCGCCGGACTGGCGATAGATCATCAGCGTCGCCGCCTCTATGGGACGAACCCGGGGGGCGCCGGGGGCGCGGCTGGGCAGTGGCGGCGGATTACCGGACATGGGACGCTACAAACATGGACACAAAAATAATTATACCACCGACCAGTCGGCGCGGCGACGCAAGGTCGCGCCGCGCAGGCGTTCCAGGTCGCGCGATCCGGTGCAAAACAGGGCTATTCTGAACTCGTCGATCAACACCTTCAATTCGTCACGCACCGCGTCGGCGGTCACGGTCGCGCCGCCCAGCATCGGTGCCGCCGCGCCGGCCACGGTCGCGCCGAGACGGACCGCCTTGGCCGCGTCGATCCCGTCACGCAGGCCACCGCTGGCGAAAATGGGCAGATCAGGCACCGCCGCCACGACTTCCATCAACGCCGACGCGGTGGGGTTTCCCCAGCCGGCGAAGGAATGCGCGATGCGCCGCGACGCCGGATCGTTTTGACGATGCGCCTCCACTTCGCTCCAGCTTGTACCACCCGCACCGGCAATATCGATCGCCGCGACGCCGCAATCGGCCAAGCGGCGCGCGACCGTGGCGTTGATCCCGTTGCCCACTTCCTTCACCGCGACCGGCGTCTCTATCTCGCGGACAATTTTCTCGATCCGATCGAACAGGCCGCGCCAGTTTCTGTCGCCCTCCGCCTGCACCGCTTCCTGCAACGGGTTCAGATGCAGGAACAGGACATCGGCGTCAATCATCTCGACCGCGCGACGGGCCTCGTCGAGGCCGTAGCCGGTATTGAGCTGAACCGCGCCCATATTGGCGAACAGCAGAATATCGGGCGCGAGATCGCGGACTTTATAGGTTTCCGCCAGTTCGGGTCGTTCGATCGCCGCTCGCTGGGAGCCCACGCCCATGGCCAGGCCGAGCGCCTGGGCCGCCTGGGCGAGATGACGGTTTATGTCGCGCGCCGCGCCGGTGCCACCGGTCATGCTGCTGATCAGAAAGGGGGCGGCCAGGCGTCGCCCGAAAAGTTCGGTCGACAGATCGATCGCATCGAGATCGATCTCGGGCAGCGCCACATGCTCGAACTGATAGGCCTCGAACCCGGTGCTCACGCCCTTCGCGCCGACATCTTCGTTGAGCACGGTTTCGATATGTTCCCGCTTGCGGCTTTCGGTCTGGCCGGTCATCGGTGTCGAATCCGAAGCGCGGTCAGGCCGCGACCACCCTTACCTGTTGCCTGCTTTCGGAAACCGTGTCCAGATCAACCGAGTCGCGGCTCGCATCCGGTTCCATGTAGCGCCCGCTGAACGAAAACTCGAGGCCGTCTTCGGCGAACGGATAGGGCGAGAGGCGATAGTCACCCTCCCCCATGGGCTTGACGGAAATGCTCACGTCGCTGGTGGCGCTCTCAGGCACATGCTCGAATACCGTTTCGCCGCGCGCCCCCTCATGGGTGCAATTGAAGTACAGCGCCATGGTGTCGCAGAACTGAAGCTGCTTGTAGTTCTGAAACAAATGCCCGTCCTCGACCCACTCGGCGGTCTCGGGGTCTTGCGCCAATGCCGCCTTCAGCCGCTCCTGGCGCGCAAGCTCTTCATCGAGCATTCGTTGCGCCGCGGGCAATTGGGATTCCGCGATCGCGTTGAGCAGCACCCGGTCGGACATGCCATATCGCCCGTTATAAAGCCCCCAACTGTGCATGCTCGACAACAGCCCGCAATAAGCGTGGCGACGGCTGTTGTAATCGGGCGAAGCGGAGGATGTTTCGACGATCCGCTCCATTGGCGTATCGACCAGGTTGAACGGCAGGCCGGTATTCCCGTCGACCAGCCCGCGCCCGTCGAGATCGGCCCAGCCGGCGTCGTGATGATCGATGATATAGAGCACTTCCTCGCGCGGCTCGATGGCCTCGAAACGGTCATTGCCGAAGGCGCGGGCGAACTGGCCGGCGAGCGTCATATGCGCCGCCATGGTGATAACGAACGGCGTTTCGTTTTCCGACGCGCTTTGTACGATCATGATCCACCTCCCCTATTGGTCGGTCGATCATATCACCATTATTTCAGGAGGTCGCCAAGGCTGGAGCGTGGTTCGCTAACGCGCCTTCGCGGCGGGGGCGGGTGAAGATTTTTTGGAGCCGGATTTTTCCCGTTTGGGCAGGGCGCTGTTGATGAAAAACGCCAACCCCGCCACGACACAACATGTGGTTGCAATAAATGTAAATCGGTTGACGGTAAAATTATCGACGAACTGAGCCACCGGAGTCATCGGCACCATCGTAT
>CAZPMO010000072.1:2645-8905 GCA_964587515.1 uncultured Rhodospirillaceae bacterium | reverse complement strand
CAAAGCGGCGGCAAGACAGCACACGACTCCGAACAAACCACTGATATAACGCATTAATCTTCCCTGTTCCACCTGGCGCAACTCCCCCGACGCCGGGCGAAGACGTACCCTATTGGGCATCGGTAAACGAAAAGTAACCATTTGGGCGGGATTAAAGATATTTCCCACCGGCGCAGGCTATTCCCATTCAATAGAAATACCCTGATTTTCCCTTTAGAATCAATGAGTTATTTTAATTAGAATCTACTTTGAATGCCCATATAAACTGTTAAGTCATTGTTATATTTGACTATTTATTTATACGGATTACTCCCACTCGATAGTGCCGGGCGGCTTCGAGGTCACGTCGTAGACTACCCGGTTGATGCCGCGCACCTCGTTGACGATGCGGGTCGCGACGGCGCTGATGAAGCCGTGGTCGAAGGGATAACTGTCGGCGGTCATGCCGTCCGTCGAGGTCACGGCGCGCAGGGCGCAAACATATTCATAGGATCGTTCATCGCCCATCACGCCGACGGTGCGGACGGGCAGGAGGACCGCGAACGCCTGCCAGATGGCGTCGTAAAGCCCCGCATTGCGGATTTCCTCGATGTAAATCGCATCGGCGCGCCGCAGGATCGCCAGCCTGTCCTCGGCAACCTCGCCGGGCACCCGGATCGCGAGACCGGGGCCGGGGAACGGGTGACGCCCGACGAGAATTTCGGGCATGCCGAGTTCGCGGCCCAGCGCGCGCACCTCGTCCTTGAACAGTTCGCGCAATGGCTCCACCAGTTCGAGGTTCATCCGTTCCGGCAAGCCGCCTACATTGTGGTGCGACTTGATGGTGACGCTGGGCCCGCCGGTGAAGGAGACCGATTCGATTACGTCGGGATAGAGCGTCCCCTGCGCCAGGAAATCGGCGCCGCCGGCCTTCTTCGCCTCTTCGTCGAATATGTCGATGAATGTGGCGCCGATAATCTTCCGCTTCTGCTCGGGGTCGGTCACGCCGGCGAGCTTGCCGAGAAACAGGTCTCCGGCTTCGCGATGGACCAGCGCAATGTTGTAATGGCCGCGATAGAGATCGACCACCTGGTCGCCCTCGCCCTCGCGCATCAGCCCGGTATCGACGAACACGCAGAGAAGCTGATCGCCGATCGCCTCGTGCAGCAGCACCGCGACGACCGAGCTGTCGACACCGCCGGAAAGCCCGCAGATTACGCGACCCTTGCCAACCTGAGCTCGGATGCGGGCGATGGCCTGTTCACGGAACGCCGCCATGGTCCAGTCGCCCCGGCACCCGGCCACGCGATGGGTGAAGTTGCGCAAAAGCGCCGCGCCTTCGGGCGTGTGAACGACCTCGGGATGAAACTGGACGCCGTAATAACCGCGCTCGTCATCGGCGATCGCCGCATAGGGCGCGCCTTCGCTGACGCCGACCGACCGGAACCCGTCCGGCAGCCGCACGACGCGGTCGCCGTGGCTCATCCAGACCTGTTCCCGATCGCCCGGTTTCCACAATCCCTCGAACAGGCCGCAATCGTCGGTGACGTCGAGGAACGCGCGGCCGAATTCGCGATGATCGGATGATTCGACCTCGCCGTCGAGCCGATCGCACATGGTCTGCTGGCCGTAGCAGATCCCAAGGACCGGGACCCCGAGGCCGAACACGCAATCAGGGACCGACGGCGCCGTATCACTGGTCACCGACGCCGGACCGCCCGACAGGATCACGGCGCGCGCCTCAAAACCGGAAATGTTCTCGGGCGCGGTATTGAACGGCAGGATCTCGCAATAGACCCCGCTCTCGCGCACTCGCCGCGCGATGAGCTGCGTAACCTGCGATCCGAAATCGAGGATCAGGACCCGATCGCTCACCCCGACTCGCCTGATTTCCCGAGGGCAATCATCTCTCTGATGTCTTCCCAGCCATAGGCGATCTCCTCGATGGGTTCTCCACCCATCTCCCCGCTGCGCCGGGCAACGAATTTGCCGCCAAGATTTTCATAGAAAAAGCGCGCCGGATTGCCGTTCAGCACCCAGACCAGCAGGGTCGGCCCGTTATTGGTCAACAACCTTTCGGAGGTCACCGTGAAAAGGCGGCGGCCGACGCCCACGCCCTGGAAATCGTCACGCACATACAGGGCATATATTTCGCCGCCATAGGGAAGCTGACCGTTCCGCGTTCCGCCGCCGCTGGCGAAGCCGATCAACCCTTCGGCGGTATCCTCGGCAACATACACCACATTATCGCGCCGATGCCGCGCCAGCGCCCGCCGCCACCAGCGCGCCTCGCGTTCGACCGCGTTGGGACGCAACAGGGTCTGGTCCGGCAACAGCCCGGCATAGGTGCTGCGCCAGCTATCCACATAGATCCGAGCAATGTCCTGAGCGTCTCCGAGGGCGGCGGGCCTGATTAGGGTCATGAAACCTAGTCCGGCTGACGGTAGTTGGGGGCCTCGCGCATGATGCCGACATCATGGACATGGCTCTCGCGCAGCCCGGCGGAAGTGGTGCGGCGGAACCGGCAATTCCCCTGCATATCGTTGATGGTTCCATTGCCGGTATAGCCCATAGAGGCCCGCAAGCCGCCTACGAGTTGCTGAATGATGGCCTCGACCGGCCCCTTATAGGGTACGCGCCCCTCAATGCCCTCGGGCACCAGCTTCAGCGTATCGGAGACCTCCTGCTGGAAATACCGATCGGCGGACCCGCGCGCCATGGCGCCGATCGAGCCCATGCCGCGATAGGCCTTGTAGGACCGGCCCTGGTAAAGAAATACCTCGCCCGGGCTTTCATCGGTGCCGGCCAGCAGCGAGCCGATCATGGCGCAGTCGGCGCCCGCGGCAATGGCCTTGGCGAGGTCGCCGGAATATTTGATGCCGCCATCGGCGATCGCCGGCACGCCCGCCTCGTGGCAGGCCTCGGCGCTTTCGAGCACCGCCGAGAATTGCGGCACGCCGACCCCGGCGATCATGCGGGTGGTGCAAATCGAACCGGGGCCGATGCCGATTTTGATCGCGTCGGCGCCGGCGTCGATCAGCGCCTTCGCGCCATCCGGGGTCGCCACGTTGCCAGCGATCACCTGGGTCCGGTTGGACAGCCGCTTGATTTCGCCGACCGATCCCACCACGCCCTGCGAATGGCCATGCGCGGTGTCGACCACGACCA
This sequence comes from uncultured Rhodospirillaceae bacterium, assembly GCA_964587515.1. Taxonomy (GTDB): domain Bacteria; phylum Pseudomonadota; class Alphaproteobacteria; order MPNO01; family MPNO01; genus CAZPMO01. The sequence goes on along the minus strand of CAZPMO010000072.1, from coordinate 5,758 downwards.
CATCGGCCTCGGCGTCGATCAGCGCTTCGGCGCGGGCGCGGCCCGCGTCGCCCACCCCGGTCGCGGCGGCGACCCGCAACCGGCCCTTGTCGTCCTTGCAGGCGTCGGGATGGAGCTTCGCCTTCTCGATATCCTTGACAGTGATCAGCCCGATGCATCGATAGGATTCGTCGACCACCAGCAACTTTTCGATGCGATGCTGGTGAAGGAGCCGCATGGCCTCCGCCATGTCGACGCCCTCGCGCACGGTCACCAGGTTCTCGTGCGTCATCAGTTCCCGGACGCTCTGGGTTGGGTCGGTCGCGAAACGGACGTCCCGGTTGGTCAGTACCCCCACCAGCTTGCCGCCGGTCTCGACCACGGGAATACCGGAAATCCGATGGTCGGCCATAAGCTTAAGCGCATCGGCCAGCGTCTGGTCCGGACCGATCGTGACCGGGTTGACGACCATGCCGGATTCGAACTTCTTGACCTGGCGGACTTCCTCCGCCTGGCGCTCGATGTCCAGGTTCTTGTGGATCACACCCATGCCGCCGGCCTGCGCCATGGCGATGGCGAGACCGCTTTCGGTCACCGTGTCCATGGCCGCGGAAACCAGCGGTATGCCGAGTTCTATGGAACGGGTCAGGCGTGTCTTGGTATCGGCATCCGAGGGCAGGACGGAGGATGCGGCGGGCACGAGAAGGACATCGTCGAAAGTAAGCGCCTCGAGTATGTCCATGAAGCCTCCGGGTAAATCCGTTGGCGTCGCATCATACAGAAGGCATCGCCGAATCCCAAGCGAATGCGGGCGTTACGGAGCAGAATCCGTACCGCGAAACCCTGTCGCGATGATATAGGTTTCGGCCGAGTCGGCGCGGCTCGCCTCCGGCTTTGCGGTGCGCACGCGCGCGAAATCCTGTTTCAACGCCGTCATCAGCGCCGCCTCGCCGCCGCCATGAAACGCCTTCATCACCAGCGCGCCGCCCGGCGCCAGCACCTCCCGGGCCAACGCATGCGCGATCTCGCACAGGCCCTCGGCGCGCACCCGATCGGTGCCGCGGTGCCCGGTCGCCGGCGCGGCCATATCGCTCAGCAGCACATCGGCCGGGCCGCCCAGCGCCGCCGTCAGCCGCGCCGCGCTGTCTTCGTCGTGGACATCCAGCGTCAATGTCCCCGCCTCCGGCACCGGGTCCATCTCGACCAGATCGACGGCGATCACGCAGCCGCCATCGGCGGGCCGCGCGCGCTCGACCGCGACCTGGGTCCAACCGCCGGGCGCCGCGCCGAGATCGATGACGCGCTGGCCCGGCTTCAGGATCCGATGCCGGTCGTCGATCTGGGCAAGCTTCCAGGCGGCGCGCGCCCGGTAACCGTGCCGCGCCGCCTCGACCACATAGGGATCATTGAGCTGGCGTTGCAGCCAGCGCACCGATAATTTCTTGCGGCCCTTGGCGGTTTTGACCTTGGTATGAAGCTGGCGGCCGGAAGGGCGGGACGGCGTGCGGCCGGGCTTTCCGCGCCCGCCCTTACTCCGCGGCATCCGCGCGGCTCCGCCCGTTGGACCCGACCATGCCGAACAGGATGCCTTCACGGACGCCGCGGTCGGCGACGCGCATGCCGCCCGCCGGCCAGGTGCGGCAAACCGCTTCGAGCACCGCGCAACCGGCGACCACCAGGTCGGCCCGGTTATACCCGATCGATGGATGCGCCGCGCGTTCGTCGTAGGTCGATGCGGCAAGCTTGCCGGCGATGGCGTGAACGACGTCGAATTCGAGATAGGAGCCATCGACCAGCGCGCGGTTATAGCGTTTGAGTCCCATATTGACGCCGGCGATGGTGGTCACGGTGCCGGCGGTGCCAAGCATCTGCGCGTTCCCCGCCTCGAAGGCGGCGCGGATCCCGTAACTTTCCTCGAACGGGCGCAGCAATTCCTCGATCTCGGCGATCAGCGCGGCATAGGCCTCCGGCGAGAATTCCAGGCTGCCGTGACGTTCGGTGATACTCACCACGCCGCAGGGCAGCGATGTCCAGCCGAGAATCTCCTGGCCGCCATCCTCGTCGAGCCGCAGCCAGATCAGTTCGGCGCTGCCGCCGCCGACATCGAAAACCAGCGCATGCCGGATCGCCGGATCGAGCAGCGGCCGGCAACCGTTCATGGTCAGCTCCGCTTCCTCGCGCGACGACAACACCTCAAGCTCGATACCGGTGTCGCGGCGCACACGATCGACGAATTCGCTGCTGTTTCCCGCGCTCCGCGCGGCCTCGGTGGCGACGTACCGCGCGCGCGTCACGCGAAGGCGGCGCACCTTGTCGGCGCAGACCTCCAACGCCTCGACGGCGCGCGCCATCGCGTCCTCGGACAGTCGCCGCGACTCGCCGACCCCCTCACCGAGCCGGACGATGCGCGAGAACCCGGCGATCACGTGAAAACCGTCGCTCGTCGGGCGAGCGATCAGCAACCGGCAATTATTGGTCCCGAGATCGAGCGCGGCCAGCGTTTCGCCGGCACCACGCCGCCCGCGTTTCGCGCCGGCCTGGGCCCGGGGATAACGGGGCTGATGTGATCCGCTCTGCCGCCCCGGCACGGTCGCCTCCTCTATTATTCAATGCGCGGTCTGACGCCACGACAATTCAATCCCCCGTCGGCGAGGGGAAGAGATAATGGTAAACCAAAAACCCGCGACCGCGAAACATGAAACGCGCGGACGTACATTTTACGCTGATTTCCACTCCCAGATGTTTTATAACCCCGGTCGGATCGGTCATATTGGGGCCGTCCGCCCTCTGCTGGGGGATAGTTTAACGGTAGAACGAGCGGCTCTGACCCGCTTAGTCCTGGTTCGAATCCAGGTCCCCCAGCCAGCTTTCCCCATCGAATATTTTGAAATTTTCAAAACTCGCACTTACGCGGGCGCCAATCGTGTGGTGGCGAAAAACCGACGTTGCGCCCGCGACCCGCCCAACCAAATGAATGTCGAGCCGCAACGATAAATTGATAGACTATATTTGACTATTTAAAAAACATACATATCTATAAACAACGCCTCATGACTAAAATACTAGTCGCCACTAACCCGGAGACAAAAATGGTTTTCCAGGGATTCGGCATATTAAAGTCGGCCACCTCGATC
>CAZPMO010000072.1:0-2620 GCA_964587515.1 uncultured Rhodospirillaceae bacterium | reverse complement strand
AACACGCACCGTCACAGCAACCTCGAAACCCGGCGCCACCAACCTCCAACGCGTTCCGAAATGGTTCACGTGGGTTCCCATCGTTTTCGCAATCCTGGTTCATTCGCCCGTCGGTGGGGCAAATGCCAAGGAAGTTGTCGCGGCTATTCCCGAATCCTTCCCGCCTTATTATCAGCTCGACAACAATGGAAAGCTTATCAGCTCGACAACAATGGAAATCCCGCCGGATTCGCCATCGAGATAATGGAGGAAATCGCCCGGCAAGCCGGGATTTCCGTTGTCTACAAGGTCAAGGACTCCTGGGCCGAGGTTTTTCGCACCGTTCGATCCGGCGAGGCCGACCTGATCCCGAATGTCGGCGCGACCAAGGGACGGGAGTCATTTCTGAATTATACGATCCCGGTTGAAACGCTGGCGATTTCCATTTTTACCCGAAAGAACACCTCTGGAATCAATGGCGTCAACGACCTGGTCGGACGGAATGTGGGCGCGGTCGAAGTCAATATCGGGCTGAAAATTGCCAAGAAAATGAAGGGCGTGAATGTTACGAGCTTTGCCAGCTTCGAGCAGGCCGTGTTCGCCCTTTTTTTCCGGGCGTATCGATGCGCTGATCTATCCGAATTCCCCGGCCTGGAAAATGGCGACGGAAGCCGGTTATGAAGACCGGCTGAAAGTCGTCGGCGAACCGCCACGATCAGTGCCGTGACATGGGCGCTTTCTGGTGTCGACATCATGAATTCATATACTGGCACAAAACGCCTGAATTCACCATTTACCGTTCTTAAGAGATCGGCCGTCCGGACCAACGGTCCGCCCGAATATCGCGCCAACCTGATCGCGATGGATTTTGGATCACCCCTTTCGCGCGATCAGGCCCGTCGGCGGTCATGGACGCAATGGTGTCCAGTCCGTCCCGTTGATCCAGCGCATCACGTTCGCCGCGCTGGGCGCCTCGCCTTCGATCGCGAGAATCGCCCGCCAGGCGAGGCAGAGCACGCTCGACATGACCGGCGGGCCGTCCCAGCCCGCGGCCTTGGCGATCGGGGCCAGCGTCGGCATGCCGGTGCCGAGCATGACGATCGCGTCCAACGGACTGTCGCGGAGTCGGCTCAAGGCGTCATGCGCCGACGAAGCTGTGATGCCGTAGATCGGATGAAATGTACTTTCGGCGGCGGATGGGCCGGAGATTTGCGCGACCGTGAATCCCCGGCTCGACCAGTAGGCGGTGCTGGCCTCGGTCATGTCCGCCGGATAGGGCGAAACCAACCCGATCCGTTCCGCGCCGAGCGCGCGAAGCGCGTCGGTGATGGCGCGCGCGCAGGTCACGAACGGATATCCCCTGGCGTCTTCGATCCCTGCTACCTGCCGATCTTCCTCGTCCTTGCCCGCCAGATAGGACATGCCGGTAACGCCGAGCACGGCGGCCGAAAGCGGCGCGTTCGCAAACCGGTCGAGGGTCGGCTCGATGATTGTCCAGTAATCGCGGTGCCGTTCCGTTATCGAATCGTGCGGAGAGAAGAGACGCGCGGTGATCATCGCGTATCCCGGTGGCCACAGCATCGAAAGCTCCGGCTCGACGGTGGTATTGCCCTGCGCCGTCAATCCGCCGATCAGACCGCGCGGGGCGTATTCGAGCCCGGTTCCCGGGTTCATCCCGCTAACTGTCGCCCATCGCCATGCCGAGCGCCAGCGGCAGCCACAGGGCGATGATGGGGAACAGGATGATGATCGCAAGGCGGAACAGATCGGCGATCAGGAACGGAATGATGCCGGTGAAGATGGTCTTCAGCGGAATCGTCTCGGCGACCCCGAACAGCACGAACACGTTCATTCCAATGGGCGGCGTGATCATGCCGATCTCGATCACCATCACCAGCACGATGCCCCACCAGATGGGATCGTAGCCGATGCCGGTGACCAGCGGGTAGACGAACGGCATGGTGATCACCATGGCGGCGATGGTATCGAAGATGCTGCCGAGGATCAGATAGACGATCATCAAAATGCCGATGATCACCAGGCGCGGAAGCTCCATGGCGGTGATCGAGGTCACCAGCGCGGCGGGCATCTTGGTGGTGGTGATGAAATAGGTGAAAATGGATGCGCCCGAAATGATCAGATAGATCATCGCCGTGTTGGACGCGGTTTCCTTCAGCACCAGCCAGAAGGACTCGGCCGTCAGCTTGCCGCGCCCGACGGTAAAGATGAAGGCCAGCCCGGCGCCCAGCGAGGCGGCTTCCGAGACGGTGAAAACACCGCCGTAGATGCCGCCGATCACCGCCACCAGAAGCAGAATCACGCCCCAACTCTGTCGCAACACCGTCCAGCGTTCGGACCAGTTCATGCGATCGCCGGCCGGTCCCGCCTCCGGATTGATCCGCACCACGATGCCGATCGCGATGAAATGAAACGCCACCGCGATCAGCCCGGGAATAAGGGCGGCGATGAACAAGGTGATCACGAACTGCTCGGCCAGGAACGCATAGATCACCATGATCACCGATAGCGGGATCAGCATCCCCAGCGTGCCGCCGGCCGCGATGCTGCCGCTGGCCAGCGTCGGCGCATAATTGCGTTTCAGCATTTCCGGCAGCGCGACGCGGCCAAGCATTGATTCCGA
>CAZPMO010000071.1:0-22210 GCA_964587515.1 uncultured Rhodospirillaceae bacterium | reverse complement strand
ACAACGGTAGCGACACGTGACTGCAGCGGCTACCCACTTAACGTGTCAAAGCCCTGGGACGCCGTGCAGGATCAACTCAAACGCAACGCGGTCGTCCGGCGCCGCGGCTCCAACGCTAAATCCCCGAGCCTGCTGGCCGGGATGCTGTTCGACGAAGACGGCAACCGGATGGTCCCATCGCATGCCAGCAAAGCGGGCCGGCGGTATCGCTACTATGTGTCAAAACCGGCGACGGGGAATTCATCGGACGCGGATACGGGATGGCGCGTGCCAGCATCAGCGATCGATGACGCCGTGCTCAAAGGGATCGATTGTTTCCTGCGCGACCGGCTGGGACTGACCAAGCGACTAAAATTGTCAGACGCTTCACCAACTCGCCTCGATTCGATGCTTAAGGGAGCAGCCGGGCTGGCCGACCGTGTCGCCAGATCGGGGCCGGTCGATCAGCGCGGGATCCTTCTCGAAATGCTGGAGAACATCGATGTCCGACGGGATCGTGTGGGCATTGATGTTCGCCTGGGCACCCTACAATCGATGATTGGCGAAGGCGAACCGAAACAGGCCGGACAACCCGAACGTACATTCACGATCGACCTCCCGGTAAAATTCCGACGGCGCGGGGTGGAGATGAAGCTTGTCATTTCTGACGATCGTGATCGATCGCCGACGCCCGATCCCAAGCTGATTGCCGCCGTTGCGAATGGACGGCGGTGGTTTGCCGAGATCAAGGATACCAAGGCCTGCTCGATCACCGGACTGGCCGAGCGGCATGGCGTCGACCGAACGGACATCGGCCGGGAGATTTCTCTCTCGTTTCTCGCGCCCGACATCGTCGAAGCCATCCTCGGCGGTCGCCAGCCCATCGAGCTGACGGCCAAACGGCTGAAGCGGTTGCGCGATCTGCCGGTCTCATGGGCGGAGCAGCGCCAAGTCCTGGGTTTTTCGCGCTAACCCGTCGCCACCAACCTCGGTACAGCACTCAAAACTGTGGTCGGAAAATCCGCCCACAGAGACGGTCCGCCAATTTGGAGGGGAATTCGGAGATCGGCGCGTCTCTCGGCCTGTTATTTCAAGGACGAAGCGGCCAAACGCCCCGGAAACGGGACGTTTTCGCCACGTGGAACCGTGGCCTCGGGTTCGCCTAAAAGCGGGTGGTGGAGCGACGCGGAATCGAACCGCGGACCTCGACGTTGCGAACGTCGCGCTCTCCCAACTGAGCTACCGCCCCGACTTTTGAGTGCGCGGATAATGTGGGGGCGAGGCCAATTATGTCAAGGTTTTGCGGATGATCTCAAAGCGTGCGACGGGAATATTTTCCTTACGCCCGCAATTCCGCGGGCGGGAAGTTGCCGGCGCGGCCCAGCATGGCGGGGCCGGCGTGGCCCAGCTCGCCGCCGAGCCATTCAGCGGCCGCTATCAGCCCCTCGATATCGACGCCGGTCTCGATGCCCGATCGGTCCAGCATGTAGACCAGGTCCTCGGACGGCACGTTGCCGGTGGCCGCCGGCGCGAAGGGACAGCCGCCGAATCCGCCGATCGAGGCGTCGAGCGCGGTGGCGCCGGCCTCGACCGCGGCGAAGGCGTTGGCGATGCCGGTATTGCGCGTGTTGTGAAAATGGCCGCGCAACGGCACGCCGGGCGCGAGTTTCGCGACCTCGGTGAACATCTCGCGCACCTGGCCCGGCACCGCGACGCCGATGGTGTCGGCGATTGAGATTTCATCCGGTTTCGCGGCAAGCCCGGCCTCGACGATCTCCAGCACCCGCTCGGGCCGGACCTCGCCCTGAAACGGGCAGCCGAAGGCGGCGCTGACGGTCAGGCAATAGCGCACGCCGGCGTCCCGCGCCTCTCCCGCGATATCGTCCCATACTTCCATGGCCTGTTCGATGGTGGTGCCCTGGTTGCGCTCGGAAAACGCGTCGGAAGCGACGACGGCGTAGTTGATTTCCTTACAGCCCACCGCCAATGCGCGATCGAGACCGCGTCGGTTGAGCGCGAGCCCGATATAGATCACGTCGTCGCGCTCGGGCAGCGCCGCCATCACCGCTTCGGCGTCCGCCATCTGCGGCACGCGCTTGGGGTTCACGAAGCTCACCGCCTCCAGGCGGCGCACGCCGGCCGCCACCGCGCGGTTGATCAGTTCGACCTTGACCTCGGTCGACATGATCTCGGGCTCGTTCTGCAACCCGTCGCGGGGCGAAACCTCAATCAGCTCAACTTGGCGCGCCACCATCGCCTTCTCCATGATCATGTGGAAGGCGCACAATATCGCCCGAATCGCGGCCGGTCTCAATCGCCAGATGCGCCATGGCGGCCATTCGGGTATCGTACCGGCAACAAAAAGGGAGCGCCATGACCACATCCGAAGAACAGCGTAGCGGACCGTTGACCGACCTCCGGGTCATAGAGATGGGCCAGCTTCTCGCGGGACCGTTCTGCGGCCAGTTGATGGCCGATTTCGGCGCCGAGGTGATCAAGCTGGAGCAACCGGGATCCGGTGATCCCATGCGCGATTGGGGCCGCGAACGCGCCGACGGCAAACCCGTCTGGTTCCCGGTGCTGGCGCGCAACAAGAAATCGGCGACGCTGAACGCGCGCGAGTCCGAGGGCCAGGAGATCGTCAAGGCGCTGGTCGCGGAATCCGACATCCTGATCGAGAATTTCCGCCCCGGCACCATGGAGCGCTGGGGTCTCGGCTGGGAGGAATTATCGGCGATCAATCCGAAATTGGTCATGGTGCGGGTTTCCGGTTACGGCCAGACCGGTCCCTACGCCAAGCGCGCGGGATACGGCGCGATCGGCGAAGCCATGGGCGGTATGCGCTATGTGGTCGGCGATCCGTCGACGCCGCCGAGCCGTGTCGGCATTTCGATCGGCGACACGCTGGCCGCGACCTTCGCCGCGCTGGGCGCGATGATGGCGTTGCATAATGTCGAGCGCACCGGGCGTGGCCAGATGGTCGATTCGGCGATCTACGAAGCCGTGCTGGCGGTGATGGAATCACTGGTGTCGGAATACGACCAGGGCGGCTTCATACGCGAGCGCACCGGCTCGATCCTGCCCAAGATCGCGCCGTCCAACGTATATCCGACCAAGGACGGCAAAATGATCGTGATCGGCGCCAATCAGGATACGGTATTCGGCCGCCTCGCCGAGGCCATGGGCCGGCCCGAGCTCGCCGAGGACGAGCGCTACGCGTCCCATCTCGCGCGCGGCGAACACCAGTCGGAACTCGACGACATCATCGCCGCCTGGACGGGAACTATCGACAGCGGGCCGCTGGAGCAGATACTGGAGAAGTCAGGCGTGCCGGCGGGCAACATCTATCGCGCGCCGGAAATGCTGGAGGACGCGCATTTCAAGGCGCGGGACGCCATCGTCCGGGTGATGCACGCCTCGGGCGGGGCGCCCGGCGAAACAATAGCCATGCAGAACGTGATGCCCAAGCTGTCCGAGACGCCCGGCGAAATTCGCCGGTCGGGACCCGAACTCGGCGAGCATAACGACGATATCTACCGCGGCATTCTCGGGTTCGACGATGCCAGGATGAAAGCGTTGAAAGACGCGGGAATTATTTAAAAGAAGGAAAATCCGCGATGCTGAAAACCGGCAAGGAACATCTCGAGGGGCTGCGCGACGGGCGCGTGGTCTATGTGGGCGGCGAGCGCGTCGACGACGTCACCACCCATCCCGCCTTCCGCAACGCCGCCCGTTCGGTGGCCGCGGTGTATGACATGAAGGCCGACCCCGCCAATCGCGATCTGATGTCGTTCGAAGAGGACGGCGAGCGTTACTCGATGTATTTCCTGAAGGCGCGCGACCGCGACGACCTGCAGCGCCGGATGGAGGCGCACAAGGCGATCGCCGATGTCACCCATGGCCTGTTCGGGCGCTCCATGGACCACGTGGCGAGCTTCGTGACCGGGCTCGCCAGCAAGCCCGATGTGTTCGACAAGATCGGGCCCGGCTATGGCGACAATTTGCTCAACTATTACCAGCACATGCGCGAGAACGACATCTACGCCACCTACGCCGTGCTGCCGCCCAGCGCCGCGCGCAACCCGGAATTTTATCAGACCCGCAACCTGCCGGTGCCGACACTGCGCGTGGTCGACGAACGCGACGACGGGGTGGTGATCTCGGGTCTGAAAATGCTGGCCACCGGCGCAATGTTCACCGATGAGATCTGGATCGGCAATTTGCTTCCCCTGGCGGAGACCCAGTTGAAGGAGTCCGTCACCTGCGCGGTCCCGACAAGCGCGCCCGGGCTTTCGCTGTGGTCGCGCAAACCGTTCGAACGCGACGTCGCCAACCCGTTCGACTATCCGCTCACGGCGAACCTCGACGAGGGCGACGCGATGGTCATGTGCGAGGACGTGTTCGTGCCCTGGGAAAAGGTTTTCGTGCACGACAACACGGAGATGGTGCGCAATATCTATATCGAGACGCCGTCCCATTGCTACGGCAACCACCAGTCCAACGTGCGGTTCTGGTCCAAGATGGGCCTGCTCACCGGGGTCTTCAGCAAGGTCGCGCAATCCACCGGCAACGACCAGATTCCGGCGGTGCGCGAGAATATCGGTCAGATGGCGGCGCTCGAGGCGACCATTGGCGGGATGATTCATGGCCAGATTAACGGCTGGGAAGCCTGGCCGGAAGGCTACGCCACCGTCAATCGGCGTTTCATGTACGCGGCGCTCAACTGGTGCGCGTCGCAACATCCGATGATCATCGAAATGCTGCGCGAATTGACCGGCGGCAGCGTTTTCCAGATGCCGGCCGATATTTCGATCATGGAAGATGAGAAGCTCAGAGAACAATTCGAGCAGTACTGGCAGACCCCGTTCATGGGGTCGCTGGAGCGCATGAAGCTGTTGCGCGTGGCCTGGGACCTGGTTGGATCGGAGTTCGCCGGGCGGCATCTGCAATACGAAAAGTTCTACGCCGGCGCCTCCTTCGTGATCCGCAATCATTCCTTCCGCGAGGCGCCGTGGGAATATTTTCACGGCATCGTGGAGGATATCATGGACGACATGGAGGTGCCGGAGGGCTGATCGCGCGATGCTGAGGACCGGCGCCGAGCATCTGGAGCGGCTCCGCGACGGCCGCATTGTCTATATCGGCGGCGAGCGCGTCGAGGACGTGACCGCCCATCCGGCTTTCGCGGGCGGCGCGCGCACGATGGCGGCGATTTACGACCTCAAGGCCGACCCCGCCAATCGCGAGTTGATGTCCTACGAGGAGAACGGCGAGCGTTACTCCACGCATTTCCTGATGGCGCGCGACCGTGACGATCTGCAACGGCGCACCCGCGCCCACAAGGTGATCGGCGATCTGACGCAGGGCATGTTCGGCCGCTCGCCCGACCATACCGCGAGCTTTCTGACCGGGCTCGCCATGAACACAAAGGTGTTCGACCGGGTGACGCCGGGCTATGGCGAAAATTTGCGGCGCCATTACGAATATTCCCGCGACAACGATATTTACGCCGCCTATGCGGTGCTGCCGCCGGCCGGCGCGCGTAACCCGGAATATTCCCAGCAGCACAATTTGCCGGTGCCGACGCTTTCCGTGGTCGACGAGCGCGACGACGGGCTGGTCATCAACGGGCTGAAGATGCTGGCGACCGGATCGGTCTACGCCGACGAGCTGTGGGTCGGCAATGCGCTGCCGCTGGCGCCCAATCAGGTGAAACAGTCGGTGACGTGCGCGGTGCCGTGCAACGCGCCGGGCTTGAGCCTGTGGTCGCGCAAGCCGCTGGCCCGCGATCTTCGCCATCCGGCGGATTATCCGCTGGGCGCGCGGCTCGACGAAAGCGACGCCATGGTGATGTGCGAAAACGTGTTCGTGCCGTGGGAGAAAGTGTTCGTCCACGACGATACCGAATTGACGCGTGACATCTATACCGAGACCGCCGCGCACGCCTATGGCAACCACCAGTCCAATGTGCGGTTCTGGGCCAAGATGGGTCTGATCACGGGCGTGCTCAGCAAGGTCGCGCAATCGACCGGCAACCATCAAATTCCGTCCGTGCGCGACATGCTGGGCCGAATGGCGGCGATGGAAGCGACAATCGGCGGGCTGGTGGCGGGCCAGATCCACGATTGCGAAGACTGGCCGGCGGGCTATGTCACCTTCAACCGACGCACCATGTACGCCGCGCTCGAATGGTGCACGCAGAACTATTCGGCGATCATCGAGATGCTGCGCGAGCTTACCGGCGGCAGCGTCTTCCAGATGCCGGCCGACGGGTCGGTCCTCGACAACGACGAACTCGCCGCCCAGTTCGACCAGTACTGGCAGACGCCGTTCATCGCCGCGCGCGAGCGCATGAAGCTGATGCGGCTCGCCTGGGATCTGGTGGGGTCGGAATTCGCCGGCCGCCATCAGCAGTATGAGAAATTTTACGCCGGACCTTATTTCGTGGTCCGCGGCCATTCCTTCCGCGAGGCCCCGTGGGATTATTTCAACGGCATCGCGGAGCGCATCATGGATGCGATGGGTGATGGCCGGTCCACGTGAAGACAACCGGCTGGGCGGGCGGGTGCGCCGCTATACGCGGGTCGGCACGGCGGTCGGCGGCCTCGCCGCGCGGCTCGCGGGCGAGCGCTATCTCGGTGTCGAGATCGACCGCGAGAGACACGCCGAGGATTTGAAACGCGCGCTGGGCGGCCTGAAGGGCCCTCTGATGAAAGTCGCCCAGATCATGTCGACCGTCCCCGATATGCTGCCGCGCGAATATATCGAACATCTCGGCGAGCTGCAGTCCAACGCGCCGGCGATGGGCTGGCTGTTCGTGCGCCGCCGCATGGCGGCCGAACTCGGCGCCGACTGGCGCGACCGCTTCCAGGACTTCGAACGCGAGGCCGCGGCCGCGGCCTCGCTGGGACAGGTTCACCACGCCCGCGATCATGACGGGCGCGACCTTGCCTGCAAGTTGCAATATCCCGACATGGCCTCGGCGGTGGAGGCCGATCTGCGCCAGCTCAGGATCATCTTCGGGCTCTATCACCGTTATGACCGGGCCGTCGATCCGACCGAAATTCACACCGAGATCGCGGCCCGGCTGCGCGAGGAGCTGGATTACGATCTGGAGGCCCGCCACATGCGGCTCTACGGCGCGATGCACGCGAAGGAGCCTGGGGTGCATGTGCCGGCGCCGGTCGCCGAGCTGTCGACCGGACGGCTGCTGACCATGGACTGGATGGACGGCGGGCGGCTGATGGAGGTGACCGAAACGCCGGCCGAAACACGCAACGCGGTCGCGCACAACATGTTCCGCGCCTGGTACGTGCCGTTCTACGGCTATGGGGTGATCCACGGCGATCCGCATCTCGGCAACTATTCGGTGCGCCCGGACCATTCGGTGAACCTGCTCGATTTCGGCTGCATCCGGGTGTTCAAGCCAAGCTTCGTCGGCGGCGTGATCGATCTGTACCGGTCGCTGGAAACGGGCGACCCCGCCCTCGCGGTGCATGCCTACGACACCTGGGGCTTCGAGAATTTGTCAAAAGAGGTGATCGACACCCTCAACATGTGGGCCGAGTTCGTCTATGCGCCGCTGCTGGAAAACCGTCCGCGGCGCATCCAGGAGACCGAGGGCACCATGTACGGCGCTCAGGTGGCGGCGAAAGTGCATCGCGAGCTGCGCCGTCTCGGCGGCGTCACCCCGCCCCGCGAGTTCGTGCTGATGGACCGCGCCGCGATCGGGCTTGGTTCGGTGTTCCTGCACCTCAAGGCCGAGATCAACTGGCATCGCATGTTCCACGAGTTGATCGCGGGTTTCGATCTGGGCAAACTGGCCAGACGGCAACGCGCCGCGCTGAAAAAAGCGGGCGTGCCGGAACCAGGTTAGACCGGAGAGGTCCCGATGCTGACACAAGAAGAAAATGACCTGCTGACTCGGGTCGGGCCGGGAACGCCCATGGGCGCGTTGATGCGGCGGTACTGGGTTCCGGCGCTGTTTTCGCACCAGATCGCCGAAGCTGATTGTCCGCCGGTGCGTGTCGGGCTGCTGGGCGAGAAGCTGGTGGCTTTCCGCGATACCGACGGCGCGGTCGGGCTGCTCGACGAGCGCTGCCCCCACCGCACAGCGTCGTTGTTCTTCGGGCGCAACGAGGAATGCGGGCTGCGCTGCGTCTATCACGGCTGGAAGTTCGACCGCCAGGGCAATTGCGTCGACATGCCAAGCGAGCCGCCCGGCCACGATTTCCGACACAAGGTCCGTATCACCGCCTACCCGTGCATCGAGCGCGGCGGCGTTGTCTGGACCTATATGGGGCCGGCGGAACTGAAGCCGGAATTCCCCGCCCTTGAATGGACCGAAGTGCCGGAAACCCACCGTTTCGCGACCCGCCACGTGCAGGAATGCAACTGGCTGCAAGGGCTTGAAGGCGGGTTCGATTCGAGCCATCTCGCTTTTCTTCATCGCGGATACGCCGACATCAACGTGAGCATCGTGCCGTCGTCCTATGACGTGGTGCCGGCGGATTTTGGTTTCGTGGTGGGCACCGGGCGCGACCTCGACGAGGTCGAGACGCTGTGGTCGGCCAATGTGATGCTGATGCCGTTCCACAAGATCATCGCCACCCAGCCCTTCGGCGCCCACGCCTGGGTGCCGATTGACGACGAAAACACCATGCTCTACAGCGTCGATTTCCGGCCCGACCGGCCCTTGGACGACGAGGAGATGAAACCGTCACGCAACTGGCTGCACATTCACACCGAAAACCAGCCCGACGGCGACCGCGCGATCCAAAACCGGGACAACGATTATCTGATCGATCGCGAACTTCAGAAAAGTGGCGGCTCATTTACCGGCATGAAGGGGCTCGGTATCCAGGACTGCGCCATCCAGGAATCCATGGGACCGGTCGCCGACCGCACCGTCGAGCATCTCGGCGTCAGCGATACCGCGATCATCAGCCTGCGCCGGCTGATGATCCAGACCTTGAAGGAATTCGGCGACGGCGCAACGCCGCCGGGGCTCGACCCGGCGAGCTACCGGGTAAGGTCCAACCGTTTCAAGCTGCCCAAGGGCGGCTCGTTCCGCGACGCCGCCAACACCCACGTCCGCATCGACTGAACCGCCAGCGCTATTCCCTGGCGCTATTCCAGTGAATAGGAAATCAGGCCGTCGGCGAGCTTGGGCTCGAACCAGGTGGATTTGGGCGGCATGATCAGTCCCGCGTCGGCGACCGCGAACAGATCGCGGATATCGGTGGGATAAAGCGCGAACGCCGCCGCCACCGCATTGCTGTCGACACGGTCGGCCAGCGCTTCCAGCCCCCGGATGCCGCCGACGAAATCGATCCGTGGATCGGTGGTCACGTCGCGAATGCCGAGCACGGGATCGAGGATCTGCGTCGACAGCAAATTCACATCGAGCCGCGCCAGCGGGTCGGTCGCGGGGTTAGCGTCGCCGGGCAGGCTCAGCCGATACCAGTTGTTCGCCACATACATGCCGAGGACGCCGCGCCTGTCGGGCCGCGCCGGCGCGTCGACGGCCTCCACCGTGAAGCGCGCGCCAATCTCGGCCAGGAATTCCTCGGCCGAGTGCCCGCCGAGATCGCGCACGACGCGGTTGTAATCGAGAATACGGACCTCGTCGTCGGGGAAGCTGACGGCCAGGAAGAAATTATAGGGCTCGTCGCCGCGATGGTCGGGGTTGGCGCGGCCGCGCTCGTCGGCGACCCGCGAAGCGGCCGCCGAGCGGTGATGCCCGTCGGCGATGTAAAGCGCCTCCATGGCGTCGAACGTGGCGCCGAGCCGTGCCATCGCGTCGTCGTCGCGCACCGCCCACAGCGTATGGCGCACGCCGCCCTCGGCCGTGACGCTGAATTCGGGCTCCGCACCGGCGATTTCGTCAAACAGCGCCGCAAGATCGGCATCGGCGCGATGCACCACCATCACCGGCCCGGTCTGCGCCCCGATCGCATCGATCTGGCGGGTGCGGTCGGTCTCCTTGTCGGGGCGGGTCAACTCGTGGCGGCGGATGCGGTTGGCGCGATAGGCTTCCAGCGAGGCCGCGAATACCAGTCCGGTCTGGCGGTGGTCGCCGCTTTCGGCCCGATAGACGTAAAAGGCGGGACTCGGCTCGCGCACCAGCACGCCCGCATCGAGCATGGCCCGCATGTTGAGATCGGCGCGTTGGTAAACCTCCGGCGCGTAAACGTCGGTCCCCGCCGGCAAATCGATCTCGGGCCGCGAAATATGCAAAAAACTCCATGGATTGTCGCCGGCCATGGCGCGCGCCTCGTCCACCGACATCACGTCATAGGGCGGCGCGGCCACGTCGGCGGCGTGTTGGGCGGTCGGCCGGATCCCGGCGAACGGGCGGATCAGCCCTCCAGCGGCGGTCGCGGTGTCAGGCAAAAGCTGCGGTCCGTATTTGCGGTTTGGATGGCGGCTGTTTACAGGATCGCGAAGAAAATTACCACAGCGCTCAGCCCGTAATCTGCTCCATCAGCGCCTGGCGGTCGCCGAGGATCCAGATTTCGGCGATGCGGCCGTCATTGAAGCGGAAAAACCCGGCCCCGGCATAGGTAATCGCGCGGCCGGTGCCGGCAATGCCGAACAACTCGCCTTTGTGGGTGCCGGTATAGGTCAGCCGCGCGGCGGCGCGCGCGCCCTCGACCACGATGTCGTCGACCGCGTTATGGAAATCCGGGAAAGCCGCGCGGATCAGCGCGACATAATCGAGAAAAGCATCGTGGCCCCTGGTCTCCACCCCCAGCGAGCCGCGAAATGAGATATCGGGGGTGAGGATTTCCCGCGCGCAATCGGCGTCCCAGGCGTTCCACACCCGGTCGTAGAAGGTTTCGATCAGCCGTGTGTTCGCCGCCGTCATTCGTTCTTCGACATCACATCGGCCTGAGAGACGTTTTCGCCGACCCGGTGCAGCGGCCGGCCGGAATCGGTGACCGCCACGATCACGACGATCTCGTCGGACCTGGGCGCGTCGGCCACGGAGACCTCCATGGCGTCGAAATGGCTGAATTTCCAGGCGTCGTCCTTGAAGTGCAGCGGACAGTCGATCACCGTGCCGGGACGTCCGATCTTCTTCGCCGACGGCATGATGGCGGACGCCGGACCCACCACTTCGCGCACCGGCTTGCCGAGGCGCGGATGCAGCACGGCGGCGGCATGTTCCTTCTCGCCGGCCTCGCCGACGATGGCCGCCTTGCCATAGCTGTGGGTGTCTTCCGCGGCCACGCCGAGCGCCTCGACCGCGCGGCGCACCAATAACCCGCCGAGCTCCGCGCCGGCTTCCTCGAGCTCGGCAAGGTCTTTCGAGAACCGCCCGGCATAGGGATTGTGGATCACCGCCACCGCCGCGGCCTGGCGCGTCGGCGGATCGACCGCCTCGCCCTGTTCGAGCCCCGTGGTCTCGACGATGGTCACCAGCTTGCGAATCTCGGTCTTGCTCATCTCGGTCTCCCCTCGAAGCTTACCTAGTCCTTCGAGACGCACTCTTCGAGTGCTCCCCGGGATGAGGAAAGCTCGGTTCCTCCTCATCCTGAGGAGGGCCAAAGGCCCGTCTCGAAGGATGCTGTCTCGCCATTGACCGGCGGCCCGCGTCCGACTATGCCATGGACGGCCATCGAATCCAGCCATCAAAACCGGGAGCCCGGCGTTCCATGATCGATCCCGTCACCTTAGCGGTCATTCGCGGCCGGCTCGAACAGATCGTCGACGAGATGGACGCGACCTTGTTCCGGGGCGCGTTCAGCCCGGTGATCGCCGAAGCGCGCGACGGCAGCCACGGCATCTATCACCCGCAGACCGGCGACACGCTGGCCCAGGGCAAGCTGGGCCTGCCCATATTCGTCGGCGCCATGAGTTTCGCCGCGTGCGCCGCCATCGCGCGCGCCGACGCCGAAGGGGGAATGCGCGACGGCGACGTCTATTTCATGAACGATCCTTATGACGGAGCCACCCACCTCAACGATTACAAGCTTGTGAAGCCGGTTTTCCGGGACGGCAAGCCGTTCTGCCTGCTGGCCTCGGCCGGTCACTGGCAGGATGTCGGCGGCAACGTGCCCGGCAACTATAACCCGCGGGCTATCGATTCCATGCAGGAAGGGGTGCGCATCCCGCCGGTGAAGCTGGTCGACCAGGGCGAGGTGCGCCAGGACATGATCGACATCGCGCTGGCCAATTCGCGCCTGCCGGAAAGCGCCCATGGCGATCTTCAGGCCCAGATGGGCGCGCTTGAATTGGGTGAGCGCCGGCTGGGCGAGTTGCTCGACGAGGTCGGCGAGGCGGTGATCGCCGAAGCCATGGCCGAGATGATCGAGCGCGCCGCGCGGCTGATGCGGGCCGAGATCGCGGAACTGCCCGACGGCGTCACCTCATGCGACGATTTCCTCGACAATGACGGCATCGAGAACGAACCGCTCGCCATCGCGCTCGACGTCACGGTCCGGGGCGAGACGCTGACCCTCGATTTCTCGCGCTCCGCGCCGGCCTGCGCCGGGCCGCTGAACATCTCGCGCGCCACCGCCATCGCCGCCTGTTTCGTGGGGTTGAAACACATCTTCCATGAGCTGCCGGCCAATGCCGGGGTTATGCGACCGGTCGAAATCATAATTCCCGACGGCAACATTCTTTCGGCCGAGCCGCCGCGCCCGGTCTCGGGCTATACCGAGACCATATTGCGGATGATCGACGTGATGTTCGGCGCCTTCGCCCGCATCGCGCCCGAACGCGTCAACGGCGCACCCTACGGCACCATCAACGCGCTGCTGCTATCAGGTAAGCAGGCGGGTGGAATACCCTGGATATTGTTCTCTTTCTTCGGCGGCGGTCATGGCGGCCACCCCGAGGGCGACGGGCTCAGCCACGGCAACGCGCCCATTTCCATGGCCACCATCCCGCCGGTCGAGGTTCTGGAGGCGGCCCATCCGGTGCGCTTCACCCAATGGGCGCTGCGCCCCGATTCCGGCGGTCCCGGCCGCCATCGCGGCGGGCTGGGCGCGATTTACGAGATCGAGGTGCTGGACGAGGAGGCCGATCTGGTGGTGTTGGGCGAACGCGGCAATTTCGCGCCGCCGGGCGTGCATGGCGGCGAGCCGGCGGCGCGCAACGTGATCCTCTACGACCAGGACGACGGCAAACACACCCCTGAATTCGGCGCCAAGCTGTTCGGCGCCAAGTTGCGGCGCGGCCAGCGCATCCGAATCGAAAGCCCGGGCGGCGGCGGCTACGGCCCCCCCACTGAGCGCGCCCCGGAAGCCATCCAGCGCGACCTCCATTTTGGATTGGTGACCCGCGAGGCGGCGCTGCGTGATTATCCCATCGAAATTACGCCGGACGGCGCGGTGCGCAAAAATACCGGCGGATAGGAACGCCTCAGCGCTCGATGCCGTTCTGGCGGCAGGCGGCGGTCAGCGTGTTGTCGAGCAGGCAGGCGATGGTCATGGGGCCGACGCCGCCGGGGACCGGGGTGATGGCGCGGGCATGGGCGCGCGCGGCCTCGAAATCCACATCGCCGACCAGGCGCGTCTTGCCGCCCTCGCCCGCGATGCGGTTGATGCCCACGTCGATCACCACAGCGCCGGGCTTTACCCAGTCGCCCTGGATCATTCGCGGCCGCCCGACCGCGCCCACCAGGATATCGGCGGTGCGGCAAAGGGCGGCCAGATCGCGGGTGTGTGAATGGGCGATGGTCACGGTGCAGTGCGCCCCCAGCAGCAGCAGCGCCAGCGGCTTGCCGACGATGTTCGAGCGCCCCACGACGACGGCGTTGAGGCCGCTGAGATCATCGAGCTCGTCCTTCAGCATCATCATGCAGCCGGTCGGCGTGCACGGCACCAGCCCGGCGCGGCCGGAGGCCAGCAGCCCGGCGTTCACCGGGTGGAATCCGTCCACGTCCTTGGCCGGGTCGACGGCGTCGGTCACCGCGTCCACGTCCATATGATCGGGCAGGGGAAGCTGCACCAGGATGCCGTTGACGGCGGGATCTTCGTTGAGCCGCGCCACCAGGTCGAGCAGCTCGGCCTGGGTCGTGGCGTCGGGGAGCGTGTGCTGGAACGAAGCGATGCCGGCCTCGCCCGCGCGGCGGCCCTTGTTGCGGACATAGACCTGGCTGGCCGGGTCCTCGCCGACCAGCACGGTCGCGAGCCCCGGCGTGATTCCGTTTTCGGCCGTGAGCCGCGCGACGCGTTCGCCGACGCGCCCGCACACGCCTTCCGCGAACGCCTTGCCGTCGATGATGCGCGCCTCAGCCATGCCGTCCCGCCAGCCAGCCGCCGAGCCGCGTCGAAAGCTCGCCCGAATCGCCCATCACACTGAGCGTCTTGCGCCGGTTGGAGGCGCCGCGCGCCACCGAGATTGCGCTTTTCGGCACGCCCCATTCGCGGGCCAGCAGCTTGATCACCGCCGCGTTGGCCTTGCCGTCCTCGACCACGGCGGTCACCGAGACCCGCAGCACCGCGCCGCCATCGGCCTCTGCCGCGATATCGCCGATTCCATTACGGCTCGCGCGCGGGGTAACGCGAACCGCCACGCGCACGCCGTCGCCGGCGACCGACAGGGGAGAAGGATGCTCAGACACCGAGTTCGAAGGCCAGACGCCTCAGCACATCCCGGACGAACCAGATGATCAGCAGCAATACGATCGGCGACAGGTCGAGACCGCCCATGCTGGGCAATATGCGGCGAATTGGCCGCAGCGCCGGTTCGGTAATTCGGTACAGGAAATCGGTGACCAGGTAGACGAAACGGTTCGACGTGTTGATTACGTTGAACGAGATCAGCCAGTTCATGATGACGGCGAAAATCATCACCCAGACATAGAGACCGAGGATGATATCGACGACGCCGAACAGGGGTCCCAGGATTACGTGCATGTCATGGCCGTGTCGGTTGGGATTGCCGCGTGTCCGGAAACCCCGCGCGGGCTTCCAACGGGCGAGACCCTAACGTCCGCCCGATTCGCGCGCAATAGCGTATGGGGAAATTTCCGAGAAACAAGGGCGGGCGCGGTCAGGTTGGCATTTTCGCCTTGGTGAGATCGGCGCCGGTCATCAGAGCGTCCTCGATGTTGGCGTCGGTCAGATCCGCGCCGCGCAGTTTCGCGAATTCGAGGATCGCGCCACGAAGATTGGCGGAGTTCATGCGCGCGCCCTCGAGATTGGCGCGGGTGAAATCGGCGCGCGAAAGATTGGCGGGCCATTGACGGCCGGTGGATTTGCCCTTGGCGTCCTTGATCTCGGAAGGTTCCAGGCTGACGCCCTTGAGATTGGCCTCGGAGACGTCGGCGTCGGTGAGGTTGGCACCGGTCATGTCGGCCAGCGCGAGATTGGCCTTGTGAAGGTTGGCCTGGGCAAGATCCGCCATCGCCAGCGATACGCCGGCGAGATTCGCCGCGGTAAAATTGACTTCCCGCAGACTTGCGCCGCTGAGATCGATCGACTGGAAATCGACCCGGTTGAGGTCGGCGCCGTCGAGGATCGCGCGCTCTCCCTTGACCCCGAACGACGTGATCCACACCTTGTGGCTCTTGAGCATTTGCAGGATGTCGCGCTCCAGTTCGAAGAGTTTGCGCCCGGTGCGCGCGCCTTCGAGATTGGCGCCGTCGAGATCGACGTTGAACAGGTTCGCGCCGGCCATCTCCGCGTCGTTCAGTACCGCGCCCGAGAGTTCGGCGCCGGTGAGGTCCGCGCCCGACAGGTTGGCGCCGGAAAGATTGGCGCCGTTGAGGTTCGCGCCCAACAGATTGGCGGCGATGAGATTGGACTGGTTGAGGTCGGCGAGCTGAAGATCGGCGCCGACCAGGATCGCGCCGGTGAGATCGGCCATCATGATCGCCGATTTGCCGAGCCGCGCACCCGTGAGGTTGGCGCCGCTGAGATCGGCCTGACGCTTGTCCGAATTATCGGAATTGAAGGTGCGGAACTTCATTCCCTTGGAGTTCTCGGACGGCGCCATCAACACGCCCTCGCGCAGATTGACGCCCTTGAGGTTGGCGCCGGTGAGGTTGGCCCCGCGAAGATAAGCGCCCCTGAGGTCGGCGCCCGCGAGAATCGCGTGCGACAAATCGGCGCCGCCGAGATCGACCGCGAACATATCGGTCTCGCTGAGGTCGGCCCGGACGAAATTACACCAGGCGAGGTTCGAGCCGGTAAGCTTGGCCTCCTTCAGCAAAGACCGGGAAAAATCGTAGCCCGCGAGATGCTGCAGCGAAAGATTGGCCCGCGCCGAACCCTGCTCGCCCCGCAGCCAGCTTTCGTGACCTTCCAGGATCGTTACGATTTCCGCCGGCGTCATCTGGAGTCCCCAAGCGATAAACCCTCTACCGCCCGATAACATTGCCACAAATGTATTAACTTCCACTGAGCAGGGTTTCATGGCTGACAACCTCCATCAACCCATTGATAACATTGGTAATTAATGGGACTCGTGAAAATCCGGGCGGGTTAATATAGATTAATGGGCCGCGCCGCGATGGGGACCATGCTCGGCGGCGTCACAGGTCGAGCCACTTAATCGAGGACAGAGAAATGGACAAAAGGGACGTATCGACGACGCGCACGCGGGCCGAGGTCGAGAACGCGCATGCGCGCCTTTATCCGATCACCGCGCTGCAGACCGAAATGGATCGGGTCTTCAACGATTTCTTTCGCGACTTCGACCGCCCGCGTTTCGGGCTTCGCCATTGGGGCGACAGCGCGCTCGCGCCCCGCATCGATATCAGCGAAACCGACACCGAGATCGAGGTCGAAGCGGAGCTTCCGGGCCTCGACGAAAAGGACATCGAGGTCGCGCTCAGCGATAACACGCTGACAATCAAGGGCGAAAGGAAGGAGACCAAGGAGAAGAAGGAAAAGGATTACATTCGCACCGAGCGCTCATACGGACGTATCGAGCGCGTCATTCCGCTGCCGGCGGAGGTCACGGACGGCAAGGTCACCGCCGACTTCGCCAAGGGGGTTCTGACCGTTCATCTGCCCAAGGCGCCGTCGGCCAGAACAAAGGCGAAGAAGATCAAGGTCAGCGCTAAAAAGTAAGACCGTCCTAAATTCTCGAGCGCCGATCGGGGCCGCGCGGAATGAAGCCATACGATCCCCATGAGCGACATTCCACCGGCCCCCCGCCCGACGATCAACAGGCGGAGATTATCGCGCTGATGTCCCGCCGGGACACATATGGCGCGGTTCTGAACCCGGTTGAGCGCAATATTGAGCGTATAGACACCCATATCTCGGTGATCTTTCTGGCCGGCGCGCGCGCCTACAAGATGAAGCGCGCCGTGCGCTTCGATTATCTCGACTATTCGACGCTGGCGCTGCGCCGCCAATATTGCGAGGCGGAGGTCGCGCTCAACCGGCGCACCGCGCCTGATCTCTATCTCGGCGTCGTGGCGGTCACCCGCGAGAACGACGGCGGTCTCGCGCTCGACGGCGACGGCGAACCGGTCGAATGGCTGGTGGCGATGAAACGCTTCGACCAGGACGATCTGTTCGACCGGCTCGCGGCGCGGGGCGCCTTGACCGGGGAGATGATGCGGCAGCTGGCCGACACGATCGCGGCGTTTCACCAGGACGCGGAGATCGCGCGCACGATTTCGGGCGCGGGTTTGATGCGCCGCGTGGTCGATGGCAACAAGCGCGAAATCTCCCGCCGCGCCGGACAGGTCTTCGATGCCGCCCAGGTGGCGCGCTTCGCACACCGCCAGGATGCGGCGCTGGCGCGGCTCGAACCGCTGCTCGATGCGCGATTGGCTCTGGGCCGGGTGCGGCGCTGTCACGGCGATCTGCATTTGCGCAATATCTGTCTTCACGACGGCAAGCCCACGCTGTTCGACGCCATTGAATTCAGTGACCCGATCGCGGTGATCGACGTACTTTATGATCTCGCCTTCCTGCTGATGGACCTTGTCCATGCGGACCTCAAGGGTTTCGCCAATATGGTGTTCAACCGCTATCTCCAACGCACCGGCGATTACAACGATCTCGCGGCGCTGCCTTTGTTCCTCGCCTGCCGCGCGGCGATCCGCGCCCATACCATTTCCGCCGCGGCCGCCGCCCAGCCCGAGACCAAAACGGCGGACGAGATGAACGCGGTGGCGCGAACCTATCTCGAACTCGGCGAGACTTTTTTAGACACGCCGCCGCCGCGCCTGATCGCCGTCGGCGGCCTGTCGGGATCGGGAAAATCGGCGCTGGCCGCCGCCATCGCGCCGGCCCTCGGGACCGCGCCGGGCGCGGTGCATTTACGCAGCGACGTGATCCGCAAGCTGCTGTTCGACCATGATCCGGAAGCCCGCCTGCCGCCCGGGGCCTATGTCCCGCGTATTTCGAAGAGGGTGTTCGGCCAGATGCGCGACCACGCGGGCGCCGCGCTGGCGGGCGGCCGGGCCGTGGTGTGCGATGCGACCTATATGGACGCGGCCGAACGGGACGCGATCGAGCGCGTCGCCTCGAACGCCGGCGCACAGTTCATGGGACTGTGGCTCGATGTTTCGCCGGAAATCATGGCGGCCCGCATCGGCGCGCGCCGGGGCGATGCGTCCGATGCCGACGAAACCGTGCTCGACAGCCAGCTTGCCGCCGATGTCGGCGAGATCGGCTGGGGGCGGATCGCCGCCGACGGCCCGGCGGACGAAATCCGGCGAAATGTCATGCAAATGCTCGATCATCCATTTACCCCGGGCGAAGCGTGATATATTCACCGTCTCCCCGCCCTTGAAGGAGAACCCGTCATGGCCCTGAAACTCGTTCGTCTCGAACTGGCCCGCAACAAGGACTTCCCCGAAGGCAGCCCCAATCACGGCTACGAATTCCGCGCGCCGCTGAAGGCGGATGGCCATATCGATCTCGACGGTTGGGAAGACGCGGCGCAACTGTGCACGGTCTGGCATTTCTGGGGCGACGACGAGGACGAGCGCGGCCAGCTTATCCGCACCGCCGCCGGCCAATGGGCGTTTTCCTATGTGCCGGGCGATGAAGACGACGAACCCATCTTCCGTTTCGATTCGCACGTCTTCGCCGTCGGTGAATATGTCACCATCACCGAACATGACGGCGAGGATCGGGTGTTTCAGGTGGCGCGGATAACCGACCCGCCCTCCCCGCCGGGTGACTGAATTCACCCGAGACGATGGAGCGAATAATTTCACCCGGGACAATGGGCCCAACGACTCCAACCCCTTGATCTGGGTTAATGAAAGTCCCGCGCCGACCGGGCTTAATGATCATCAGGCAATCGTGCCAGGTCGAGAAGGAGGATCCGAGATGAGCATCAAAAATCTGCTGGTTCATGTGGACAATTCGAAACACTGCGCCACGCGTCTCGACGTCGCGATCGGTCTCGCGCGGACCTACGATGCCCATCTCGCCGGGATTTACGCGATCCCGGACCCATACATCGCGCCTTATATGGCGGGCGGATATATCCCGCCGGAGCTGATCGAGGATCAGATCCAGCGCGGTCGCGAAGCCGCGGCGAATGCCGAAACCATGTTCCTGGAACACATGAACGCCGCCGGCATCGACGCCGAGTGGCGCTGCGCCGAGGGCAACCCCAGCGCCGTGGTCAGCCTCAACGCGCGTTATGCCGACCTCACCATCATCGGCCAGCCGGACCCCGACGACACCGAGGGCAATCCTGATCCCGAACTACCGGCCGAGGTGGCCATGGACGCGGGCCGGCCTATCCTGGTGGTGCCCTATGTCGGGCCCGGCAAGACGCTCGGCAAGCAGGTCATGGTGGCCTGGAACGCGACCCGCGAGGCGACCCGGGCGGTCAACGACGCGCTGCCGATCCTCGAGACGGCCGACCGGGTTTCGGTGCTGGCTGTCAATCCGGAACGGCGCGGCGACGAACATGGGGAAATTCCCTGCGCCGATATCGCGCTCCATCTCGCCCGCCACGGCGTCAACGCCGAGGCGACGCAGACGGTCTCCAAGGAGATCGAAATCGCCGACGTGATCCTGTCGCGCATCGCCGATACCGGCACCGACCTGTTGGTCATGGGCGCCTATGGACATTCGCGCATGCGCGAGTTGATGATGGGCGGCGTAACCCGCGACCTGCTGCGCCACATGACGGTGCCGGTGCTGATGTCGCATTAGGACGGGCGAGGCAGAGGTCGAGGGCGTCCCGGTTAAAATTCGCTTGCATTTTAGTTCACGGTGTTCGTTTCGATATGAGTCATCGACATTCGCCGCGCGAGGGAAGCGTTCTTGAATCCGCTCTCGATCATATCAACCATGGTGTCGTGATATACGATCAAGATTTGGTCGTCGTACGAATTAATCGCCGTGCGCGCGAAATTCTCCACGTACCCACCGATATGTTTTCAGATGGCGAAGCGTTTGAAAAATTGGTGCGGATTAACGCCGGTCATGGGGGTTACGGCGGAATAGGCGCGATAGAGGAACGCGTCGCCAAGCGAATGGAGAAAGCACGATCATTCGCTCCGTTCAAAGAAGACCAGCAGATATTCGATGGAAGTACCGTCGAGGTTTTCGGGCACCCCATTCCGGACGGGGGGTACGCCATTACCTATACAGACATAACCAGGCGGACAGAGGCGGAGGCCGAACTGGAGAAGGCCCGTGATGAGCTGGAACATCGTGTCGGCGTGCTGACCAATGAATTGCGAGAGAGAGAGGCCCAGTTACGTCTGGTAACCGATAATGTCCCGGCGCTGATCGCCTATATCGATCGTGATCTGGTCATTCGTTTCGCGAACCGGCCATATGCGGATTTTTACGGTGTTGCTCACGATGAAATCCTCGGGATGAGCGTACGACATGTCATCGGAATTGATCGTTTTGAATTGGGCTTGCCATACGCCAACCGGACGTTGGCGGGCGAAGTGACATCGAACGAGGGCGAGGCGTTATTGCCAGACCATGAAAAACGATATCTTCGCACGTCGCGCGTTCCGCATTTTGGAGATGACGGCGAAGTCCAGGGCTATTTCATTATTCTCGTGGACCTGACCGAGCACCGTGAACGCGAGGAGCAGCTTCGCCAGGCGCAGAAGATTGAAGCGGTAGGACAATTGACCAGCGGCGTGGCGCACGACTTCAATAACCTGCTCGCGGTCACCATGGGCAACGCGCAGATTCTGGCGCTCAGACTACATGGTCAGGATGATCTGCAACTACTGACGAGTTCTATCGTCAAGGCCGCGGAACGCGGCGCGGAGCTGACCCAGCGGTTGCTGGCATTTTCGCGCAAACAGACTCTTCAGCCGAAATCGATGCAACTGGGCGTGCTGTGCGAGGGAATGAACGACCTGCTGAGTCGCAGCCTAGGCGAGACCATCGAGGTCGAAATGGGCCTTGATGACGATACATGGGACGTCTTGGCCGATCCCGGCCAGGTCGAAAATGCCGTGCTGAATCTCGCCATCAACGCCAGCCATGCGATGCCCAACGGCGGTAAGCTGACGATTGGGACTGAAAACACCCGAGTGACCTCGGAAGAATGGATAAATCGCTGGGAAGGCCGACCGGGTGAGTATGTCGCGCTGCGGGTGACAGACAACGGTACGGGAATGCCCGCGGAAGTACTCGAACATGTCTTCGAGCCGTTCTTCACCACCAAGGACGCCGGACAGGGAAGCGGCCTCGGCCTAAGCATGGTGCATGGCTTTGCGCATCAGTCCGGCGGCTTCGTAAAGATAGAAAGCTCGGAGGGGAAAGGCACGATGGTGACGATCTATTTGCCCAAGACTCGGCCGAACCGGGTTGTTCCGGTAATGGTGTGAAACTTCGGACACCCGGCGGGGTCAAACGGCATTTCCGATAGGAAGCGCAAGTTTTTTGGAGGCAAGTCGTGGAAATTCGTATCAATTTTTTTACTGTCTCAATGGCAGTCCTTGCCACGGCATTCGTTCTCGTTACGACGTCGAGCAATAATGCCGTCGCCCAACCCTACGAAGATGCCAAGGATTTTGTTGAGAGCATCGCGAGCAAAGTCGTCGCCAACATCAAAGATCCGCTCCTCAATGAGAGGCAACGACTACGGCGATATGGTCAGATCTTCGATGAGGCACTGGACAGCAAACTCATCGCGCGTGTAGCAATCGGCCGTCATCTGCGCAAAGCCTCACCTGAGCAAACGTTGCAATATTTCAAGGACTTTCGATCTTACATCATCGATATCTATGCCAATCGTTTCGGTGGTCATGGTGATGCCAAGCTTGAAGTTTCGAGCAAAATACGGACCACAAAGAAAGACACCTTGGTAA
>CAZPMO010000070.1:13703-22364 GCA_964587515.1 uncultured Rhodospirillaceae bacterium | reverse complement strand
ACAATACCCGTCCACCCCAAATCACCCCCCACGCAAAGGTCTCCAGGATGAGGAGCACCCGAAGGGTGCGTCTCGAAGGACTAGGAAAGCCGTCCACCATCAGGCGCGATCGCATTGACGCCGAGCCGCTTGACCAAAGGGGGGGTGGCGGGGTCTATTCGGCGCGCGTTTCGGGAGAACAGCATGACCGCCGCCGCCCAATCCGCGCCGAAGCTCGGCGCGTTGCCCGAATGGGATCTCGACGACCTTTATCCCGGCCCGGAAAGCCCGGAACTCGCCGGCGACCTCGCCCGCATCGAAAGCGAGGCGGCGGCGTTCCATAAAAGCTATCACGGCCGCCTCGCCGACCTCGACGACCGCGACTTCGCCTGCGCCATCGCCGAGTACGAAGCGCTCGACGAGACCATGGGCCGGATCATGAGCTACGCCCAGCTTGTCTATTCGTCGGACATTACCGACCCCGATGGCGGGCGCTTCTATCAAACCATGCAGGAGCGCGTGAACGCGGTCTCGGCGGAGACGCTGTTCTTCACCCTGGAGATCAACACGCTGGACGACAGCGCCATCGAGACCAGGCTGGCCGAGCCCCGGGTGGCGCATTACGGCCCGTGGCTGCGCGACACCCGCGCCTTCCTGCCGCACCAGTTGGACGAAAACCTGGAGCGCCTGCTGCACGACAAGAGCGTCGCCGGGCGCGCGGCGTGGAACCGGCTGTTCGACGAAACCATGGCGGCGTTGCGATTTCCGCTGAACGGCGAGGCGCTGACGTCGGAACAGGTGTTGAACCTGCTGTCCGACCCGGATACCCGCGTGCGTCGCGACGCGGCCTGCGCGCTGGGCCAGACCCTGGGCGAGAACGCGCGGATTTTCACGCTGGTCACCAACACGCTGGCCAAGGACAAGGAAATCGAGGATCGCTGGCGGTCCTTCGCCGCGCCCGAATCGGCGCGCAACCTCGCCAACTGCGTCGAGGACGGGGTGGTCGAGGCGCTGGTGGCGGCGGTCGTCGAATCGTTCCCGCGCCTGTCGCACCGCTATTACCGGCTGAAGGCGGGCTGGTTCGGCGGCGAGACGCTGGACTACTGGGACCGCAACGCGCCGCTGCCCGAGGCCGATGAACGCCTCATCCCATGGGACGAGGCGCGCGCCATCGTTCTCGACGCCTATGGCGGGTTCTCCACGGAGCTGGCGGCGGTCGGGCAACGGTTTTTCGACAATTCGTGGATCGACGCGCCGGTGCGCGAGGGAAAGGCGGCCGGCGCCTTCGCCCATCCCACCGTACCGGCGGCCCACCCTTATCTGCTGCTGAACTATCTCGGCAAGCCGCGCGACGTGATGACGCTGGCCCACGAGCTCGGCCACGGCGTGCATCAGGTGCTGGCCGCCGAGCAGGGCCCGCTGATGTCGTCGACGCCGCTGACGCTGGCGGAAACCGCCTCGGTGTTCGGCGAGATGCTGACCTTCCGCGCGCTGCTGGCGGCCGAGACGGATCCAGCCCGGCGCAAGGCGCTGCTGGCGTCGAAGGTCGAGGACATGCTGAACACCGTGGTCCGCCAGATCGCGTTCTATCGTTTCGAGAGCCGCGTTCACGGCGAGCGCCGCGACGGCGAGATGACCGCCGAGCGGCTATGCGATATCTGGATGGACATCCAGGCGGAAAGTCTGGGACCGGCGATCCGCTTCGAGGACGATTACCGCTGGTACTGGACCTATATCCCGCATTTCATCCACGCGCCGTTCTATGTCTACGCCTATGCCTTCGGAGATTGCCTGGTGAATTCGCTTTATGCGGTGTTCGAAGACGCCGACGACGCCTTCGTCGGCAAATATCTCGACATGCTGCGCGCCGGCGGCACGCTGCGCCACAAGGAACTGTTGGCGCCGTTCGGGCTGGACGCGTCGGATCCCGCCTTCTGGTCGAAGGGGCTCGGCATCGTCGCCGGGCTGATCGACGAGCTGGAGGCGATGGCGTAAATGGCCATACCGATCTATCAGATCGACGCCTTCGCCGAGCGCGTCTTCATGGGCAACCCGGCGGCAATCTGCCCGCTGGAGTCATGGCTGCCTGATGCGCGCATGCAGGCGATCGCGGCCGAGAACAACCTCGCCGAAACCGCGTTCTTCGTACCGGAGGGCGACGGATACGCGCTGCGCTGGTTCACGCCTACGGTAGAGGTCGATCTCTGCGGTCACGCGACGCTGGCGGCGGCGTGGCTGATCTTCGATCGGCTGCGGACGGATCTTGAAACCGTACGCTTTTCGACCCGCAGCGGCATTCTCGAAGTCACGCGGGACGTTGAGCTGCTTTCGATGGATTTTCCGTCCCGGCCAGCGACGGCGTGCGCGACGCCGGAACAGATTTCGCGCGGGCTCGGATGCGCGCCGGAGGAAACGCTGAAGGCGGTCAATTACATGGCGGTGCTGAAGGACGAAGCCGCGGTGCGCACGCTGGAGCCCGACATGGCGGCGATCGCCGATCTGTTCCCGTCGGATCTTATCGTCACCGCGCCGGGCGACGAGGTCGATTTCGTTTCGCGCTACTTCGCGCCGGGCCACGGCATTCCGGAGGACCCGGTCACGGGATCGGCGCACTGCACGCTGATCCCCTACTGGTCGGCGCGGCTCGGCCGCGAATCGCTTCAAGCCCGCCAAATATCGCCGCGCGGCGGCGCGCTGAGCTGCACGGACAATGGCGCGCGTGTCGCCATCGCCGGCCGCGCCGCGCTGTTCCTCGAAGGCACGATCGTGGAATAATAATATGTCGTCAGCCGTCGCGGCGGCCGAGGAACTTGCGCCGGTCCGCGGCGTTGATCATGCCCGTCAGCACCTTGCGATACCCCTCGACGGCCTCGGCGCCGGCCTCGCGATAGGCTTCGGCGATGCGACGGCGCTGGCTTTCCGAAAGCTGTCGTTCGAGATCGACGCCCTTTTGCGTCAGCTCCAGAAGGCGCTGGCGGCGGTCGCGCGGTCCGGGCCGCTGGATGATGAATTCCTCGCGCACCAGCTGGCTGAGCACCCGCGACAGGCTCTGCTTGGTGATCTTCAGAATGTCGAGAAGTTCGGACACGGTGATCTGCGGATTGCGCCCGACGAAGTGGATCACCCGATGATGGGCGCGCCCGAAACGGTACTTCGCGAGGATCGCGTCCGGCTCGCCCGTGAAATCACGATAGGCGTAGAACAGCAGCTCCATGCCCTGGCGCAGATCCTCTTCCCGCAGGAAAAGCGGGTTAACACCGGCCTTTATGTCAGTCATGTTGACTTATATGCGCTTAAATGATACTTCGCACAACAGTTATTAGAATAAAATGTCTTCCGATTAATAACGCCGCTCACGGGGCCCGCCCATGCTGAACTTCGACGATCACGACGGAAACATCTGGTTCGACGGCAAACTGAAGCCGTGGCGCGAGTGCAACGTGCATATACTGACCCACGCGCTGCACTACGCGAGCTGCGTGTTCGAGGGCGAACGCGTCTATAACGGCTCGATCTTCAGGCTGCGCGATCACAGCCAGAGGCTGATCGATTCGGCGGCCGCGCTGGGCTTCGAGATCCCCTATAGCGTCGAAGAAATCGACGCGGCGACGCTCGAGACCGTCGCGGCGCAGGGATTCGACGACGCCTATGTGCGCCCCGTCGCGTGGCGCGGCAGCGAAATGATGGGCGTGTCGGCGCAGCAGAGCGTGATTCACATGGCGATCGCGGTGTGGGAATGGCCGTCTTATTTCTCGCCCGAGGCGCGGATGAAGGGGATAAGGCTGAAGACGTCCGACTGGAAACGCCCGTCGCCGGAATCGGCGCCGGTCCATTCCAAGGCGGCCGGCCTCTATATGATCTGCACGCTTTCGAAGCACAAAGCGGAGGACGAGGGCTATGACGACGCGCTGATGCTGGACTATCGCGGGCGCATCGCCGAGACCACCGGCGCCAATATTTTCCTGGCGCAGGAGGGCGTGCTGCACACCCCGATCCCGGACTGTTTCCTGGACGGCATCACGCGGCGCACCGTGATGGAGCTCGCGCGGCTGCGGGGCATCGATATTGTCGAGCGCGTCCTGATGCCCGACGAGTTCGCCAAGGCGGATGAGATTTTCGTGACCGGCACCGCCGCCGAAGTCACCCCGGTCGGCGAGATCGACCAGCACAACTATCAGGTCGGCCCCATCACCAAGGCGCTGATGGAAGACTACGACAAGCTGGTCCGAAGCCCCCCAGCGGCGTAGGGGACGATCGACATTACGAAACTTTGAAACATGGTTGCGCGGGTCAAGCCCGCGCATGACAATTTTGTCGAAGACATAATCGAAGTCCCCTCCAGTCGATCTCGCAAAAACTCCAAACGCTGTCGGGTCCGGTACGGGGCGCCGAGGTGTATTACGGCGCGTTCGCGACCCCGACGCCGCGCGCGGCCAGCCCCGAGTCGTCCAGAATGCGTTGGACGATGCCGGACGCTTTCGTGTCGGCGACATATTCTTCCATAAAGCCGAGGAGAGGCGATCTGTCCATGGTGACGGCGAAGCCCACGGTGTTGAAGCCGAACCCTTCGGCCAGGATGCGCGAGCCCGGCATCGCCGGCGCATATTCGAACAGCTCCACGCGCGGGATCGCGAACACGTCCGCGCCGCCGTCGCGGAACAGCGCAAAGGCCTGTTTCGGAACCTCGGAGAGCAGGATCTCGGCATGCTCGATCGAGCCCTCCAGCGTCATCGTCGACGCATGACCCCGGACCGCCGATATGCGCCGGCCCGGTCGGTCGACCTCGGAAGCCTCCGCGATGGGCGAGCCGTCGGGGACCATATAGCCGTAGTCGAACCGGATGACGGGCGCGGTGAACGCGACGCGCGACTGGCGGGACCCCTGGATGCCCATGAATATCGCGTCGGCCTCGCCGGCGAGGAGGGTCTCGATCGCCTTGGGCGGGCTCGGCCGTCCGATGAGCTTCAGGGTCAGGTTCAACCGCTCGGCGAGCGGAGCCAGCAGCCGTTGGCCCACGAGACCGGCGCCTTTCGGGTCGATCTCGCCGCTCGAGGTCTCGACGAATTGCGGCAGGAACAGCGCCAGTCGGATGACGCCGGCTTCAACGATGTCCGCGATACGCGGATCGGCGGTTGGCTCGCTCATGTTCAGGTCCCAATAGATCCGTTGCAACCAAAACAGCCTATCGGAAAGAAGCCTCGAGCACATCACCCCCGATGACGGCTTTCGGGGGTAATTCGGACCTCGGTTCAAATGGGTGGGACGGCAGAATGCCGCCAATAACGGAGCTCCCGTGCGATGAATTTTCTCATGTCAATTTCTTGCTGGACCGCCCTCAATATTCCGGCAATGTTGCTGTCGCCTTCTTCGAGGTCTATTTTCAAATCGATACACCGGTCGTATTTTCAGAGCCATCCGGAACGTGAATTTTAGGGTTCTTTGTCAGCGTAGTGACTGCCGCTAACGGCCGTACCGCAGTTCGGAGTCGTTCCGTCGTAAGAGGCTGAGCTTTTGCCCTTTTTGCCGGGCGCGCATCCGTTTCGAGAGGTGAGCAATGGGAATTTCGGTCATTGGAGCCACGCTGGGGCGCACCGGAACCAAGTCGCTCAAGTTCGCGTTGGAGCGGCTGGGCTTCGGTCCTTGCCACCACATGATTGAAGTTTTCGAGCACCCGGAGCAACTGCCCGGATGGCAGGCGGCCATCGCCGGCGAACCGGCGGATTGGGAGGTGCTGCTTCGGGGCTACAATGCATGCGTGGACTATCCCTCGTCATATTTCTGGCGCGAGCTTGCCGATGCGTATCCGGACGCCAAGGTGATCCTCACCATGCGCACGTTCGAAAGCTGGTGGGAGAGCTATTCCAACACGTTCATGATCGCGCTGGAAAACACCCCCGATGAAGCATCGCCTCACGTCACGGCGGTGCGGGAGATGTCGGCCCATCTGTGGCGCATGACAATGAAGGCCGATCTCGACGACAAGGCGGCGGGGGTCGCGGCCTATGAGAAACACGCCGAAACCGTTACCGCGACGATCGCCCCCGACCGGCTTCTCTGTTTTGACGTGCGCGACGGCTGGGGACCGCTGTGCGAATTCCTGGGAACGCCCGTCCCGGACGAAGCGTTTCCTCGGGCCAACAAAGCCTCGGAGTTCTGGGAAAGACGTTGAGCATCGCAACGCTCGACGCAACCGAACGCGGGACAAGACGTTTTCCCGCCCCGGACTGGATCCAAAAGATCGTGTCGCTCCGCCGAATGTCCGATATCGGGCGATTCGCCGATGTCGCCCCCTGAGAGTCCGCCGTTGGGGGTGGACCGACCGCATTAACGCGGGTCCATGGGTCGCGTTCTACGCTGGCAGCGGCACGCGGTGGAGCTTCATCGCCATCGAGACCGCCGAATAGTACCCGAGGAGCGCCAGCACCTCGGCGAGCCCGTCGCGGCCCAGAATCTTCGCCGCCCCGTCGTAGACCTCGTCCGACCCGCCTCCCGGCGCCATCGCGATCTGGCATAACTCGTAGACCGCCTTCTCGCGCGCATTCGGCAGGTCGGGCGCGCGGCCGGCCTTGATCGCGTCCATCGCCGCCCGCGGATAGCCCAGCTCCAGGCAGCGCTTCACGTGCGCGGCCTGCACATAAGCGCCCTGCCAATGGGTCGCGATGATGACGATGGTGAGTTCGACCTCGCGCTCGGTGAGCGAGCCCTTCTTGTTGAGGAAGGTGCCGATGGTCTCCATCGCCGCGGCGAGCTTGGGCGAATGGATCCATATCTTGTAGGGGGTGAGCAGACGCCCGCGCCCCGCGACCAGGTCGTCGAAAACCTGCTTCTGTTCGGCTGTCAGCTTGTCCTCGGGGATCTCGAGGATGCGGACGGGTCCGTCGGCCATGGTGTCCTCTCCATATAGCGGCGTGCGACGTTAGGCCGGCCGTATCCGCGCGTCAATCGCTCGCGGCCGCCGGCGCGGGGTCGGCCAGCACTCTAACCGCCGATTGAATTATCGAGAAGGCGGCGGCTAGAATGTTGGCTGTAAACGGTCCGTCGGTTCGGCGTCCGACAGGGGAGCAGGAAGAATGGCAGAACGGCAGTCATCCGGCGATGATACGGGCAGCCGCGTCTGGGCGCGTTACGACCAGGCCGTCCTGGGGTTTCGCAATTACTGGTACCCGGTCATGGAGTCGCGCCGGCTCCGCAAGCGGCCGAGGACGGTCACGCTGCTGGGCGAGAAAATCGTCCTGGTTCGCGACCGTGGCAAAGCGCATGCCCTGCACGATCGCTGCCCCCACCGCGGCGTTCCGCTGTCCATGGGACGACGGGAGTTTCCCGGCATGCTCACCTGCGCCTATCACGGGTGGACCTACGACGTGGCCAGCGGCAAGCTGGTGGCGGCGCTCACCGACGGGCCCGAGTCACCGGTCTGCGGCATGGCGGAAGTACAGGTCAGGATCTATCCGGTGGAGGAGCGGGTCGGGCTGATCTGGATCTATGTCGGCGACGAACCGCGCCCGCCGGTGGAAGACGATATCCCGGAAGGCCTGCTGCGGTCCGATGCGGTTGTCGAGCCGATGGTGGATCTGCGCAAGGGCAACTGGCGCTACGCCATGGAGAACGCGGTCGACATCGCGCACGCGAAGTATCTTCACCGCCGCTCGCCGTTTTACTTTTTCGCCAAGTTGCCGGGATACCAGACCAACGTACGCATGGAGCCCAGCGAGGACGGCAAGTGGCTCAAACGCATCGGCGCGCCCGTGTACCAGCAGGCCGATTATCCGGTCATTGGGAAGTGGCCGCCGCACTATTTCTGGGAGCGACGCGGCGCGCCCAAGGCCGGCGAGGAGCCGGTCTATCCGCGCCAGTTCTGGGCCCGGCTTCCAGCGATATTCTCGGTCGGGCACAGCAGCTGGCAGGACTACCAGATGTTCGTGCCGGTCGACGAAGACCATCATCTGACATTGCTGGTATCTGTTCGCTGGACCAAGGGGCTCGGCGCCTTGCTGTGGCGGTTGCGGTATTGGGGCTATCTCCGCCTGATCCATCACATCGTGCTCAACCGATGGGAGGACGGGCCTATCATCGCCGGCATGAACTCCCCGCCCGAGCAATTGTTCCGTCCCGACGCGGCCATCGTGGCGTGGCGCAGATGGTGTCACGAGAAAGCGCGCCGGTCGCCCGACGAGATGGCCGCGACGGAGATCACGGCCGGTTCCTAGAGCAAACGCTTGATAGCGCGCCTACTCGTCGGCCTTTTCCTTTTCAGGGGCGTCGCCGGGGATGATCCAGCGGTCTTCGGCGATCTTGTCGTCTTCGCGGGCCTCGACCCATTTCTCTCCGGTCTCGGTGGCTTCGAGTTTCCAGAACGGCGCCTTGGTCTTCAGCCAGTCGATCAGGAATTCACAGCTTTCCAGCGCCGCGCCGCGATGCGCCGAGGCGGTCGCCACCAACACGATATGATCACCGGGTTCCAGCGTGCCGTAGCGGTGGATGATCAACACGTCCTGCAGGTCCCAGCGCGCGCGCGCTTCGCCCTCCAGCTTCTCGAGCTGGCGTTCGGTCATGCCGGGATAATGCTCGAGGGTCATCGTCTCGACGGATTCCTCGCCGGTGATGTCGCGCACCAGCCCGACGAAGCAGGCGAGCCCGCCGATCGAGGTATCGCCATGGGTCAGCGCGTTGATCTCGGCGCCG
>CAZPMO010000070.1:0-13658 GCA_964587515.1 uncultured Rhodospirillaceae bacterium | reverse complement strand
CCTGTTCCTGAACCTTGATCATCGTCCTGGGACCTTCAGCCGCCCGTCATCGGTGGGAACAAGGCGATCTCGTCGTCGCCTTTTACAGGTTCGTCGAGGCCGATCAATTCCTGGTTGACGGCGACGCGCACCGCGGTGATGTCGTCGAGCGCCGCGGCATATTCCGGGCTCCGCAACTTCAGCCAGTCGACCAGCTCCTGAACCGTGCCGACGCCGTCCGGCAACTCGATATCCTCGCCGGAAATCCCGATGCGCGAACGCACCCAACCGAAATAGAGAAGCTTCACCGGCTTACCTCGCTGAACGGCAAAAAATCGACCATCTCGCCCTTCTCAAGCCGGGCGAGGTCCTCGGGCAGTTCGACCAGCCCGTCGGCCTCGACCATGGAGGACAGGATACCGGCGCCGTCGCGCGGGAATTTCTCGGCCGCCAGCGCGCCGTCGGCGTCGGTCACCAGCCGCGCGCGCAACCATTCGCGGCGGTCGATTTTCTTTTTATAGTCGAA
The DNA here is from genome assembly GCA_964587515.1 of uncultured Rhodospirillaceae bacterium. GTDB lineage: Bacteria > Pseudomonadota > Alphaproteobacteria > MPNO01 > MPNO01 > CAZPMO01. The sequence goes on along the minus strand of CAZPMO010000070.1, from coordinate 13,153 downwards.
CCCGGCGCGCACCCGGAACAGGCGCGGCGCGAGGTCGGTGCAGCCCGCGAGCTTCAGGATCGCGGGCCGGGCGAGGCGCATGAAGGTCACCATCACCGCGACCGGGTTGCCGGGCAGACCGATGAAGGCTGTGCGCCCGACCTGGCCCAGCGCGATCGGCCGGCCGGGCCGGATCGCGAGCCGCCAGAAATGGATGTTGCCGAGATCGGTCACCGCGGCGCGCACATGGTCCTCCTCGCCGGTCGAAACCCCGCCCGAGGTCATGATCAGATCGTGATCGCCGGCCGCCGCCGCCAGCGCCGCATGGATATCGTCGTAGCGGTCGGGCAAGATACCGAGATCGTCGACTTCGCAGCCCAGCTCGCGCAGCAGCCCGGCCAGGGCGTAGCGGTTGGCGTCGTAAATGCAGCCCGCCGGCAGCGTCTCGCCGATCTCGCAGATTTCGTCGCCGGTCGAGAACAAAGCGACCCGCAGCCGCGTGAACACCGGCAATTCGGTGCGCCCGACCGAGGCGGCGAGCCCGATATCCTGCGGCCTGAGCCGCTGTCCCGCGCCCAGGATCACCGCGCCGGCGGTGATGTCCTCGCCGGCCAGGCGCCGGTTCGCGCCGCGCTTGATTCCGGGCGGCACGATCACGTTTTCCCCGTCGACGCGGCAGTCTTCCTGCATCAGCACGGTGTCCGGGCCGTCCGGCATGGGCGCGCCGGTGAAGATACGCACCGCTTCGCCGCGCCGGGCGGCGCTTTCCAGCGGATGGCCCGCCGCGACACGGCCCGACACGCGCAGAACGCTGTCGCCGTCCGGGTCGAGATCGTCGAAAGAAACCGCGTAGCCGTCGACCGCGGCGTTGTCGTGCGGCGGCACCGCGCGCGCCGACAGCAGGTCCTCGGCCAGCACCCGGCCGAGCGCCTCGCCCAGCGCCGCCTGCTCGGGCTCGGCCACCACGCCGATGCGCTCGGCGAGGATTTCGAGCGCCGCCTCGGTGGTCATCAGCGGCCCGCCGAAGGCGAAGCAATCGTCGGAGAGTTGCGCCATCTCAGGCCACCCCGCGCGCCCGCGCCGCCAGCCCGCAATGGCGCAGCACGAAATCGGCGATCGCCGGAATGTCGTTGAGATCAAGCACCGGCACGTCGATCTCCGTAAGAGGCGCGTCGCACGCCACCGCGACGATGCGCGGATCTCGGGTCGCCAGCAATTTCTTGCCGAGGGTCGGACGGTGGACCTCGATCTTGTCGTAGGATTCGGTCTTGAACCCCTCGATCAGCAGCAGATCGACCGGCGTCATGCGGGCGACCAGCGCTTCCAGCGACGGCTCGGTCTCGCCCCTGATCTCGCGCATCAGCGCCCAGCGTTCGGCCGAGGAGACCAGCACCTCGGTGGCGCCGGCGGCGCGGTGTTCATAGGAGTCCTTGCCCGGCTGGTCGATGTCGAAGGTATGATGGGCGTGCTTCAGGGTCGAGACGGTGACGCCGCGCGCGATCAGCTCAGGCAGCAGCCGGACCATCAGAGTGGTCTTGCCGCTGCCGCTCCAGCCGGCCAGCCCGAACATTCGTAGTCCGCTCTCCATCGCCCTACTCCGCCCCCGACGAGCGCGGCGCGCCATCATTGTCTTCACGCTCGATATGACGCATGCCGGCGCAGAAATAATCGTATCCCGTGACCAGGGTCAGCACCGCGGCGATCCACAGCCCGACCTCGCCAATGGTGCGCACCGGCCAGTCGGCGGGGCCCGAATCGCCGACGATCAAAAATCCGATGGCGATCATCTGGAGCGTGGTTTTCCACTTCGCGAGCTCGCTTACCGGCACCGAAACCCGGAGCCCGGCGAGATATTCGCGCAAGCCCGAGACCATGATCTCGCGGCACAATATGACCAGCGCCGGCAGGATCACCAGATCCGTTATCTGGCCGAACCCGACCAGCATCAGCAGCGCAGAGGCCACCAGCAGCTTGTCCGCGACCGGATCGAGGAAGCGGCCGAAAGCCGATTGTTCGCCCCGAAGGCGGGCGAAGTAACCGTCCAGGAAGTCGGTCACGCCGGCGACCGCGAACACGCCGCAGGCCAGCCACGCGCCCCATTCGCTTTCGAGATAGAACAGCGCCACCATCCCCGGGATCACGGCGATCCGAAGCAGGGTGAGGATATTCGGCAGGGTCGGTTTCATGCGGCGCGGTTTCCTCCAGCCGGACCGAGTCTAACGGTCGTCGTGGAAATGGTCATAAATTTTTTTCGCCACCGTGTGACTGATTCCCTGGACCGTTTCGAGGTCGGTGAGGCCGGCGCGCGCGACCGACGCGGCCGAGCCGAAATGGTTGAGCAGCGCGCGCTTGCGGGTCCGTCCGACGCCGGCGATCTCATCGAGCGGCGAGGCGCTGATGGCGCGGGACCGCCGCGCGCGATGACCGCCGATCACGAATCGATGCGCCTCATCGCGCAGCCGTTGCAGAAAATAGAGCACCGGGTCGTTGGGCGGCAGCATGAACGGCGTGCGCCCATCCATATAAAAACGCTCGCGCCCGGCATCGCGGTCGGGACCCTTGGCGATGGCGACCATCGCGAGGTCGGCGATCCCGAGATCGGCCATGGTCTCGCGCGCCGCGCTGAGCTGCCCCGGTCCGCCGTCGATCAGCACCAGGTCGGGCCAGGTCTCGCGTTCGCGGTCGGGATCTTCCTTGAGGGCGCGCGCGAAACGCCGACCCAGCACTTCGCGCATCATCGCGTAATCGTCACCCGCCTTGATTCGCTCGTCCTTGATGTTGAAACGGCGATAGGCGCTCTTGATCGGTCCGTCCGGCCCGGCGACGATCATCGCGCCCTGCGCATCGGACCCGGAGATGTGGCTGTTGTCATAGACCTCGATGCGCCGTGGCGCGGCGTCGAGCCCGAACAACTCCGCCGTGCCTTCGAGCAAACGGCGCTGGGCCGCGCTTTCCGACAAATGCCGGCCGAGCGCCTCACGGGCATTGTCGCCAGCATTATCAATCAGATTACGCTTGGCGCCGCGCCTGGGCCGCGATAGCTCAACCTTGCGTCCGGCGCGCACGCCGAGCGCTTCGGCGACCAGGTCGGCCTGAGGCAATGCGTGGCTGACCAGCACCAGCGGCGGCGGCGACTTGTCGGAATAAAACTGGCCGACGAACGCTTCCAGCACCTCTTCCGCCGGCACGCTGCGCGCATGGTTGGGAAAATAGGTGCGGTTGCCGTAGTTATGGCCGGCGCGAAAGAAGAACACCTGAATGCAGGTGTGGCCGCCGTCCTGAAAGGCGGCGATCACGTCGGCGGCGCCGAGATTGCGCACATTAACGTCCTGATGCGCCTGGATTTCGGTCAGGGCGCGGATACGATCGCGATAGACCGCGGCGCTTTCATACTCCATCGCCGCGCTGGCCGTTTCCATGCGATGCGAAAGCTGTTGCTGGACCTCGCGGCTGCGGCCCGACAGGAACGCCCGCGCCTGGCCGACGATCTCCGTATACCCCTCGGCGTCGATGCGATCGACACAGGGCCCGGCGCAGCGTTTTATCTGATATTGCAGGCAAGGCCGGGTGCGGCTCGCGTAGATGGAATCGCCGCACGTGCGCAGCGGAAAGACGCGTTGCAGCGCGTTCAGCGTGCGGTTGACCGCGCCGGCCGAGGCGAAGGGGCCGAAATATTCGCCTTTACGCGACCGCGCGCCGCGATGCTTGATCAGCCTCGGCGCGGCGTGATCCTCGGTCAGCAGGATATAGGGGAACGATTTGTCGTCGCGCAGCAGAATGTTATAGCGCGGCCGCAGTTCCTTGATCAGGTTGCTTTCAAGCAGCAGCGCCTCAACTTCGGTATGGGTCGATATGACCTCCAGCGAGACGGTCTGGGCAATCATGCGGCCGATCCGCGCCGACTGGCGCTCGGGCCGGCTATAGGCGGCGACCCTTTTGCGCAGGCTCTTCGCCTTGCCCACGTAAAGCGGCGTCCCCTTCCGGTCGAGCATCCGATAGACGCCGGGTCCGGCCGGCAACGTTTTCAGATGGCCGGCGATGACCGCCGCGCCACGACGCAACGAACCACCGTCGGAAAGCGGCTTATCCGCCTCCGACCCGGCCGCGTCCCCGTCGACTGTCCGCGTCTTCGCCATACACCAGCAACTTTTGCTTTCCACGTGGATTGTCAAGGCCATAGCGCGGCCGGACAAGGTTTTCGATGAAATTTATTTGCCGGCCTGCCTGTGGAAAACTCTATGGAAAACTCTTCAAACCCATCACGGGCGAATTGCTTGACATCAAACATTTGCCCAATACTGACGGATTTCCGCCCGATTCCATAAACAATTGAAATATATCTATTATTTTAAGGCTCAACATCGAGCAGTCAAATTTGATTGTTAATTCGTCGGGGTTTAGCACGACTCCGCCGAAGCGCGGATAAGCATGTGTACAAAAAGCCATGTCCGGGCGCGAAGAAACACCCTCAGCTATTGAAATCGTTACGCTTTTGGGTTCGAACGCTCGATTTCGACGCCGACGCTGGCGGCATCGGCGAACACGTCCAGCTTCTCGACCCGGATGCGCGCGCGGCGTACCCGGCGATCGTCGAGACAGACCTCGGCAATCCGTTCGGCCAGCGTCTCGACCAGGTTGATATGCCCGGCGGCGGCCAGAGCCCGCAATTCCTCGACCAGATCCTCATAGCTCACCACGTTGACCAGCCGGTCGCCGACCATCTCGCCGGTGTCCTCCACATCGAGGTCGAGATTGACCCGCACCCGCTGCTTGCCGTCCCGCTCGTGGCGATGAACGCCGATCAGGCAGGACAGTACGAGGTCGCGGACGAACACCCGGCGCAGGCGTTCGTCCGGCGCAAGCGCGCGCAGCGGCCGTACTGTTTCCGGTTCCGACATTATATTTTCACCTTCTCGGTCACCAGCCTGGCCCCCAGCCTATTCCTCGGCCTATTCCTCGGCCTATTCCTCGGTGGGCGGCGCGCCGGGCGGGACCTGGCCCCAACCGAGATGCTGGCCACCGTCGAGAGCTATCATTTGGCCCGTCAGCGCGGGCGCCGCAAGGATAAACCGCGCCGCATCGCATATTTCCCCGGGCGTCGCGCCACGTCCGAGCGGCATCATCGCGGACTGACGATCGAATTGCGCCGCGGACTGGCGCGGGCTCGGCAGCGTTGGCCCGGGTCCGATCGCGTTGACCCGGATGGCGGGCGCCAGCGCCAACGCCATGGTCTGCGTCAGCGTCCACAACGCCGCCTTGGACAACGTATAGGACATGAAATGCGGCGTAAGATTCCACACCCGTTCGTCCAGGATGTTGATGACATTGCCCGTCATACCGGCGGGCAGAAGACGCGCGAAACTCTGGATCAGGACGAACGGCGCCCGCAGATTGGTCTCGATATGGGCGTCCCACGAGGCTCGGGTCGCGCTCTCGACGCTGTCGTTCTCAAACACGGACGCGTTGTTGATCAGGCAGTCGACCGGCCCGAGCGCGCTCGCCGCCGCCGCGAGCAGCCCCGCGACCTCGTCCTCGCAAGCAAGATCGGCGGTTACCGCCACGGCATTTCCGCCGGCGCGGCGAATTTCCTCCACCACGGTTTCAGCGTCATCGTCGGCGCCGCGATGATGCACCGCCACCGGCCGCCCGTCGGCGGCCAGCCCGAGCGCGATCTCCCGCCCGATACGCCGCGCGGCGCCCGTGATCAGCATGGTTCCCGTTTCGGTCATGTGGTCAGGATGGGCGATGCCGTCGCCCCGATCAAGGCCGCGGCGATCACCCGCCCGCCAATTTCAGGGTGATTCCCCCCAGGCCCCAGAACTGGCAGGCCACATAGGCGGCATAGAGCGCCAGCAGCGCCGAGCCCTCGACGCGGCTGATGCGTCGGCCGGTCAACATGAACGGCAACAGCAGCGCGGTCACCAGCAGCAACGCCCACAAATCGAAGCCGACGATCTTGTCGGCGAACGGCACCGGCGGGGCGACGATCGCGGTGACGCCGAGGATGCCGAACAGATTGAAGATATTGCTGCCGATGACATTGCCGATGCAGACGTCGGAGTGGCCGCGCTTGGCGGCCACGATCGAGGTCGCGAGTTAGGGCAGCGACGTACCGACCGCGACCAGCGTCAGCCCGATAACTTCGTCGGGCACGCCGACGCCGCGCGCCAGCGTGGTGGCGCCGGAGACCAGAAGCTGGGCACCGTAGCTGAGCGCCAGAAATCCGCCCACCACGGCGACGATCATCAGCCACAACTGGCGCGGTAGTTCCGTGATCTCCTCGGCCTCCTCGCGATGCCGCGCCGCGGCGCCGTTGGAAGCGCGCATGTCCCGCCATAGCGATAGCCCGATAAAGCCGAGCAGCAGTCCCACCATCAGTGAGCCCTGCCAGGCCGAGACTGAACCGCCGAGCCCGATGATCACAAAAATAACGGTCACCGCCAGCATGAACGAGCCGTCGCGACGCACCGCAAGCGGATTGACGACAATGGGAGCGATCATCGCCGCGGCGCCCAGGATCAGCATCATGTTCGCCATGTTGCTGCCGATCACATTGCCGACGGCGATACCGGGCGCGCCGGAAAGGGCGGCATTGAGGCTGACCAGTAATTCCGGCAGCGAGGTGCCGAATCCGACGATGGTCAGACCGATCACCAGTGGCGAGACCTCGAAGCGCCGGGCCAGCGCCACCGCGCCGCGCACCACGAATTCGCCGCCCCCGAACAAGAGCACCAAACCGGCGACGATCTCGACAACTATCATCGCAAAACCATTGAAATCGGGGGACCTCGACGCGTGCTGCGGACGGAAGGGGCGGGCTCGACCTATATGGGAACGCCCCGGCCCCGCGTCCAGACCGTGATTCGGGCTTTCGCGTTCCCGAGACGCGCCCGGCGCTGTACAGTGACGCTACTCAAAGCCACTCTTTCAGCCCGATGTAACGGACACCATCCCGATGCCGGAGGTCCCTTTCCTCTCCGAGGTGCTGATCATCCTGGTCGCGGCGGTCATCGTCGTGCCGGTTTTTCAGCGCCTGCGCGCGTCCGTGGTGATCGGATATCTGGTCGCCGGCATTCTGGTGGGGCCATACGGACTGGCCCTGATCGAGGAGTCCAAGACCACCCACGGCCTCGCCGAGCTCGGTGTGATCTTCCTGATGTTCACCATCGGGCTTGAGCTTTCGATCGAGCGGCTGCGCGTCATCCGCACTTATATTTTCGGCCTCGGCACGGCCCAGGTCGCGGTCACCGGCGTGGTCATCGGCGCGATCGCGCTGCTGGCCGGCGCGACGCTGCCGGGCGCGGTGGTGATCGGCGCGGCGCTGGCGTTGTCATCGACGGCCATCGTAATCCAGCTATTGTCCGAGCGTGGCGAGATCGCGAGCCGGGTCGGCCGGATCGCGGTCGCCATCCTGTTGCTTCAGGACCTCGCCGTGGTGCCGCTGCTGGCGCTGGTGCCGGCGCTGGCCGGCGACCAGGTGGTCCTGTCGTGGAGCCTCGCCCGGCCGATCCTCGAGGCGGTGGCGGCGGTGATCGCGATCTTCGTTCTCGGCCGTCTCGTGCTGCGGCCCATTCTCCGCGCCGTCGCCATCGGCCGCAGCCCGGAACTGTTCGCCGCCGTGACCCTGCTGATCCTGCTGGGCACGGCGTGGGCGACGTCGGTGGTCGGGCTGTCGCTGGCGATCGGCGGCTTCATGGCGGGATTGCTGCTGGCCGAAACCGAATACCGCCATCAGGTGGCGGCCGATATCGCGCCCTTCCGGGGCCTGTTGCTGGGGCTGTTTTTCATGACCGTCGGCATGGGGCTCGATATCCGAGTCGCGGTCGACACCCCCGGCGCGCTGGTGCTGATCGTCGTCGCGCTGGTCGTGGTCAAGGCGCTGATCGTAACCGCCCTGTGCCGTGTCGCCGGCAATCCGCCGGGAACGTCGCTCCATGTCGGTCTGGTGCTGGCCCAGGGCGGCGAGTTCGCCTTCATCATGTTCGCGATCGCCATGGGTCTCGGGATTCTCGATCGCGACATCGGGGGATTATTGGTCGTCGCGGTGGCGCTCAGCATGGCGTTATCGCCGCTATTGGCCCATGCGGGACGCCGGATCGGCGACCGGCTGCGGGTTATGGCCGCGCAGGCCGGCAGCCTCGACGAGGACGCGGTCAGTGATCTCAAGGATCACGTGATCATCGCGGGGTACGGCCGCGTCGGGCAGTCGGTCGCGAAAACATTGACCGCCGCCGAAATCCCCTTCGTCGGGCTGGAATACGAGCCCACCCGGGTCAGCGAATGCCGCGCGCATGGCCACTCGGTGTTCTTCGGAGACGCCAGTCGTCCGGAGGTGATGCGCGCCGTCGGCGCGGACCGGGCGCGGGCCGCCGTGGTGACCATGGACGATCCGGCCGCCGCGGAGCGCGCGGTGCATCTGCTGCATCAGCATTTTCCGGCGCTGCACATCTTCGTGCGCGCCCGTGACGGCGAACACCAGAAAATGCTGGAGGCGGCCGGCGCCACCGGTATCGTGCACGAAACCTTCGAGATGAGCCTGCAACTGGGCGGCAGCGTGTTGCGCCGGCTGGGAACCGCCGACGACAAGATCCAGGATATCATCCTCGCCCACCGCGCCGAGGATTACGCGCGGCTGTCGGATGTTATCCTGCCGGCGGTGGCCGACGGTGACCATGGAGACACCGACACCAATGGAGACGGCGAGGATGGGGAGTAGGAGGCCATGAGCATGGACCAGCGCGAGGTTATCAAGATATTCGACGCGACGCCGGCCAGCGACGGCGCCGGGGTGCGTCTGAAACGCAGCATCGGCACGCCCGAACTCGACAATCTCGATCCTTTCCTGATGCTGGATCAGTTCGATACCGAAAACGCCGAGGACTATATCGCGGGCTTCCCCGATCATCCGCATCGCGGATTCGAGACGGTGACCTATATGATCGCCGGGCGCATGCGCCATGAAGACAATACCGGCGCGGGCGGCGTACTGGGCCCGGGCGGGGTGCAATGGATGACCGCCGGACGCGGCATCGTGCATTCGGAAATGCCGGAACAGCAGGACGGCCGGATGAAGGGCTTCCAGCTCTGGGTCAATCTGCCGGCCAGCGACAAGATGGCGGCGCCGCGATATCAGAATATCGAGCCGGGCGACGTGCCGGAGATCGCGCGCGCCGACGGCGCCCGGGTGCGGGTTATCGCCGGACGCTTCGAGGAAACCGACGGCGCGGTCGACGGCATCGCGGTGGAACCGGTCTATCTCGATATCGCGCTGCCGGCCGGAATAGAAATAGAGACGCCGCTGCCGCATGATCACGCGGGTTTCGTCTACCCGTTCGAGGGCACGGTTGAAATCGGCGCGGGCGCGACGGTAGTGGCCGACAGCCAGCTTGCCGCCCTGGGTCCCGGCGCGACGCTGACGCTGCGCGGCGGCATCGACGGCGGGCGCGCCATCGTGGTCGCGGGACGACCGCTCGGCGAACCCATCGCGCGCTACGGCCCGTTCGTGATGAATACGCGCGAGGAGATTATCCAGGCCGTCGAGGACTACCAGTCCGGCGGTTTCTGAAATACCGCGGAAAACAACCGCTGAAATGACGAATCCCGCCTGATATTAACGGTTTATTGGACACTCCCCCTGTTTTCTTGGCGTGTGTCACGCGTGACGCCGGCGCGGCGCGCGGACAGGCGGAATTCGCCGATCGCGGGGGCCCATGGCCGAAGACCAAGCGCTCGATCTTCTCGACATCGATCTGGAAGAGGAAGAGGCCGACAGGAAGGCGAAGAGAGCGAAGATTTTCGTGATCATCGTGCTCTTTCTGCTGGTCATCGGCGCGGGCGCGGCGATCGCCCACTTCATGGGGCTGTTCGACCAATTCATGAACGATGGAACGGAAGAAGCGGTCGACGAGGCGCCACCGCCGCCGCTGGAACCCCAATTCCTGGAATTGGAGCCGATTGTCACCAACCTCGACGGCGGCGGCGCCAACAGTTTCCTGAAAATTGCCATCACCCTTGTTTACACCGACAAGAAAGACCTTTTGACACTGGAGCAAATGGAGCCACGTATCATGAATATCCTGCAGGTCTATGTCCGAGATGTCAGGATGGACGATCTGCGGAGTTCCGAGGGTCTGAACCCTCTGCGCCGCGTTCTTCTGGAACGGATCAATGCGGCTGTGCGGCCGGCGAGGGTGGAATCGATTCTGATCAAGAATTTCCTGATTCAGTAAAGCCGGCGTTACGAACCGGCGGCCGCGCCTCTGATGGCGGCGAGCACGCGGCGCGGCGTAACCGGAACCTCGCAGACCTCGATCGCGAGCGGGCTGAGCGCGTCGTTGACGGCATTGGCGATCGCCGCCGGCGGACCGATGGCGCCGCCTTCGCCGATACCCTTCTGGCCGTGCGCGGTATAAGGCGACGGCGTTTCCATATGATCGACGCGGATCGCGGGCACGTCGGTGGCGCCCGGCAGCAAGTAATCGGCGAATGTCGGGGCCAGCGGCTGGCCGTCGGGCGAGAACGGCATTTCCTCCAGTAGCGCGGTGCCGATGCCCTGGCCGGCGCCGCCATGGACCTGGCCGTCGACGATCATCGGGTTGACCAGCACGCCGCCGTCCTCGACCACCGCATAATCCAGGATCTCGACGGCGCCGGTCTCAAGGTCGAGCGCCACTACCGCCGCATGCGCGGCGTAGGAGAAGGTGCCCGAATCGCGTTCCGGCTTATAGCCCACCGTGACCTCGAGGCCGCTTGAATCCACATCGTCGGGCAGATCCTGCGGCCGCAGATACCAGGTCTTGCCGATCTCGGCGATCGAGACGCTGCCGCTCGGGCCCACCACGCGCCCGCCATCGAGCGCGACCGCCCCGGGCTCGACCTGAAGCAGCTTCGCGCCGATGCGCGTGATGCGCTCCGCCATCTCATCGCAGGCCGCCGCCACCGCGCCGCCCGCCATCACCATGCAGCGCGAACCCCAGGTGCCGGTCGAGTACGGCGTATAGGCGGTGTCGCCGTGCACCACGCGCACGTCGGCGGTCTCAACGCCCAGCACCTCGTGCGCCACCTGGGCCAGTGTGGTCTCCAGCCCCTGGCCATGCGACTGGATGCCGACGCGCAGTTCCAGCACGCCGTCCGGGGTCAGCCGCGCGCCGGCCTGCTCGAAGCCGGGCACCATGGGAATGCCCCAGCCGGAATAGACCGACGTGCCGTGCGCCGCCTGTTCGCAGAAGATGGAAAAGCCCAGCCCGATGCGGCGCCCGTCGGGCTCGCCGGCGCGCTGACGTTCGCGCACGGCCTCGACGTCGATCGCCGCCGCGGCCCGGCGCATGCATTCGGGATAGTCGCCCGAATCGAAATGCTTCGCCGTAATGTTGTCGAACGGCATCGCGTCGGAAGCGATCAGATTGGCGAGGCGGACGCGGTGCGGCTCCATTTCAAGCTCGCGCGCGATCGCGTCCAGCATCAGTTCCAGCGCGAAACACACCCCGGCGCGCGCGACGCCGCGAAACGGCAGGATCGGCGGCTTATTGGACGCCACCGAATAGGTACGGCATCGATAGGCCGGAAAATCGTATGGGCCGGGCAGGATCGAGGCGACCTGCGCCGCCTCCAGACAGGCCGAGAACGGATAGACGGAATAGGCCCCGGCATCCACCGTGGCCTCGGCGTCGAGCGCCAGCAGGCGGCCCTCGTTATCGGCATAGGCGGTTATTTCGTAGGCGTGTTCACGGCAATTGGCGTTGCCGGTCAAATGTTCGCGGCGGTCCTCGACCCAGCGCACCGGCCGGTCGAGTTGCATGGCGAGCCAGCAGGCGACCACCTCCTCGGGCGCGAGGATGCCCTTGTAGCCGAAGCCGCCGCCCACATCGGGCGCGATCACCCGGACCCGGCCGTGATCGATGCCGAGACAATCGGCGAGCCCGGTGCGCACGATGTGGGGCAACTGGGTCGCCGAGGTAACCTCCAGCATTTCGAGGCGAGAATCCCAATGGGCGATGACGCCGCGCCCCTCCATGGGCGCCATGCATTGGCGCGCGGTCTGGAAGCGCCGCGTCACCGTCACCGCCGCCTCGCGCGAGGCGGCCTCTATGTCGCCGGCCTCGACAAAGGTCTCCAGAAAAACATTGTCGCCCCAGTCGTCGTGAACCAGAGCCATATCCGGCGCGCGCGCCGCCAGCATGTCGGAGACCGCCGTCAGCGGCTCGAACTCGATCTCGACCCGGTCGGCCATGTCCTCGGCCTCGGCGCGGGTCGGCGCGACGCAGACGGCGACCAGTTCGCCAACGTGGCGCACCTTGCCGGCGGCCAGCGCCGGCTGGGCCGACGGCTTGAAACCGGGCAGCGCCGAATTGGCGCGGATCGGCTCGATCCCCGCCATGTCGTCGTGGGTAAATACGCGGCCGCGAATGTCCTCGGGAATTGTAATGCCGCCGATGCGGGCATGGGCGTGCGGGCTGCGCAGGATCTTGCCGACGAGCATGCCCGCGGCGACGAAGTCGGCGCCGAAGTTGGCCCGGCCCGTGACCTTGTCCACCCCGTCCGGGCGGATGGGCCGGGTGCCGACCCACTTGTACGATGCGTTACCCCCATCCATGCTCACGCCCCTCGCATTTCGGCGGCGGCGTCCATCACGGCGCGCACCACCTTGTCATAGCCGGTGCAGCGGCAGAGGTTGCCGGCGAGCCAGTAGCGCACCTCGGTCTCGGTCGGGTCCGCATTGCGCTCGAGCAGCGATTTGGCGGCGACCAGGATGCCCGGCGTGCAGAAGCCGCATTGCAGCGCCGCGTGCTCGAGGAACTTCTGCTGCAGGGGGTGCAGGGTCTCACCCTCGGCCATACCCTCGATGGTGGTGATCTCACGGCCCTCGGCCTCGACGCCGAGAACCAGGCACGAGCACACGAGGCGGCCGTCGAGGGTCACGCTGCAGGCGCCGCAGTCGCCCGAGGAGCAGCCTTCCTTGCTGCCGGTGAGGCCGAGCTCGTCGCGGAGCACGTCGAGCAGGGTCTCCTGCGCCTCGCACAGGAACTCGACCTCTTCGCCGTTAACGGTGGTGGTTACATGATTCTTGGCCATTAGCTGCTCCCTGCGCGGTCCCGCGCGATGCCGGCGGCGCGGCGTGCGAGGACGCCGGCGACCTTGGTGCGGTATTCGATGGTGCCCCGCTTGTCGTCGATGG
>CAZPMO010000069.1:8380-22580 GCA_964587515.1 uncultured Rhodospirillaceae bacterium | reverse complement strand
CCACGCCGCGCGCTCCTGGCCGAAAACCTTGGCAGGCCGTCTCTATGGGCCATTATCAGTGATCCTTGGTATTACTCTGGGGGAATTGCGCCGGCGCGTTCGGTGATCAGACCATAATGCTCGATGCGCCGATGGGCCGCGAAATTGAAGACGGTCTTCTTGCCGAAGGCGCTGGCGTCGAGATCGCAGTCGGCGACGATCAACTCGTCGTCCAACGTGGTGGCCTGGGCAACGATTTTGCCGGTGGGCGCGATGATGACGCTGTCCCCGATCATGTCGTGGCCGTCCTCGTCGCCGGCCTTGGCGACGCCGACCACCCAGCTGCTGTTCTGGTAAGCGCCGGCCTGCATGGTGAGGTGGTTATGGAAGGCGCGCAGTTCGGCGGGCTCGTCCGATTGCGAATTAAGCGCGGGCGTGTTGTAGCCGAGCAGGATCATCTCCACCCCCTGCAGCCCCATGACGCGATAGGTTTCCGGCCAGCGCCGGTCGTTGCAGATGCACATGCCGAGGACGCCGTCGAAGGCGCGCATTACCGGAAAACCCAGATCGCCAATTTCGAAGTAGCGTTTTTCCAGGTGCTGGAAACTGCGATCGGGGTCGAACTCGGCGTGGCCCGGCAGGTGAATTTTGCGGTATTTGCCGACGATCCGGCCGGTTTTGTCGACCAGGATCGCGGTGTTGTAGTGATGCGCCCGCCCGCCCTCCTCGGTGAGTTCCGCGTAGCCCAGATGGAAGGCGATTTCGAGCTCGGCCGCCAGGTCGAACAGCTTGCGGGTCTCGACGCCGGGCATCTCGCGCTCGAACCAGCCATCGATCTCGACCTGGTCGTCCATGACCCAGCGCGGAAAAAAAGTGGTCAGCGCCAACTCGGGGAAGACCACCAGATCGCAGCCCTTGCCGTGGGCGTCGCGCATCATGGCGCACAGGCGGTCGACGACGGCGGACCGGCTGTCGGCGCGCTGGATGGGCCCCAGCTGCGCCGCGCCCACGGTTATCACTCTCGCCATCTGCGATCCCCTCCAAGCGTTCTTATAGAGTATGGTTCGCGGGGGAAGGAAGAATCAATGCGCGCCGCCGTTGTCGATAACCCGGGAGGGTTGGAAGCCCTGATTGTGCGCGAGGTCGCGGAGCCGGAAGCCGCGCCCGGCCAGGTGCTGATCGAGATCGCCTATTGCGGATGCAACTGGGCCGATATCCAACGCCGCCAGGGCATCTACCCCCACCCGGTCAGCTATCCGCACGTCATGGGCCGGGAGGTATCGGGCACGGTGCTGGCGCTGGGCGCCGGGGTGGAAGGGCTTGACGTCGGCGAGCGGGTGATCGCCATTCTTCCCGACTCGGGCGGGTACGCCGAGCGCTGCACGGCGCCGGCCGCGCTGGCGACCCGGTTGCCGGCGGCCGTTCCCCTCGACGTGGGTGCCGCCTTTCAGGTGCAGGCGCTGACCGCCTATCACATGCTGCATACCGTGCGCGCGACCGCCGCCGGCGACACCGTGCTGCTGCATGCGTCAAGCGGCGGCGTCGGGCTGTTCACCACGCAGCTCGCCGTCAACGCCGGGGCGAGCGTCATCGGCACGGTCGGGACCCCCGGCAAGGAAGCCGGTCCGCTGAAATACGGGGCGGCGCGCGTGGTCAATCTGAACGAGTCCGATTTCGTCGCCGCCGCGTTGGAAATGATCGGCGGCGAAGGCGTCGATCTCGCCATCGACTCGCTCGGCGGCGAGACGCTGGATCGGACGTTCGACGCGGTTCGTGTCCTCGGCCAGATCATCAATATCGGCGAAACCGAGGCCACGCCCTTCGACAACATTCGCGACCGCGTTCTGCCGCGTTCGCAAAGCTTCACCCGGTTTTCCCTCGGCCACGTGATGGAGCGGCCAAATCTGTGGGCGCGGGGGATGGACCATGTTCTCGCGGCGCTCGAGGACGGCTCGCTTGAAGCGCCGATCGTCGATCGCTTCCCGCTCGATGACGTGGCCGGGATGCACCGCCGGCTGGAGGGCCGCGGGGTCGCCGGTAAGCTGCTATTGTCGTTCATCGACTGAGCATTGAAGGTAGGCATGATATGTTCGATCTGATCATTCGCGGCGACCGGGTGGTGACGCCCGAGGGCGACGGCGCTTGGGATGTGTGCATTTCCGGCGAAACCATCGCCGCGATCGCGGCACCCGGCATTTTCGACGACGGCCAGGCGGCGCGGGTGATCGACGCCACCGGCAAGATCGTCATGCCGGGCGGCATCGATCCTCATATCCACTCTTCGTGGCACATCCCCGCTCTCGAGGAAGGCGGCGAGGTCAAGATGACCGATGGTCCGGATATCGTCAGCCGCGCCGCGATCCACGGCGGCACCACGACGCTGCTCGATTTCGCGGAATGGCGGCACGGCCGCACCATCGAAGAGGCCGTCAACATCCGGTCCCAGGATTGGACGGGCAAGTGTTACGCCGATTACGGCTATCACATCATGGTGCAAGGTGAGATACCGCCCGACTTACCGCCGCAGATCGGCGAGGCCATCCAGGACGGATTCCCGTCGGTCAAGATCTTCACCACCGACATCACGCCCAGCCGCAAGGGCCGCAAGATCACCCACGGGCATATCTGGGAAATATTCAAGGTGCTGAAGAAGGATGGCGGGATCGGCGCGATCCACGCCGAGGACGATGAAATCGTCATGCACATGTACGACGTGTTGAACCGGGAAGGCCGCAACGGATTCGAAAACATGGCCGAGGTTCACAACGCCATGTCGGAGGATCTGTCCTTCCGCCGCATCATTCGGCTCGCGGAGCACGTGGAAGGGACGCCGCTTTACATGATGCATGTGAGCGCCGCCACCGGCGTCGCGGCCATCGAGGCGTCGCGCGCCCGGGGCTATCCGATCTACGGCGAGACCCTGCATCAGTATCTGATGTTCACCCACGAGCACTACAAACGCCCCAACGGCCAGATCTATCACACCTATCCGAGCCTGAAGGAAAGCTCGGATCAGGAAGCGCTGTGGGAGGGCCAGCTCAGGGGCTCGATCTCCTCGATCGCGACCGATGAGATCTGCTGTACCCTTTCCACCAAGACCCAGGGCAATCGCGTCGACGACACCACCGGCGGCAATGCCGGCTGCGAGCCCCGCGTCTCGGTGATGTACACCGAGATGGTGGCGAAGCGCGGCTACAGCCTCGCGAAATTTACCGACCTGGTCTCCTCCAACGTCGCCAAGATCATGGGCCTCTATCCCCGCAAGGGAGCGCTGGCCGCCGGCAGCGACGCCGACATCACGATCCTGGACCCGGCCGAGCGGCGCACGATCACGGCGGCCCGTCTTCACGAGAGCGATTACACCCCATGGGAAGGGTTCGAGGCCGAAGCCTGGCCAACCCTCACACTCCTACGGGGCAAGATCATGATGGAAGACGGGGAGTTTTTCGGTGATGCGAAGGACGGGAAGCTTCTGAAGCGCAAGATCAGCGAGGCGATCCGGACCCGGCCCGTGGTGTGACGTCTGAAATATTCGGCCTACCCGCCTTCGATGGATTCGCGTTTCAATTCCAGGGACAGCCATTCCTCCTCGGCCTCGGCCAACTCGGTTTGGGCGCGGCCGAGCGCTTCGGCCGCCGTCTCGAACCCGGTGGGATCGCTTGAATAGAATTCGGGATCGGCCAACGCGGTCTCGTGCTTCGCGATCACGGCGGCGAGTTCCTCCATCCGGACCGGCAGGGTCTCCAGCGCGTGCTTTTCGTTGAAGGACAATCTCGGTTGTTGCGCCCGTCGGGGCGACGGCGACGACGCCGTTTTTTTTGCCGGGGATGGCGTTTCATGCTCCACGACCGGCGCGCCGGCGCGCTGGGCGATCATGTCGCTATAGCCGCCGGCATATTCGATCCACCGTCCCTCCCCTTCCGAGGCGATCACCGAGGTCACCACGCGGTCCAGGAAATCCCGGTCGTGGCTGACCAGCAACACGGTGCCGGGATAATCGGCCAGCATTTCCTGCAACAGATCGAGGGTCTCGAGGTCGAGGTCGTTGGTCGGCTCGTCGAGCACCAGCAGGTTGGACGGGCGCGCCAGCGCGCGGGCCAGCATCAACCGGCCGCGCTCGCCGCCCGACAGGACCCGGACAGGGGTGCGCGCCTGTTCCGGCGAAAACAGAAAATCCTTCATGTAGGAGACCACGTGGCGCGATGCACCGGCGACTGAAACCGTATCGCCCCGCCCGCCGGTCAGCGCCTCGCTCAGCGTGCTGTCCGCATCCAGGCTCTCGCGGCGCTGATCGAGGGTGACCATCCGGAGGTTCGCGCCGAGCCGGATTTCGCCGTCATCGGGCGGCAGCGCGCCGGTCAGAAGGTTCAGCAGCGTCGTCTTGCCGGCGCCGTTGGGGCCGACAATGCCGATGCGGTCGCCGCGCTGGACCCGAGTGGAGAAATCCCGCACCACCGCCGCCCCGCCGAAGGATTTCGAAACCCCGCTGGCCTCGGCCACCAGCTTCCCCGATAGGGAAGTTTCGGTCACCGCGAATTTGACGGTGCCCACCGGGCCGCGCTGTTCGCGGCGCTTGGCGCGCAATGCATACAGCGCGCGCAGCCGGCCCTGATTGCGCTTGCGCCGGGCCGTGACGCCCTTGTGCAGCCAGTCGGCTTCGGCGGTGAGCTTGCGGTCGAGCTTGTGGCGGTCCTTTTCCTCCTGCTCCAGCACCTCGTCGCGCCGCGCCTCGAATCCCTTGAAACCGTGCGCCATGCGGCGCGTCCCGCCGGCGCTGAGCCACACCGTGGCCCGCGACAGGGTCTCCAGGAAACGCCGGTCATGGCTGACCAGCACCAGGGCGGAACGCATGGCGCGCAGTTCGCCTTCCAGCCACTCGATGGCCGGCAGATCGAGATGGTTGGTGGGCTCGTCGAGCAGCAGGATATCAGGCTTGGGCGCGAGCACGCGGGCGAGGCCGCAGCGCCGCGCCTCGCCGCCCGACAGAATTGCCGGGTCCTCGCCGCCGTCCAGACCCAGCCGCTCCAGCAGAAGCCGCGCGCGGTGAGGATCGTCGCCCGGCCCCAGCCCCGCCTCCACATAGGCGAGCGTCGTCGCGAAGCCGCCGAGACCGGGTTCCTGCGCCAGGTAACGCACCGTCGATCCCGGCTGGACAAAAACCTCGCCCGAATCCGGTTCCACGAGCCCGGCCGCGATCCTCATTAGCGTTGACTTACCCGACCCGTTACGTCCGACCAGACACAACCGGTCCCCTTCGGAAACCGAAAGCGCAGCGCCGTCGAGCAGCGGCGGACCACCGAGCGTCAGGCGGATATCACGCAGGATAAGAAGAGGAGGCGCCATGGCGCTCGTGTATAGGGGTCAGGCTCCGAACCGCAAGTGCGCAGTTCCAATAGCTCCATTTTATTGTTTGTTATGCCGATTCGTAACGCCGCACGCGAATGTCGCTTTCACGCCGGCGCATAAGGAATGCATCATGGCGCGCCTGCATCCTGAGTAGCGTATCCATTTTGACGCCGAAGGCCTTCTCCACACGAAGCGCCATCTCCGGTGATAGCGAGGCCTTCTCGTTCAGCAGATTGGAGAGCGCCGGCCGGCCTACGCCCAGCGCTTCGGCGGCGGCGGTGACCGACAAATCATCCGGCAAAACGGACCGCCGGATAAATCCACCGGGATGAACCGCATCCATGCCTATCTTGACCGCCATCATTCGTACTCCTTCCAGACGTCATACCAGGAATCAGTGATAATCTTCATAATCGACGTCATAAATTTCATCGAATTCCGCATCATGCCTGAAGGTGATCCGCCAGTTGGCCGTAACGTGAAAACTATATGTCCCGTGGCGGTCCCCGGTGAGGAGATGCGGTCTGTATTTCTGGAGATCTGATACCTCGTCGATATTCTCTATATTGATCAGGAACGACACGATATCGGCGATCTTCACCACATGATCCGGCGGCAATCCTTTGGAATTGTTCTTCTCTATGAAATTCCTCAGGCCCTTATGGCGAATATTCCGAATCTCCATAACATAGCGTAACATTTTATATCTCGTTGCGCAACAGGATACATTATATATAATGATCTCCGCGTTCAGGCTCGCGCGGCGATGTTTGGGAGTTTCGGATATCGGGTGCAATATGCGCCGTCGACAATAATCGACATCCCATAATCACGTATGCGGGAGGCGAAGGGTGAGCGGACTCAATGAACTTAGCGCGACGGAGGTTGCGCGGCGGATCGCGGCGGGCGAAACCACGTCGGAAGCGGTGGTGGCCGATTGCCTCCTCCGCATCGAATTGCGCGAACCCGATGTGCGGGCGTGGGAATATCTCGATGCCGAATACGGTCTCGCCCAGGCGCGCGAGCGCGACGCCGAGCCGTCGCGGGGACCGCTGCACGGCGTACCCGTCGGCATCAAGGATATCTACGACACCTACGACATGCCGACCGCGTTCGGCTCTCCCATATACGAGAATAACCGGCCGGCGTCGGACGCGGCCGCGGTCGCGCTGCTGCGGCGGGCGGGCGCGGTGATCATGGGCAAGACCGTCACCACCGAGTTCGCCGCCTCGCCGCCATCGAAGACGCGCAATCCGCACAATATCGACCATACTCCCGCCGGCTCGTCGAGCGGCTCGGCCGCCGCGGTCGCCGACAAAATGGTGCCCATCGCCTTCGGCTCCCAGACCGCGGGCTCGGTGATCCGCCCCGCCGCGTTCTGCGGCGCCGTGGGCTTCAAGTCGACCTTCGGCCTGTTCGACCGGCGCGGCCTCGCGCCCCAGGCGGAATCGCTCGACACCATCGGGTTCATGACGCGGACGGTCGACGATGTCGCGCTGTGCGCCGCTGTCCTCACGACCCGGACGCCGCCGGCGCCGGGCGGAATGCCCGCCCGGCCGCCCCGGATCGGGCTTTGCCGGACCCATTTGTGGGACGAGATGGACCCATCGTCAGTCGAGGCGCTTGAGGACAGCGCGGCCCGGCTCGCCGCCGCCGGCGCCAGCGTGACCGACGTCGCGCTGCCGGACCGGTTCGCCGATATCACACCCCGCCAGTGGTCCGTGCTCGCGGTGGAGGCGGCCCGCGCCTACACCTATGAATGGCAAAATCACCGGGACAAGTTGAGTGAAAAGATGCGGGAAATATTTCAGCTCGGCTGGGACACCTCCCAGGAAGACTATCTCGCGGCGCTCGATTTCGGCGTCGAGTGCCGGGCCGCGATGCCGGGAATATTCGAGGATTTCGATCTGTTGCTGACGCCGAGCGCCAACGGCGAGGCGCCCAAGGGGCACGCCTGGACCGGCGATGTCCGCTTTCAGACCATGTGGTCGTTCCTGCGATTACCCTGCATCACCTTGCCGTCGCACAAGGGGCCCAACGGATTGCCGGTCGGCGTTCTTCTGGTCGGCCGCGCCGGTGGCGACGATGATTTGTTCGACAATGCGCGGTGGGTCGAACAGGTGTTGATGCGGAATTAGCTCACGCTCTAATTCGGCGGAAAGGCGGCGAAGCACTTGTTGGACTGGAAGATGAAGGTCTCCACATAGTCGGTGATCTCCGGCTTGCGGCCGAGCGTGTTCATGGCGCCCGCCAGCACATGCCAGTTCAGCATTTCATGATGGCCGGCCGCCTCGGTCTCCTCGATGGTGCGCCGCCGCCACACCTCGTAATCACCCTCTCTCAACGTGTCGAGCATCATCCGGTCGGACTCGAAATCGGGGACGACATAGCCGGAGTTCGGCGACAGGAAGCAGTGCGACCAGCTCGACGACGCCATGATGACGGACCGATAGGGGCTCTCCGCCAGGGTTTCCGCCATTTTCGCGCCGACCTCGTGGCATAGCGCCGGTTGGGGCCGGGCGGGTCGGGGATGCCGTTCTCCTCCGGTTCCTTGAAGAGATGGTCGAAAGCGCCGCCGGCTGTGATCACGGCGCTGCCATAGCAGTTCACGTGGAACGGAATGATCGGATGGGGAAAGCCCCGCCGATCGAGATCGAGATACATCACCGTGTAATTGAATCCGTGCGCCAGGACCGGCGAATGCAGCGTCCGATAGGCGTACGGCATCGCCACGCCGCGTTCGAGCAGGCCGGCGGTGAGGCGCTTGGCGCCGTCGCGGTGGCCATGAAAGGTCGCCTTCCAATCATGCGGCTCGCCCCAGTAATTGTCCTTCTCGGCCATGAACCCGTGGCCCCAGACCTCCTGTTCGAACTCGTCGTCGAGGCCGTAGACGCAGAATGGCGGGATGATGTCTTCCTTGAAATTCTCATACTGGTCGTCGGCGACGATGACGATGAAGTCCGGCTCGAACTCGTCGATCATCTGGCGTTGCTTGCGGAAGTTTGTCCACATGCGCTCGCGATAGGTCGCCGCCGAGGAGAGGCCCATGTCGTTCCCCACCTCGTCGCGCATGCCGTCCGGCCAGTTCCGCTCGTCCTTCCATTTCGGGTCGATGAGCGGCGCGTTGATGATGAACCGCCAGATCGAACTCAGGCCTGCGTCGGTTCCCGTCAGGCCCGGATAGTGGGTCGTTCCGATGCCGAGAATTTCGCCCATTGCAATCGCTCCCATGGCGGATTGGATATACGCATGCCGATGACATCATCAAACACGCGCATCCGTCAAGAAGTTGGCCGGCCGGCTAAAAGGGCGTCAAGGCGCCGGCGACGGTGACCACGGCATGGATGATCGAATTCGCCGGTTCCGGGAGACCAAGATCAATGACGGAGAGGCAGACCAGCGCCACGCCGCAAAAAGCCCGGATAAAACCGCCCAGGAATGTGGAGGCGACCGCATAGGACGCGCCGATGAGAAATGAAATTAGATTTATGCTTTCGACAATATTGTCGAAAATTTTAACATCGTTGATGTAGTAAAGGACTGAGAAAATGATTCCGTTTACGAAAATTGCAGTTAATAACGGCATATACTTGAGGTAATAAGTTTTTCCAAGCGCATAATGAGGTCTTTTTTCTGAATGAATCATTGACATTCAAAAATCTATTTCAAATTATCTGGCCGATTATCCTGTTATCGGTAATATTTGTTGGAATCCGTACGTTTTTTACTGAAACATTCGGTCGCTAAGTCGCTCCGCCGGCTGCTTTTCCGAGAAACGCGACCGACCGCTCGCGGCCCAGACTCTCTGCTTCCTAGAGCGGGGTCGCGCGGTCGTCGATACGGGCGCACGCGTTCGGGTCCGCGCCGTGGGCGAGCAGGTCCCGAATGAAGGAAAGCGGGCCGTGGTAGATGGCGCATTCCAGGATAATTTCGCCCATACCAGCGGGCCCACGACAATTGGGGAAATCCGGCGGTTCCCCACTTGAACAACAGAGGTATCCGAAGGCGGGGCGTCTCTCAGCGGGACGAGACCTTATTAATCCCAGCACGCGCCCACCCGGCCCACCGCAGCACGTACTACCCAAGCCGGGAGGGGCCACCTAGCTCCCCCGGCTCCTGCTCGTAAAGCCGGATCGCACGTTCGACGGATGTCCGTTCCTGGCAGATACTGTTGATAAAGTCTCTGGACCACATGATTGGAGCCAATTTGTAGAAGCTGATTCCTCAGTGTGCGTATCAGCGGAATTTGCTTCCGGTATGCTCGAAATTTGAAAATCCTTTTCTATTGCGACGCCTGAAAATCGATCACTTGGGACTTTATCAACAGTATCAGCATTTAACGGACCTGACGGCGTTCCAAAATTAGGTCGGCTTTCGCTCCAACTTCGGACATTGGGACGATAGCTTTTGTTCCCCTCCTTCGCGGGCACAGTGGTGAATTCAAGATCGGCGTTCTCAATGCTGTCACCGGACAAATCTTCAAACCGAGACACCGCCCGAACGATCGCCGCCGGTAATATATCCCGCTGCGCCGTCCATGGACTCCCCCAACCGGCAAACGTAAACTCGGTCCTCATCGCATAACAGGGAGAGGTCCGATGGCGTCCGATATCAACAGAATTCAACCCGGCGCATGGAACAGCCGCGCGGTCGTGCACGAAAACCTGGTGTTTCTTTCCGGCATCGTCGCCGACGACAAGTCGCAGGACATGAAGGGGCAGACCGCCGAGGTGCTGGCCAAGATCGACGGCTTTCTCGCCGAGGCCGGCACCGACAAGACGCGAATCCTGACCTCGACGGTCTATGTGTCCGATCTGTCGCTTAAGGACGAGATGAACGAGCCGTGGATGGCCTGGCTCGACAAGGCCGACCTGCCGGCGCGCGCCGCCGTCGGCGTCGAGCTGACGCCCGGCACGCTGGTGGAAATCATGGTTTGCGCGACCAAATAGCGGTCTCCGAAACCAGGCAGGGAGGCGATGGTCATGGCGGACGACAGGATCATCCAGGCGCGCACCGGCTGGATGGCGCGCTTCACGGCCGGCGGCGTGCCGATCGCCGATTTCGTCCAGGTCACCAACTCCATCGAGCAATGGAAGGACTGGTGTTCGGCCTGGTCGGCGCAGGGCGCGATCCACGAAGAAATCGGACGCGCGGCGCTGGCGGCGGGAAACGGGCTGAGCGCTGGACAACTGCTGACCACGGCGGCGGCGTGTTATCATTTCGGTGAATTTCTGTTCTGCGAATTTCCCGATGAAATGCGGGCGGCGCATGAGAAGGCGGTCGAATGCCGGACCCTGGCGTTGCCCCATCTCGCGCCGCCCGGCGCACGCGTCGAAATCCCCTATGAGGGCAAATGCCTGTTCGCCAATCTGCGGCGCCCCGCCGGGGTCGAACGGCCGCCGGTGGTCATCATGATCCCCGGCATGGATTCCACTAAGGAGGAGTTTCACAATTCCGAGCAGCTCTTCCTCGAACGCGGCATGGCGACGCTGGCGGTCGACGGGCCGGGCCAGGGCGAAGGCCAGTATGATTTTCCCATCCGCCACGATTACGAGGTCCCGTGCGGCGCGGTGATGGACTGGGTGCAGGGGCGCGACGATCTCGATGGCGGGCGCATGGGTTTGTCCGGCGCGAGCATGGGCGGTTATTACGTCCCGCGCGTCGCGGCGAATGACAAGAGGGTGAAGGCCGCGATCGCCAACGGCGGCGCCTTCAACGTGCTGAACAATTTCGACCGCAGGCCGGATACGCTGAAGGAGGCCTATCGGCTGCGCACCCATTCCGAGACCGTGGTCGAAGCGCGGGAAAAGACCGCCGCGTTCGACCTCGAAGGCGTCGCCCGGGACATTACCTGTCCGATGTTCATCATCGGCGCGAAGGAAGACCGCATCACCAGCTACAAGGACGCCGAACGGCTGGCTGGCGAGGTCTCCGGTCCGGTGGAGCTGCTGCTGATCGAGGGGGCCAACCACGTGGCCCACAACCGAGGCCATATGTTCAAGACCCAATCCGCCGACTGGATGGCGGGCCATCTCGGCGTCGCCCCGGGCCCATAAGGAGAAACGCCATGCTCTATGCCGTGACAGCCAGGCTGGTTTCCGAACACGCGCGCGAGCTGCGCGAGCGGCTCGGTGATGGCAGCATCGCCGAACAGCGCCCGGACGGCGGCGGGATCGTGGCGGCGATGGACCGCGCTCGGGTCGGCGCCGACGGGATCGCGCGCTGGACCGAGACCTGCTACTGCCCGACGCCCCTGAAACACGAGCGCGAGACCGTACTCGACCGCTATTTCACCGATATCGAAACCCGGATCATCGACGAGCCGCCGGCTACTTTCGAGGGCGAGCCTTTGATGGACCTGCTGGAGACGAGCTGACCGTCGGTATCGGTCGCCGGTACAAGAGGGCGGGATGTATCTGAAAAATCGATGGTACGCGGCCGCCTGGGCCAGCGAGTTGGGCGACACTCCCCTGGCGCGCACTTTCCTCGGCGAACCGGTGGCGCTCTACCGTGACGGCGCGGGCGATCCCGTCGCGCTGGCCGATCGCTGCTGCCATCGCGCGCTGCCGCTGTCCATGGGCAAGGTGATCGGCGACCATATCGAATGCGCCTATCATGGGCTCCGCTTCGCGCCGTCGGGCGATTGCGTGCTTGTGCCGGGGCAATCGAAAATTCCGCCGGACAGCTCGGTTCGCGCCTATCCCGTGGCCGAACGCCATGATTGGATATGGATCTGGATGGGCGAGCCGGAAAGCGCGCGAACCGAAGATATTCCCGATCTCTATTGGCATGGCGGTCCCGACTGGCGCGCCACCTGCGAGGTCCTGAACGTCGCCTGCAATTACATGCTGCTGGTCGATATCCAGCTCGACAACACCCACGCCACCTATGTTCATCCGGCGACGCTGGGCAGCAGCGCCATCCAGGACACGCCGCCCGAGGTAATCCGCGACGGCGACGGGATTCATGTCCGGCGCTGGATGCTCGACGTGGAGCCGCCGCCGATCTGGGCCCTGGCGGGCGGGTTTTCCGGCAACGTGGACCGGTGGATCCTCGCGACTTTTTCGCCGCCGTCGCTCTGCGCGTTCGACATCGGCGCGGCGGAAGCCGGAACGGGCGCGCCCGACGGCGACCGATCGCGTGGCATTACCATGCGCACGAGCCATTTCATCACGCCGGAGACCGAAACAAGCTGCCATTATTTCTGGCTGTTCTCGCGCAACTATGCGCTCGACGACGCGGCGCTGTCGGAAAAGCTGCACGTCGGCATCAAGACCACTTTTCACGAGGACGTCGACGTGGTCGAGGCGCAACAGCGCAATCTCTCGGCGCGGCCGGGCGCGGTTCAGATCGACGTCAATGCCGATGCGCCGACTATACAAACCCGCCGCCTGTTGGACAGGCTCATCGCGGAACAGACCGAGCCGTAATACCGAACGCCGGTTTCAGTAACGAACGCCGAGCGCCAGCGTGACCACGTTCTCGTCGAAATCCGACGAGGACAGGTTGGAAACCGCCTCTATGTGCTCGAAATCGAATTTCGCGAACAGGCGCTTGGTAATATCGGCGGACAGGCCCAGCGTCACGGTGGTCCTGTCGTCCTGTCGTTCGTCGCCGATACTCGTGGTGACGGACGAATAATTCTTTGTGTAATATTCGTAGCCGAGCTGGACTTCCGGTTTCCAGCGGGCGACCAGCCTCGCCGGCACCGGCATCTTCAGCCGCGCGTGGAAGAAGTGCCCGAGATAGTCGAATGCATTGTCGTCGGCGTTTTCCTTCTCGGCCCGATAGCCGACCGAGAGATAGGCCTTGCCCTCCATGAAGAACAGGAAATTGTCGACGGTGCCGGAATTCACGCTGGAGTCGCGGCCATCATCATCGGCGCTGATGAAATCCTTGTTCTGATAATTATAGCGCAGGCTGACATACCACCAGTCGCGAACGCCATAACCCAGCGTCGGGGTCAGGCTGTGCAGCCCCAGGAAATCATCGCCGGCCAGGAAGGTCCGTGAATAGAGATAGATCAGGCCGGTATCGACGCCGCTGAACTCCCGTTCGACGGAGGCGGAAAACGAGTGCGACTGAAGATCGAAGCTCGACAGATCCTCGTACAGGGTCTGGGAGAAGTCATAGCCAAGCTCGAGGCCGTACGCCTTCCCCACCGCCGGGCTGTAGGTGCCGCCGAATTCGAGCACCAGCGCCTTGTCGGACTGGTTGGACGAGGAATCGGTCTCATCGGTGGTGACGTTGTCGTCGAACTGGATGCCGGCGCTGCCCACGATGTTCCACGGCCTGGTTACCGGGTCCGCGGCCGCCAGCAGGATCAAGTCCTTGTCGAAGCGGTTGGTCGCCGCCTCCGTGGCAATGGTGGCGACCGTGTCGTCCGACTGGATGCCCGCGCGACCCACGGTGCTCCAAGGTCGGATCTCCATGTTCACCGTGGCCACGCGGATCAGGGTCCCGTCCGACCGGGTCGAATTCGGTTCCGCTTCATAGGCGGGAAAATTGTTGGCGGTCTGAAGACCCGCGCGACCCACGATGCCCGGCGGCTTAACCGCCATGTCCGCGATGGCGAGAACGATCAGGGTCCCTTGGGGTTTCGAGCCTGTTTCAAGGGTGGAGATTTTGTCGACGTGCCGGATGCCCGCGCCGCCCACAATGTCCCACGGGCCGGTCGCGGCGCGCGGCGCGCCAAACGGCAGCAGCGAAACCGCCGTGACACAAGCCGCGAGAGCGAACGCGGCACGTCGGCAACGCGCACGCGCCACCTCCGAATAACGGGACATCATCCACCAATCCAACGTCAGCGAACCGCTTATCTTGGCATTTCGCCATATTCTTCTGACGTGAATTCTAGGAGAATCGGGGGGGGGGG
>CAZPMO010000069.1:0-8370 GCA_964587515.1 uncultured Rhodospirillaceae bacterium | reverse complement strand
ACGCCACCGATTTAGTACAGTGTCCGGGCGGGCGCGGCCCGCCCGGATCAGGTGATTTTAGATCGTGGACGCGACGGGTGCGGCGTCAGGACTTTTTGCCTTTCCCCGCATTTTTTGCGTTGGCCTTGGCGGCGTTCTTCGCGGCGTTTTTAGCCGCTTTCTTGGCGGCGTTCTTCGCGGCGTTTTTGGCCGCGTTCTTGGACGCCGACTTGGCTGTCAGCTTCCCCACGGATTTCGCGGATTTCACCGCCGTCGTCGTGAGGCCGTCGAACTTCGCGATCTTGTCCATGAATTTTGTTTTTTGGCTCTCCGCCTTGGCGAGGAAGAAATCGTTGCCAGTCTTGTCGTATAGGGCCTTGAACTTGGCTTCCTCTTCCAGCGCCTTGGTCAGGAAGTTGATCTGCTGTTTGTTGTAGCCCTCATCGGCGATGACCTGCTGAAGGTGCACAAGGTCGATGTCGACCACGAGCCCGCTCTTGTTCGCGTTGTTGAGCGACCTGTTAAGCGCGAAGACCTGATCGTCGGTCAGATCGTTATTGACCAGGTCCGTCACGTCTGATTCCTCGGCGTCATCCGGGTCATCCGCCAGTATCGTATCGATCAAAAGGTCACGGTCGTCGAACTTACGGTGGTCATCGGCCAGCGCGGGATTTGCCGTCAGGGCCAGCGCCATGGCGCCGCTTAGGAGCATGGAAATATAAGACCGCCGCGTCATGGTATTTTCTCCCGAACAGAATAATTATTTTCAAGTAGATCAAATAAAAACCGGCCGATAAATTCGCATTTAAGGGTAATCCTCAGGGAGTATTCCGGTGGGCCGATCATGCGGGCGGACATCATGACCATCACGCTTTACGAGAATTTTCGCGCGGTTTTCTATGCGCCGTTTTACGCGGCCCATGCCCTGGAGGCCTACCGGGCCGAAGGGCTGGATGTGCGGCTGGAAACCTCCAGCGCGCCGGGACCGACCGCGCGCGGCCAGTCGAGCGACGGGACGGGCGTCTGGTGGGGCGGTCCCATGCGGATTCTCGTGGCGCGCGACCAGGATTCAAGCAGCGATTTCGTGAGTTTCTGCGAGGTGGTGACCCGCGATCCGTTTTTTCTGGTCGGCGCCATGCCGCGTCCCGACTTCCGGTTTCCGGACCTTGCGGGGCTCCACGTCGGGACGGTCAGCGAGGTGCCGACGCCCTGGATGTGCCTGCTGGACGATCTCCGCCGCGCCGGTCTCGACCCTGCGCTACTGGACAGGGTGTCCGACCGCACCATGGCCGAAAACGCGCAGGCGTTGCGCGACGGCGCGCTCGATGTGGTCCAGCTTTTCCAGCCCTACGTGGAGCAGCTGGTGCGCGACCGCGCGGGGCATATCTGGACCGCGGCGGCGGCGCGGGGCCCGACCTCCTATACGAGTTTCTACACCACCGAACGAATGCTGGCCGATCAGCGCGACACCGTACTGGCCATGACCCGCGCCATGTACCGGACCCAGAAATGGTTGTGGGCGCGTGACGCCGCGACGTTCGCCGAAACCATCGCCCCGTTCTTTCCGGACCTGGAACCCGACATACTCGCGGCCTGTATCGCGCGCTACAAGTCGCTTGGCGTATGGGGCCGCGATCCGGTGCTGCCGAAGGACGGCTTCGAACGGCTGAAAGGCGCGTGCCTGAGCGGCGGCCTGATCGAACGTGGCGCCGATTACCAGGCTTGCGCCGATAACGACCTCGCCCAAACCGTCATCGAGTCAGACCCGCCGCCCATCTGAGTTCGTCACCGCGCCGCTTCCTCTTCGAGCAGGCGCGTCACCACCCTGCGGGCCTGGATCGAGGCGGCGTCGGCGTTGATGTCGACCTCCAGCGAGCCGGGTTCCGCGTCGATGTTGCGCTGCTGGCCTTCCAGCATTTCCTGGTCCTCGAGGAAGGTGTTGTGCACGCCGACCGCGAAGAACTCGTCGAGCTCCTTGTCGTCGAGCCGGTAGTTGCGCGGGAAGGTCCAGAAATAGTGGGTCGTGCTCTCGGTTTCCGGCGTGATGGAATCGACCACCGTATGGGTAACGCCCTGGCTGCGGTCGCCGTCGGGCGCGCCGGTGCCGGCTTCCGCGACGCCGACATCGAGCCACACATGCGACGGCGGCTCGAAGCGGATGATCTGCCAGCGGTCGACCCGGTCTTCCGGCTGCTCGAATCCGCCGGCCCGGGCATAGAGCGGCGGCGGATCGATATTGAGCATCCAGCGCGTCGCGTTGACGCCGTCGGGATCGCGCGAGGCGTCGGCCAGCGCGCCGAGCCCGGCCAGATCGCCGTTGCCGCGCGAGACCTTGGCCAGCGGCGTGTTCGCCACGTGCTCGTTGCCGATGGTTTTCTGATGCAGGAAGGTCTCGTGGGTGAGGTCCAGCAGGTTGTCGACCAGAAGCTGGTAATGGCATTTCATATGCAAATAACCGCCGACCGTCGTCCATTCGGGATGATCGTTCCAATAGGTGTTGGGTATCTTCGCCGGATCGGCCTCGGCCGGATCGCCCATCCAAATCCAGATCCACTGCCAGCGCTCGACCACCGGGAACGATTGCAGCTTTGAGCCCGGCGGCTGCGTGGTCTGGCCCGGCACCGCGACGCAGTCACCGTTCGGATCGAAGGTCAGCCCGTGATAGCCGCACTGGAGGTTGTCGCCGACCACGCGGCCCAGCGACAGTGGCGCGCGGCGGTGGCAGCAGCGGTCCGCGAAGGCGACCGGCGTGCCGTCCTCGGTGCGGTACATGACGACGGGTTCGCCCAGGAAGGTGCGCGCCAGCGGCTCGCGCTTGAGTTCGTGATCCCAGGCGGCGACGTACCAGTAATTTTTAAGGAACATGGCCGACCTCTTGTTGTTATGAATTTGCAGGGAGAGTTTCTGCAAGCCTCGCCGGCCTGTCAACCGCGACGGCGACGGGGAATCCCCTGACTTCATATGAAAACGGCGGCTCCGGAGAGCCGCCGTTTCAAGATGAGGCGTCTTACCCGATTCAGGCGGCGCGTCTGCGACGCAGCAGGCCCATGCCGGCAAGACCAAGGCCGAATATGGCGAGCGTGGCGGGCTCGGGGATCTGCTCCTGCCCCGATACGAACTGAAGCTTAGCGGTGAAAGCGTCCTCGAAATTATCGAATCCGACCGCGACCAGGAAGCCCGGAGAGAAGCCGGCGACGTCGACCGGCGTCGGGTAAACGATATTATTGAGCAGGAAATTGTATCCCGCATCACCCACCGAACCGAGGAACTCGGCGTCGATTTCGTCGATGCCCGCGGCGATCGCGGCGTTACGCGACGCGATGGCGTCGGCACTGACGCCTGTGCCGCAGCACGGAACACCATCGGTGACGATGTCGTAAATCTGTTTCTCGTCAACGTCGAAATGCCCGCTGCCGGTGATCAGGCTGGTCAGGAGATCGAGGCCGTCATCGAGTTGAGTGGAGCCACCCGTATAGGCCATGCCCGAGACCGCGTTGGTGACGGATGTGAGGTCGGCTGCATTGGTGAGCAAAGTCGGCGCGACGATGGTCGTGGCCGAGCTGGCGAACCTCACCACCGTAACCTCGATGGTGCTGTCGGTGGGCAGCACATTGCCCATGGCCGTGGCCATGTCAGCCTTCATATTTGCAAAATTCGTGCTGCCGATGCTGCCGGACGCATCGACCAAAAATCCGAGCTGAATTACGGTGCCGAAGCCTGGGACCCAATGAGTGTGGCCGCGACGACCGCGCCCGCGAGCAATTTTGAGAGATCCATTCGTGCGTTCCCTTGCATTGATATCGGGATGAGGCCCCCGTTAACGTTAACCAATGCAAGAAATGTGCCAACTTCTTAAATCACATGATTTCAATAAGTTACTGGAAACAAATATCACCGGTGTAAGAAATACCGACACATTTTGGTTAAAATCGGAAATTGGTTGTAAAATTTTCCGATAGGTCTGTCGGCGATGAATTCGATTGCCTCGGTCCGGCCAAGCATCACCGGCCGCGGACTGAAAGCCCGCGCCTGAGCGCGTCATCCCGGGCGGCGAGTTCGCCGTAACTCCCGGGAAACAGGGCGGATCGCTCTACCCTATTCGGACTGCGGAATATTGCCGAGATAATGGCGTTTGCCGAGCTCGACCCCGGCGTGACGCGCGATGTCGTAGGCGGTGGTCACGTGGAAGAAGAACTGCGGGAAGACGAAGTGAAGCAGGTAATGCCTTCCCGGGAATTTCATCAAGGCGACCCGCGTTTGCAGTTCGACCGGCTTGTCCTCGCTGCCTTCAAGCGCCTCGGCGGGTACGCTCAGGACGAAATCGAGCGTCTTGGCGATACGGGCCTTGAAATCGTCGATGGTTTTCTCGTCATCGTCGAACGCCAGCTCGTCGATCCCCGCCAGCTTCGCCATGCAGCGCTGGACATGATCGGTGGCTCTCGTCACCTGCATCCCCAAGGGGAACATGTCGGGACTGAGGCGGGAATCCAGGAACAGCGCCGCATCCAGCTTGCGGGCCTCGGCGTGCGCCGCGGTCAGATCGAGGATGTCGGAAAGACAATTGAGCTGCTGCGTGAATGCCGGTACGGCGATCTCATGCATGGAAATGGCCAAGGTATTTCTCCCCGTTGAATGATCGAAAAGCGGGCCGAATTCGTCACTTTAGAGCACTATCCGGATTTACGCGACCTCAACAATTCGTTGGTAAAACATGGATTCCGAGCCCAATTTTCAATTGTCGGCAGGTGTTCAATGTCCAGTATTTCCGCGTATTTCAGTACGCTCGCCAGCCCGTGGAACGAGTTGAAAAAACCAACTTTTTTTCTCTCTGTCATATTCGCCGCCTTGGTTTTCGTGTCCCATGCGGGCGTTGCGGCGGCCGGCAGCGGACCCAGGCACATCAACGTGGATTCAGAGGGATACGCGATCGATCGCTACGACCCGGTCGCCTATTTCACCGAAGGCCGGCCGGTGCGTGGATCGAAGAAGCTGACCGCATCGCACGAGGGGGCCAAATACGCGTTCTCGTCGGCGGAAAACCGGGCCCGCTTCGTCGCCGATCCGAAGAAATATACGCCCCAGTTCGGCGGCTATTGCGCCTATGGCGTCGTCCACGGCAGCAAATCCGATATCGATCCGGAACTCTGGGAGATCGTCGACGGGAGGCTTTTTTTCCTGATCAATCCCGGCACCAAGACGATCTGGAAGCGGAAAAAGGAAACCTATATCGCCGTCGGCGACAAGGCTTGGCCGAAAATCAAACAGCGGAACTAAAGCGCTATTCGACGGGCACCGGAAATTGATGTTCAATCTACCCGATCTTCGGAACAAAATTTTCGCCAAAATTCTTATTTCGGTTTGCGCGTCGATATTTGTAATCCTGTTCTCATCCTTCTATTTCTTCGATCAGTTCGATTACGAGGAAAAAAAGAACGAACTGGTCAAGCACCAGAATTTGATCACCCAGAGCCAGGCGATCATCATCCCGCCGCACATCGCGGAGCGGGACGAGGAACGCATTACGTTGTTGCTGTCGGGCATACTTTCGAACCCCGCGATCATCGGCGTCGCGGTCCATGGCCGCGACGGCGAGACCCTGTACCGGATCGGGACGTTCGGCTCGGATACCTACCAGGTCTTCACCGCGTCGAACGACATCACCCGGTTCGACGGAAACAGTATCCGGAAAGTGGGACGCCTGGAGACCGTGGCGACCGACCGGCACATTGTCGAGAATTTGCGCAAGCGGCGCTTTTTCTACGGTCTGATCCTCTCGGTTCTTTTCCTTGTCATGGTCATCGCGACCTACACCTCCATCCGCCTGGTCGTCGCGGTGCCGCTCAACCGGCTGGTAACGGCGATCAAGAACGCGCGGGACGACACGCCCATATCGGTAAACTGGTCGAGCCGGGACGAGATCGGCCTGGCGATCAGCGAATTTCAGAGCCTTCAGGATCGCCAATTCCGGAGTCAATCTCGACTTCGCGATGAACTCGAGCGCAGCGAGAAGATCTCGGCCGATCTGCGGGTGATGAAGGACGCCGCCGAACAGGCCAGCCGCGCCAAGAGCGAGTTTCTGGCTACCATGAGCCATGAGCTGCGGACGCCGCTAAACGCTATTATAGGGCTCTCCGATTTCATCAAGGGCGAGACGCTGGGGCCCGTCGGGGTGCCGCAATATGTGGAGTTTTCGCGACACATAAACGAAAGCGGCGCCCATTTGCTGTCGATCATCAACGACATTCTCGATATGTCGAAGATCGAGGCCGGAGAAATGACGCTGGAGGAGGCGCCGTTCGATGTCGCCGAGACCATTTCCGGGTCGGTGGACATGATCGCGGAACGGGCGGCGCGTGAAAATATCGAGCTGACCACGGAGATACCGTCCGACCTGCCGCTGTTCATGGGGGATGAGCGGATGATGAAGCAGATACTGGTCAATCTGTTGTCCAACGCGGTCAAGTTCACGCCGGAGCACGGGAAGGTCGCGGTAACGGCGTCGGCTGACGACGACGGTTTTCAAATCCTGGTCGGCGATACGGGCATCGGCATCCCGCCAGATAAGATCGACGTGGTTCTTCAGCCGTTCGGTCAGGCCGATTCCAGCCTCGCGAGGGCGTACGAAGGCACCGGCCTCGGGTTACCGCTGGTCGCGAAGATGACCGAACTGCACGGCGGAACATTGTCGATCGACAGCGTTGTCGGAGAGGGTACGCGGGTGGCAATCCGTTTTCCGCGCGATCGAATTCATCATGCCGCGAACGGCCCGATAGAGACGATCCGCACAGCCTAGAGCATGATCCAGCCAAATAGGATCATGCTCTAGCGTCAGGTTTTTTCGGCGACCAGCCTTGTGTTGGTGAGGCGGTTCTCCATCACGCTTTTCGAGGAGTTCGCTTGACGCGAAGGATAATCGTCGCCCCTGACGATTTTCATGGCTTCGCCGGCGGGGACGATCGAGGTGCCGCGCGCGACGTTGCCGCCGGACTGCTTGCGCCGCTGCCCCTCGTCGATCCACTCGATGATCCAGAAACCCGCGGCCTCCAGGCCGGTACGCAATTCCTCGGGCGTGACCAGAAAGCTGTACGACGCGTCACGCGCCCAGGATATGGGATAATAAGGTTCGCCGCCGGGCCCCTGCCCCAGTTCGCTGAGCGCGAATTGCCCGCCCGGCTTCAGCACCCGTCCGACCTCGGCATAGAACCCGGTCCGATCCTCGATATTCATGGTCACGTTCAAACACCAGACCACGTCGAAGCTCGCATCGGCGAAGGGCAGATCGACCGCGTTGGCGCATTTGAATTCGACGCGATCCTGGAGCCCGCATCGCTCGGTCAGCATTTCCGCCACATCGACATATTCCTGGGTCAGGTCTATCCCGGTCACGTGGCAGCCGAACGCATTCCCGAAATAACGCGCCGGCCCACCGATACCACAGCCGATGTCGAGCACCTTCATGTCCGGGTCAAGCGTGACCAGTTCGGCGTGCTCCTTCGTATTGGGATAGCCGCCGCCATGGATGTGATCCACCTCCGCTAGGATTTCCTGCGTCAGGTGATCGGTGTCGACCCCGAATTTTCGAAGCCCGGCGAGAATCCGTTCACCCAGCCCCGCATCGCCATAATCGCCGACGATCGAACTATCAACGTCGCCCATGATGATCCCTCGAATAATTGCCCGGCATATTCTGGGCAAGGGCGCGGCCGGTGGCAACGTCGTTCCGGATGTGAGTCGGCGACGCCATCGACACGGCGCGCCGGATGGGAGATAAAAAACCATGGTAAAGTTTCATCAACCCGATCTTGGCACCGTTGCCGATGATCCGTTCGCGCGCGACGCCGACGGCAAACTGGTGCGGCGCTCGTTCTGGCTCGATATGTCGGATCGCTCGCTGGTGCTGGCCATGACCCAGGGCATCGGCGCGAACATCACCAATGAACACAAACGCGCCCATCTCGAAGATCTCGGCCGCGCTCACCTGATCGACCAGGTCTGCATCCAGGAAATCCTGCCGCCGGAACGCTGAGGCGCTGCCCCCTCCTACTTGTCACCCCGGACTTGATTGTTCAGCCCGGTTAGATAGCTGACAGGTGTTCGGAGACATGGTTGACATACTAGGCATGGTTTTACCGAGGGAGGTCATCCGTGCCGTGGGAAGAGGTGTCGATCATGGATCAACGACGGGAGTTTGTGTTTCTCGCTATGTCGGAGGGGACGAACCGTCGCGAGTTGTGCCGGCGGTTCGGGATCAGCCCCGAGACGGGCTACAAGTGGTTGCGGCGTTGGGCGGACGGGGACGAGACGTTTTGCGATCGCTCTCGGCGTCCGCACCGGAGCCCGATTCTGTTGCAGAACTCGGTTAGTTGGGGTTTTTGATGTCCGCTTCTACTA
>CAZPMO010000068.1:16382-22587 GCA_964587515.1 uncultured Rhodospirillaceae bacterium | reverse complement strand
ATCAGCCGGTCAGGGCTCGATGTGAACAACCTTATGAGACTCCACATCTAGGCGTCAAGCCTCCGACTGGCCCGGAGTCAGCTTGGCAAGCTCTTCCTTGACCTCTTCAAGGGTCATCACGTCAGCATATTTTTGGCTTAAATCGAACAGATTCGCCTCATGCGGGCCCTCGGCGCGGTCGCCCACGCAGTCGCGCGGCACGATAGGCCGGAAACCATGCCCCATGGCATCCACGGTGGTCGCGCGGACGCAGCCCGACGTGGTGCAACCGGTCACGATGGCGGTATCGACGCCGCGACGCGCCAGCCAGCTTGCGAGATCGGTGCCGAAGAAACCGGACGGATAGTGTTTTTCGAGGACACGCTCGCCGTCGCGCGGCTCCAGTTCGTCAACAACCTCGGTCGCATGGGTCCCGGGCACCAGCACGTCATTCATGGACGGCGATTTGAGATTGAAGATTCCGTCTTCGCTGCGATCGGTCGCGTAGACATGCGACGTAAAGCAGATCGGCATTTCGAGGTGACGCGCGACGGCCAGCAGTTCCGCGGTATTGTCGATCGCTTCCTGTATATTGCCGCCGCCGAACTGCTCGGGATCGTTGAAGGCGTTGATAAAATCGATGACCAGCAGCGCCGGCTTCTTGCCGAAGCCCACGCGCTTGCCGAAACCCTGCTTTTCATAAATTTCGAGA
The DNA here is from genome assembly GCA_964587515.1 of uncultured Rhodospirillaceae bacterium. GTDB lineage: Bacteria > Pseudomonadota > Alphaproteobacteria > MPNO01 > MPNO01 > CAZPMO01. The sequence goes on along the minus strand of CAZPMO010000068.1, from coordinate 21,896 downwards.
TCGTCCGACATTGTCTCTCCTCGCCCACCCGCCAGGGCGGTGCTTATAACCGTTGCCCGTTGCGAAGCCTACAGGTGGGCCACGTCGCCAGCAAGGGAGATGCGCTTAGAAACGATAGAGGAAGCCGAGAATGATATCATGGGAGGTGTAGTCCTCGGCCGTGATCACGGCACCATCCTGAAACGCGCCGCTTTCCACTTCGCCGAGATCGATATAGCGATAGCCGAACTCGAAGCGCCAGCTTTCCGACAGCTTGAACATCAGCCCCATCATCACCGACCAGCTAAAATTATCCTTGGAATCGGTGCGTTCTTCCTTGGCGCCGCCGGTGAGCGGCACGCGGTCGACATCGGAAACGTTACGCACCCAACCGAAGCCGGCGCCGACATAGGGCTTGTAACGCCACGATTTGAAAAAATCATAGTAGAGATTGAACAGCACGGCATGGGTGCTGAGCTGATTCTCGAACCCGGCATTGGTGCCGCCGGTAATGCGGGTATCGAAATCGAACCGGGCGCGGTAGTGATATTCGAGTTCCGAACGCAGCGGCATGCCCTTGCCGGCCCAGTCGTAACCGAGCACCAGGCCGAGCGCGCCGACCTCGTCGTCGTCATTTCTGATCTGAAGCGCGCCCGCCGAATTCTGGGTTACACCGTCGATAAAGGAATAAGCGCCGATACCCCGCATCCCGACATAATCGCCGGTCGGCGATCCTGCGACGGCGTCCGCCATCCCCGCTGTAACGATCAGAAGCGCCGCCACCAATCCGCGCAATGCGCCCGCCATCAACTTCGCCCCCGGAATCAAATTTCGTGCATGTTTCCTATCGCCCGTCACCCGTCATGTCCAGAAATTCACACGCCCACCGAGCGTTCGAGTGCCGGGTAGCGAATCCCCAGCGTCGCGCCGCGCATGGCCATGAACCCGATCAACGCGAACCACAGCCCGTGATTCCCCCACAACGGAATAAACGCCCAACACAGAGCCACATAGGCCCCCAGCGACACGATCATCGCGTTGCGCATCACCCGCCCTTGGGTCGCGCCCAGGAATATGCCGTCGAGCTGAAAAGCCCAGATCGACACCGCCGGCGAGACGATCGCCCAGAGCAGATATTCACCGGCCACCTCGCGTATTTCCGCGATCCCGGTCAGCAAATTTATGATCGCTCCGCCCGTGACGGCGAAGACGACGCAGAACCCGAGCGCGATGATTACCGCCCACAGGGTCGAAACCCTGACCGAAGCGCGAAAGCTGTCTCGGTCGCGCGCGCCGACCGCGCCGCCGGCCAACGCCTGGGCCGCATTGGCGAGTCCGTCGAGCCCGTGCGCCATGAAAATCTGGAAGTTCAGCAGCACCGCATTCGCCGCCAGCATCACATCCCCCATTTTCGCGCCCTGGGCGGTGAAATAGGCGAAGGCGAATACCAGACAGATGGTGCGGATGAAGACGTCGCGATTGAAGACAAGCGTACGGCGCAGCATCGCGCGCGAGGTAATCAATTCGCGGACGAAACGCCCGCCCAATCCCGGCAGCATACGCGCCGATATCCAGATCGCGAGCGCGAGGCCGGCGAATTCGGAGATCACCGTGGCCAGCGCCACGCCCTCGACCCCCCACCCGAACCCGAGCACGAACAGTAAATCGAGGACAATGTTCAACCCGTTCATGCAGAGCTGCATATAAAGGGTCGCGCGGGCGTTCTGCACCCCGAGGAACCAGCCGAGGAAGGCGTAGCCGCACAGCGCCGCCGGCGCGCCGAACACCCGAATACTGAAATAGGCGCGCGCGAGTTCCTCGACCTCGGCGCTCGCCTCTATCATCGCGAAGGCGGCCAGCGCGACGGGAATTTGCAGGACCAGCACCGCGATCCCGATGGCCAACCCGATCAGCAGCGCGCGGGCCAGCGTGGCGCGCACCTCGTCGAAATCGCCCGCCCCGTAAGCCTGGGCGGTCAGCCCGGTGGTTCCCATGCGCAGGAATCCGAACCCCCAATAGACGAAGGTCATGATGGTCGCGCCCACGGCGACGCCGCCGAGATATCGCGGATCGGGCAGATGGCCGACCACCGCGGTATCCACCGCGCCCAGCAGCGGCACGGATATATTCGACAGAATGATCGGAAAGGCGAGAGCCCAGACCCGACGATGCCAGTGTCGCGCGGAAGACGCGGGAAGCGCGTTCACGGGCACTCAGGCGCTGAGGGCGCGCGCCCGAGTCAACATTATCGCCGGGACAGCCAGCACCGACATGCCGGCCAGCATCACGAACGCCCAGCCGGGTGCGCCGGCGTCCATGAACCAACCGCTCGCCACGGGGCCGAGCGCGCCGCCGATGCCGAGCCCGGTCGAGGTAAACCCGAAGGCGACGCCGATGGTTCCGGGCGGCGCGATTTCGCGCACCAGCAAGTCGCGCGATGGCGTCGCTACCCCGAACATAAATCCGCCAAACGCGGTGGCGATGGCAGCTATTGCAAAGGGCAACGCGCCAATCGCGAACAACACGATCATCGCGGCAAATCCAAGCACTGCGTAAGAAGCGACAAAATTATGACGTCCCACCTTGTCGGCAACCACGCCACCTGCGAGGACCCCAGCCGCCATGGCGACCAGGTAGCCGGTCAAAACGCTGTTTGCCAATGCCTCGCCGACCCCATAAATCTCGATCGAGGCGACAACGAGAAAGCTCGCCATACCGCCCGTGGTGATCGCGGTCAGCAGGAAGAAAGCCAGCAACATCACCATCGGCAGCGACATCATCAACTCCAGCCCCTGACGTGGCGAAAATTTGGGCTCGGCGGATTCGTCCGATCGGATTCTGGTGGCTGGCGCATTCAGCCGCGCGCCGAACAGCATCAAGGCGACCACAATGGCCAGCCCGGCGATGCCGATCGTCGAGACCGCCATTCGCCAGCCGATAAATTCCGAAAGCGCCAACATGACCACGGGCGCCGTCGCCCAGCCGATATAACCGGAAAAGCCATGCAGGCTGACTGCCCGCCCGAGATGCCCGTCATCGATGCGCTGCGTCAGGATCGCGTAGTCGGCGGGATGGAAAACGCCGTTGCCGAGCCCCACCAGCGTCATCAGGATGAGAAGCTGCCAGAATTCGGTGGCGACGCCGACCAGAGCGAACGAGACGCCCATGACCACGATTCCAGCAAGCAATACCGGCCGGCCGCCGAACCGGTCGACCAGGAAGCCGATCGGCACCTGCGAGGCGCCGCTCGCCACCGCGGGCGCCGCGACCAGCGCGCCCAGCGCTACATAGTCGACGCCGGTTTCCGCCTTGAGCAACGGAAACAGCGGCGGCAGGACAAGGTTGCTGAAATGACTGTAATAGTGGCCGGTGCAGATCAGTCCGACGATCTTATGCCGCTCGCCCGCCGCGACAACGACGGAGGCATTCATCGACGTCGCCTATTTCTTGTCGACGTCGGCGGCAACGCGCATGGTCACGATATGATCGGGATCGCGAACCGCCCCGTTTGCCCGGGAGTCACCTTTCTTGATCTGATCGATGAACTCCATGCCCTCGGTCACCTTTCCCCAGACCGTGTATTTGCCGTCGAGGAAGGGCGCGTCGCCGAGCATGATGAAGAACTGACTGTCGGCGCTGTCGGGATCGGATGAACGAGCCATTGAGGTCACGCCCCGGACATGCGGCTCGGCGGAGAATTCGGCGGGGATTTTGGTGCCGGATCCCCCAGTGCCGTTGCCCAGGGGATCTCCCCCCTGAACCATGAAGCCTTCGATGACACGGTGAAATTTCAGCCCATCGTAAAATTTTTCGCGCGCCAGCCGTTTGATCTGGTCGACGTGTTTGGGGGCAAGGTCGGGGCGCAGTTCGATGACCACGCGACCAAATTTGAGATCGAGATAAATCATGTTCTCAAGATCCTTCGCGACGGCCGCGTTCGAGCAGATCGACACCGCGGTGATCGCGGCAAGCAGATTTCGCGCGATGGCGTTCATGATACCCAGCCTGGATTAGCGATACGGAACACCAATGTAGCGGATGGGCGGCGGTGGGCGGTAGCGCAAAATCTCGGCATCGGGCAATAGAATCAGTGATCGCTGCCGATCAGCACCTTCTCGCGGATGCCGGTGTCGTAGTCGAGCCCATCGGGCGTCAGCATGATCGCCATCGGGAAGCCGGACTTTGCCAGCCCCTTGCGATGCAATGCCGACCAGACCGCCTCGTTGCGCAGTCCCGTGGCGTCGCGCGCCATCACCAGCGAGCCGCCGACGTGAAAATGGTTGCCGTGGGCATGCGGCAGGTTGGAAATAAGGACCTCGCCGGTTTCCTCATCCGGGGTCGATGACTCCGGTTGACGCGCGAGTTCCTGAAGGATGGCGAGCGTCTTGAGCTGCAACTTATTGAGACGAAGGGGATTATTCCTGGGCGGCATGGCGTCGAACCTCGGCTGTTCCGAGGTCCACCGTACCCGCAACGCCGGGACGGATACAAGGGAGGCTCGGACCGTCAGCCGACGGCGAGCGCGTCGTCCGTCGAGTTCCGCTGGACGCGATTTGCGGGAAACACCACGGTGACCGTCGTCCCCTCGCCTTCCCGGCTATCGAGCGTCAGCGCCCCGCCGTGCAGTTCGACCATGGATTTGGGCAGGGGCAGGCCGAGACCGCTTCCCTCATATTGTCGGTTGAGACTGCCGTCGGACTGCACGAACGGCACGAATACCCGCGCCAGATCGTCCTCCGAGATGCCCACGCCCGTATCGACGATCTCGATCGCGAATTCGCCGGTCGGCAGGCAGGAGGCACCGACCCGAACACCCCCGTCATCGGGCGTGAACTTCACCGCGTTGGACAGAATGTTGATCAGAATTTGCTTGAACTTGCGGGCATCGACATAAAGCGTCGAGATATTGGCGTCGATGCGGGTTTCGATTGTGATCCGATGCGCTTCCGCGCGACCATGCACCAACCGCAGACAGCTATCGATGGCTTCCCTGGGGTCAATGGTCTCTTCATCCAGTTCGAACTGGCCGGCTTCTATTTTCGACAGGTCGAGAATGTCATCGATCAACATCAGCAGATGCGTACCGCTTTCATGGATATGGTTCGAGAAATCCCGGTATTCGGCGTTTCCGATCGGCCCCTTCAGCTCTGTGCGAATGATTTCGGAAAATCCGATGATCGCATTCAGGGGCGTACGCAGCTCGTGACTCATATTGGCCAGGAATTCCGACTTCGCGCGGCTCGACGCGGTGAGTTCCATATTTTGCCGCTCAAGATATTCGTAAGCTGTTTTGAGCTCGGAAATATCGGTGATGCTGGCGAAATAGCGATACGGATCGCCATTTTCCGCTTCCAGCCGGGCGCCGCTGATAAGGCAGGGTACAGCGCGCCCGTATCGGCCCATCAGAGTCACTTCGCCGGAATAAGCACCGTCGTCGAGCAGATCCGTGAGCTTCAGAAGCTGTGTGTCGCCGCCTTTGTTGAAGCGCGGCAGCCCGTTCTGATCCATTTGTTCCAGTTCGTCGAAACCGGAGAG
>CAZPMO010000068.1:13479-16372 GCA_964587515.1 uncultured Rhodospirillaceae bacterium | reverse complement strand
GACGTGTCATAGACCAACATCGCATCCGCGCTGTGATCGACCATCTGCAGCATCGACGCAAGCTCTTCGCGATAGGTCTTCGAAACCCGCCGCAACAGCTCGTTCAGCTTGACGATCACCTCGCCCAGCTCATCGTTTCGCTTCTCGGGCAGCGTATGACGATCGGCGTTTGCCGGATCGTCGTGCGCGGCGACCAGATTGTCGCGGATCGTAAGAAGCGGAAGCAGAATCGAACGTCCCAGGATGACCATGGTCACGGCGCTGACGAAAACCGAGATCAACAGCACCAGGCCGCCGATCCGCACCAGGAAGGCCCGTAGCTCGGGTCCTATATGCGAGGCGTCGAGCCGGCCGATCACGATGACGGACAGACCGGTTTCGGCGGGCAACCAGACCGCTTCGAAGCGTTCGCCTCCGCCGTTCCGAACGCCGGGCGCGCCGAGGGTCCGGAACGTTTCCAAGGTGATTTCGGGCCGCTCGCCAAAGGTCCCGATCACCGTGCCTCCGTGTAGATCGCACCTCCCGTAAGACGCGAAACGCGGGTCAGGGTCTGGCCCACGTCCAGCAACTGTCGATCCGACCCGCCATCAAGAGCGAACGAGGCGGTGACGGCGCCGCGTCCCACCTCATCGAGGCGCGCCAGTAAATCGCGTTGGTAATTCTGATATGACGGCACCAGAATCACCGCCTCGACCACGAATATCGCGACGAATACCGCCAAAGTGATTCGCCAGCACAGCCGGCAGCGCGTCATGAGCGCGAAGACATTTTGGAACGAAGACAATCCAGCCGTCCGGACGAGTTAAACCCAAATATCCAACTTGGCGTATTATGGGGTTATCCGTCTCACCGTTCCGTTAACCATTGGCGTCACAACCATGTGACGCACAAGTATATATTAGGATATACTTATCAGACCTTGAATACCGATTGGACTTCGCGCGGATAGAGGTCCTCCGGGGCCAGGCGGCGGTGGCAAACACCCTGTTCGAAGCAATATTGCAGGAACGCGTCGATGGTCACCCGGTTGGGTTCAATGCCGTAGGGCCAGTAATCCTTGCCGCCGAAAATCTCCTCGCGAATGCTCTCGAAACTGTCGGGCACCCATGGCATCGGAATTTGCGAGGCGGTGATGTTGGCGAGCCGCGCGACGCAGCGTTGCTTGGCTTCCTCGAAGGCGGTCAGCATGTTCATCGCAATCCACGGTGTTTTTTCGAACACCGAACGTTTGATCGCGACCGTATGCATGATGGGGAAGATGCCGGTGTTTCGGAAATAGCTGGCTTCTTCCTCGCGGTAATTGGGCACCAGGCGCGCCATGTCCGGGTGACCGTCGCGGAAAGCCTGCGGCGCATTGGCCGATATCATCGCGTCGATATCGCCGGCCAGCAACATCTCGGTCAGCGACCGGTCCTGCACCTGGCGGTAGCGCACGCCGTCGGGCAGGACCAGATGGGCCATCTCCACCCGGCCGGGCTCGTTGACTCCGGCCTGGACCCATTCGACGTCGGTCAGCGGGATGCCGATTTCGTGGTTCAGCCAGCCCCGCGCATAGACCGTCGCGGTCTGCGACCACTCCGGAATGCCGATGCGCTTGCCGGCGAGATCGGCGGGCTTTTCTATCCCGCCGCCGCGCTTGATATAGAACGCCGAATGCCGGAAAACGCGCGAGATAAATACCGGGATGCCGGTGATGGGCGGGTCGTCCTGTGACATGATCGAGCAGTATTTCGCGAAAGACATCTCGGAAATATCCCACTCCAACGCATTGGTGAACCGGTAGAAAATTTCCTCGACCTGGAACACCAGAGCCGTGAGATCGATGCCTTGGGGCTTGACCACGCCGTTGGTGAGATCGCGCACGTGTTCGTAATCGTAGGTCGCCATGGTCAGGTGAAGATCGCTCATCAAATCATCCCGTTTTGAAAACCGCTGGCACATTGCCCGCCGCGCCCCGGCGACGCAACCCGTCAGCCCAATAGACAGAAAATCGCGTAGCAGACTCCGAAGACGCGTTCGAACACCAGATAGAGGATCGCGTCGAGAGCCGCGGCGACGCCCAGCACCGGCACGACGAAAAATCCCAGGAAATAAAGCCCGGCCCACAATGTGAACCGTCGTCTGGGGATTTCGACACCGGCAATTTTGTCGGACTTGCGGAATGGCGCGCGCATGAGCGAAACAGTATCGTGATCCGCGCTCAAGGCAAGCGGGACCTGCCGCCATGACCAACGAGATGACCTTAGAGGACGCCGGCGACGCCGGGGACTGGAATAAGCTGCTCGCGGCCGCCGGGCGCGCGGCGGTCGAACAGTCATGAGCCTATGGGGTTGCGCTCGAAGCCATGTCGGGGGTCCGCGCGCGTCGCGCGGTCATTGCCGATAGCGAGGGTCCGGTGGCCGCGGTGCAGGCCTTGGAACGTCGCGCCGCCGGGCTCGGCACGCTGGCGCGTATCGTGCGCGGTCCGGTCTGGCTTATCCCGGAAGCCGACCACGAACGCCGGCTCGCGGCGCTCCGCCTGGTGCGCGCGGCGTGGTCGCTGAAACGGCGCGAGCTGCTGGTCTGGATGCCGGAATTCGGCGATGACGCGATGATGCGCGCCCTCGGCATGCGCCGCATGGTCACGGGCTATACGTCCGCATGGATCGATCTGACCCGGCCCGGAGAAACGCTGCGGGCATCGCTCAATGGAAGATGGCGCAACATGCTGAAGGCGGCCGAGGCCGGCAATCCGCGCGTCGAAACCACGACCGGGCCGGGCGCCGCGCTCGATTGGCTGCTGGAACGTCACGAGACGTTCCGCCGCGCGCGCCGGTTCCTCGCGCCCGACGTCCGGCTGATCCGGGCCTTCGCGGCGGCGGCGACCAAGGACGCGATGGTGTTGCGCACCTTT
>CAZPMO010000068.1:0-13468 GCA_964587515.1 uncultured Rhodospirillaceae bacterium | reverse complement strand
CGCCGCCACAGCGACCTATTATGTGGGCTGGAGCGATGATGCGGGACGGCGGCTGAGAGCTCATAACCTGCTGCTGTGGCGCGCCATGGGCATCCTCGCGAAAGGCGGCTCGGCGTGGCTGGATGTCGGTGGGATCGATGGCCATCACGCGTCGGGCGTGGCGCGATTCAAGCTTGGCATGGGCGGGGATGTCTTTACCCTGCCCGGGACATATATCTGACGACGGATCGGCGATCGGGTTATGATGGGGTTTGTCCCGGGGGACGCAAAAAAATGAGTTCTGAACGGCAAATGGACGCAATCGACCCGGCGGAAGCCAAGCAGCTGGTATTGGATTATTGCCGGCGCAAGGGCGCGCTCGCGGTCGGCGTCGCCGACATCGATATGCTGGAGCGGATCGCGCCGCCGGGCTTCGGTCCGCGCGACCTCATGCCCAAGGTGAAATCGGTGATCGCGCTCGGCGTCGGCGGCCAGACCCAAGGCGCGTGGTCGCTGCCCTCCAAGGCGCTCGGCTATTTCGGCTCGACGGAGACGCGCGGCTATTCGATCGCCTATGGCTGCGCCTTTTACATCGAGAACAAATTCGGTAAGCGATCCGTCTATTGCCCGCCCGACATGGATTCCGAATCCGGCCCGCGCGTGCCGCTGCAAAGCCTGAAGCTGCACGCCGAACTGGCGGGCATCGGCGCGCGCTCGCTGGCCGGCGATATCCTGCTGCACCCCGAATTCGGCTACATGTATTTCGCCTCGCTGTTTACCGAGCTTGAGTTGCCGCCTGATGCGCCGATGACGGAAAATCCATGTCCCGCGCCGTCCTGCGTCGAGCTGCACCGCAAGACCGGCCAGACGCCGTGCATGAAGTTCTGCCCGGTCCAGTGTCTGTCGGGCGAAATAGACGCCGACGGCAACCAGGAAAGCATGCGCTACGACATGCACGCCTGCGCCGAGATGAGCCAGCAATACGAGACCGTGCCGACCCTGATTTCCGAAGCGATCGAGGCCAACGACGCGACCGCCCGCGAGGACGCGCTGTTCGACCCCGATCACAAGATGCTCTGGTACAAGATGTCGGTGGGCTCGGGCGGGTTGCTTGGCCAATGCTTCGAATGCATGCGCGCCTGTCCGATCGCCAACCGCGCGCCGATGGCCGACCCGATCCGCCGGTATGAGACCGCCCGCGACGCGGACGGCGAAACATGACCCGCGGCCTGACCCGCGAGCAGCTCGGCATCACCGAGCAGATGGTCCTGACCTTCGGCGAGACCGTCTTCGATCTCAGCCACAACGTCCAGGTGCGGCGCGGCGATCCGGTCCGCCTGCTCGACTGGGATCAGATCGAGGCGCAACGCCCCGGCACCGGCCTCGCCGATGTGGAAATCGCCGGGCGCATCGGCCTGACCCGCGAACAGGTCACCTGCATCCGGGTGATCATGGAGCACCGCCGGTTCCAGCGCCGTCATTACCACCGCCTCTACGAACTGGGCGGCGGACGCCGCTTCCGCGCCGATCGCTTCACGCCGCACGAAGAACGCGCCGGATTCGAGGCGCACGCGCTCGCGCTGCGCGAGGCCCTTGAGTTCGACCCGCGCGTGACCGACCGCTACTTGCGCGATGGAAACTGGACCGGCGACACCCTGCCGGGCCTGCTCGCGCGGCGCGCGGCGGAAACGCCCGACAGCCCGGCGATCATCGACGGCGACCGCGTGACCTCATACGCCGAGCTGCACGGCCGCGTCGGATACCTCGCCGCCGCGCTGCTCGACCTCGACGTCGGACGGGGCGAAGTGGTGGCGATGCGCCTGTCCAACGCCGCCGACTTCGCGCTGGCCAGTTTCGCGGCGATGACCATCGGCGCGGTGGCCTGCCCGCTGCCCGCCGAAGGCGGACTGGCGGGGCCGCTATCCCCCGCGCGCGCGTGTGTCCTACTGTGTGATCCGGAAACGGCGCATACGCCGGGCGAACTGCGCGACGGCGCCCCGGACCTCGATCACATCATCGTCGGCGGGACCACCGCACCAGTCGGCACATTGGCGTTGGAGCCGTTGCTGGGCTGCGGCGACGGGCACGGCGCGGAAAATACCGCGCTGGCCAGCGATCCCGCCCTGGTGCTGTTCGCGACCCATGACCGCCCGCCAGCTCGCGCCGTGGTGCACAGCGGTCATACGGTGCTGGCCGGGATGCGCGGCGGCGCGGCGGCGCTTGGATTCGCGCCCGGCGAGACGCTGCTGGCCGCCCTGCCCTGCGCCGGGCCTATCGGTTTCTGGACATTGAGCGTCGCGCTGGTCGCGGGCGGCGCGGGCGCGGTATTGCCCGAATTCACGCCCGACGCCCTGGCGGACGCCGCCGCCCGTCATCGCCCCGAACATTTGCTGCTGTCGCCCGACCAAGCGGCCCAATGCATCCGGTCCAACGCGCTGGGCGAAGCCGATCTGACCTCGGTCCGCCACGCCTGGCTGGCCGCGCCGTCCTGCGATGCGGGTGTCGCGCGCGATCTCGAAGCGCTGCTGCCGAACGGGACTGTCGGACGATCGTGGGGCTGCGCCGAAACCCTGGTTGCCCTGGCGACGCCGGCCGGTGCGCCGGCCGGAATTCGCCACGAGACGCTGGGCCGTGCGATTCCCGGTATGGAAGCCCGCGTGCTGGCCGACGATGAAGCAAACGCGCCCCCGGACGCGCCGGGAGAATTGCAATTGCGCGGCGCCGCGACCGCGCCTGGTTACCTCGACGACGACGCGGCCAAACGGCGTTCCTTTACCGCCGACGGCTGGCTGCGCACCGGGCTCAAAGCCTCCGCCGACCAGGACGGCCATATCCGACCAGTATAAGCGCGCCCAAATAAAACAGGTGGCCCGAGGACCCCTCGATTTGGAAGATCGCCAGCGTTGCTCAGATCACGCGACGGCGGCGCATGAACCCGAGGCCGGCCAGGCCGATCCCGAAGATCGCCAACGTCGCGGGTTCGGGAATGCCCGAACTCTCCGCATTAAAGCTCAGCGTGTACCTGCCCTCGATCAGATGGGTCCCGTCAAATCCAGAATCGTCAAATGCGCTGACGGCGAGATGCACATTGCCGCTCGAGTCCACCGTATCAGTGAGTTTCGAAAAGGTGCCCACGCCACCGTCGTCGTCATAACGGATGAACGCGCCGGTATCGTCGAACAGGCCGAGCACCGTGTCGAAAGTGCCGGCGGTAATCTGGGCCTCGAAGACGTCGCCGGGCGTAAGTCCGGTGAAGCTCAAGAAATCGACATCGCCAATGCTGGTTGTGAAGATGAACAAATCATAGGATCCGGATTCAAAATGGCCGCCGTCAAAATCGAAATCGAAGAACCCGGAGACCTTCAGATTGATGGTCCCGTCCGAGTTGACGCTGCCCGCGAGCCCCGACGCGAAACCGTCGCCGAACCTGCTGCTGTCGTCATCCACGGTAATGAGCGAGCCGAAACCGCCCATCATATCCGTCCCGAATCTGCCCAAAACCGTGTCGGGGTCGGGATCGCCGTCGGGGTCCGTTATTAAGTTGTCGATTTCGGCCAGAAAAGTGGCTCCGACCGACTGGCTGCCGACACTATGCGAGTTTACGCCGCTCAGTCCCAGGGTATCGGAAAAGGTGAAATCGGCATCTTCTTTCGGCGGCAATTCCAACGTGCCATCGACCGTCGTGGTCCCCCCAGCGAAGCTATTTCGGGTCGCGAAGGTATCATTACCCTCGGTCTCGGACGCCGCGAACGCCGACGCACCGCCGAGGATCAGGCCGGCGGTGGTCAAAATGATCGCGAGCCCGCCGGATTTCAAATGTCTCATCCCTGGTTACCTCGTCACGCGTTATCGTACGGCCTGCCTGAAGACACGCCTTGCAGGTGATTCATGCAAGAATCGTGCCAGTTTGGCCAAATGGTTAATTTTCAGGGGCTTATGGTTAACGCGGTCGGCGGCGACAGCCGAAACTGTAAAGAATTCCGACGGTTTTCCAGTTGGAATTTCGCGAGATATTCGCAAAATTCCCGAATTAAGTACGAAAATTCAATCGATTACGGATGAAACACGACAGCGACCGAGGTGTAATCATTTCCGACACCCCGACAAATCGGCAATACCGGACGACCGATCCGATTACGGCGCCGTCGGGCGGGTGCGCTCGGACCGGAATTTCAGGGTAACGACGGTCCCCTTGTCGGGCTCGCTTTGCAGCTTGATCGCGCCGCCATGGATTTCGATCAGGGCCTTCACCAGGGGCAGACCGAGGCCGGTGCCCTGGTGTTCGCGGGCCAGCGCGCTGTCGATCTGGCCGAACGGCGAAAGCACCAGGTCGAACTGATCGGGCGGAATGCCGATTCCCGTATCACGGACGCAAAGCAGAAGGGCGCCGTCGTCGTCGAGGGTCGTGGTGAAATCGACCGAGCCCTGTTCGGGTGTGAACTTCACCGCGTTCGACAGCAGATTGAGCAGCATCTGCTTCAGCTTTCGCTTGTCCGCATAGAGCAATGGCAGTTCGGGTGGAATGTCATGTACCAGCGTCACGCCGCCGGCTTCGGCGCGCCCCCTGACCAGACGGAATACCGCCTCCGCCACCTCTTTCACGTCGAGCTCTTCTTCGCCGAGATTGAGCTTGCCGGCCTCGACCTTCGACAGGTCGAGGATGTCGTTGATGATCTCCAGCAGGTGGGCGCCGCTGTTATAGATGTCGCCAGCGTAATCGATATATTGCGGCACGCTGACCTCGCCGAACATCTGGTTCTTGATGACCTCGGAAAACCCCATGATGGCGTTCAGGGGCGTGCGCAGTTCGTGGCTCATGTTGGCCAGGAACTCGCTTTTGGTATGGTTGGCGGTATCGGCTTCGTCCTTGGCGTTGGCGAGCTGGGCCGCGAAATCGGAGAGCTGGTCGCTCTGCTGTTCCAGCACCGCCTTGACTTTCTCCAGTTCGGAGACCCTGACCTGCAAGGCGCCTTCGGTGCGCATGAGCTGCGCGATGTCGGTATGGATCAAAACCGTGCCGCCCGCCGACATCTTGCGCTCGGTAATCTGTATCGACCGGCCATCGGCGGTGCTGGCAATGAAGACCCCGGTCGGGTTGTTGTGGCGGCGGATCGCCTCGCGCACCCAGTCGAGTTCCTTGCCCTGTATGCCCCTGAACACGCCGGCGTCGACGGCGGCGCGCATGATTTCCTCGTACCGGGTGCCAAGACATACCGCGTCGGCTATCTCGGGAAACACTTTCTGATAATTCTCGTTGGAGAATGTCAGCCGGTCGTCCGGATCAAACAGCGCGAGACCCTGCCCCGCGACATCCAGCGCGTCCGCGAGCTGCGTCTGCGCATCGAGGACCCGGGCGATGGTTTCGGCGCGTTCCATATCCATCGATTTGCGCGGTGTCACGTCCCGAGCGGTGCCGACGACCCGCGTGACGCGCCCCGAACCGTCGCGAAGCGCGCGGCCGACATGGCGAATCCAGCGATACCGGCCATTTTTCGCGCGCATACGAATTTCGGAAAGATAGGTTTCTTCGCGCCCTTCGAAATGCGCCGTTAGCCGGCACTCATTGGGTTCCGCGTCGGCGGCGTAAATTAGCCTCGTCCAGGTGGCGAACCCATTGGGCAATTCGTCATCGGCATAGCCGAGCAGGGCCTTGAAATGCCGCGAGAGATAAAATTCGCCGGTGGCGAGATTCCAGTCCCATACGCCGTCTCCCGCCGCCTCGATAGCCAACGCATTGCGTTCGCTCTCTGTCGCTTTTATCGCTGGGTCGGAAACGACAACGGTCATCATTCGGCGGAAACTCGTTGGGAGACACTCGGAGAATCGGGGCTGGGGTTGAAAATTTCGTTAAACGGGCCGGCTGGAGCCGATATATTGTGGATCGAGGGGAGACAAACCGGCATGAGCTATGTTGTGCCCGCCTATGAAATCCCGACAGTGCCGGTCGAAGGATCGGACGGCCGATTTCCGGTGCGCCGAATTTATGCGGTGGGAAGAAACTACGCCGCGCACGCGTCCGAGACAGGCCTCGGCGGCGCCGGCGGGCCAATACCGGGCTTTTCTCTGAAACCGGCGGATTCCATTCTCGCGGACGGCGGCGGTCTGCCTTATCCGCCGAGCACGGAACATCTCGACCCGGAAGTCGAAATGGTGGTCGCGATCGGCCAAGGCGGCGCGGACATACCGATTGAGAAGGCTCTCGATCATGTCTTCGGCTATGCCGTGGGGTTTGACATGATCCGGCGCGATATCCTGCGCGACTGCATCGAGAACCAGCATTCCTGGGACATGTGCAAGAGCTTCCACGGCGCGTCGACCTGCGGTGCGCTGCACCGGGCAGCCGAAATCGGCCATCCGGAACGTGGCGCCATATGGATCGAGGTCAATGGCGAGCGCCGCCAGGACGGCGATCTGGGCGAATTGATATGGGACCCCGCGGAGATCGTTTCGCGCCTGTCGGCGCTGAGCAGGATGGAGCCAGGCGACCTGATTTTTACCGGTACGCCCAAGGGACCCGCCCCGGTTGTACGCGGCGATCGCCTGCGCGGGCATATCGACGGGATCGGCGATCTCGTCACGACAATCGTCTAATACTGATATTCAACCCTATGTTTTAAAAAAGCATCGGTTCGGGCCGAATTTGAATTTATTTACCATCTTAATATTCAAATTGCCGGTCAAAAAGGTTAATATCCTCTTCATGAATACGAATGGCGACGAAGCGTCAAAAGGGGCAGGCGCTTTCGATAACGTACAAGGGTGGATAGAGTCGGGACATTGCCCAGTACCCAAGGGCCCGAGCCCGTGGGTCGTTTCTGTACTGGCGCTGGTGGCGGTAAACCTCGCTTTTGCCGTATTTCCCACATCCAACGTGTTTCTCGGAATTTCGATCACACTGTTCATAATCGCGGCCGGCGCGGCGGCGCAATTTCATGCCCGGGGCGGCGCGAAATACGGCGCCGCGGTAATTGTTCCCGCGCTGATCGCTCTTGGCTGGTCGATCGGGCTCTATTTGGGCGAGACCGAACTGGGCCTGATACTGCCTCATACGATTTTGAGCGCGGGAGCGCTTATTCTCGGTTTTGTCCGCCGGATCGACGGTTTCCAGCACGCCTGGTCCGAGATTACCGGACGCTGCCGTTACTGGAACGATGACGACGTGACGAGCTATGCGGAATTCCTGCTCGAACGGCGGCCATGCCCCGGTTCGGCGCATCTGGCGAGGGAGCTTTACCGCCGGGCAAGCGAACGCGCCATCGACCGTCCCTGGTCGGCGCGGCGCGGCATCAACGCCATGAAACGTTACGCCGAATTGCTGCGCACCGGTGTCGGAGGCGAAACCAATACCGAAGAGGCTGACTGGTGGTACGAAACCGCCAGCCTCGCCCGCGAAGAAGCGGCGCGCCGAACCATGGAATATACATTCGGAAGCGCGATCTCCGACCCGCCGGCGCTGCTCTACGGCGACCACCTGCCGGTCTGGTGTATCCAGATTTCGGACTCCGACCGGTTCACCAAATGCAAGGTCACTGTGACCTTCCGATCGTTCCTGCTGCCCCAAGCGGGCGTGATCGCCTGCGCCATCCGGTTCTTCGCCGACCCCCAGCAACCGACCGTCGTCCACCGGCTTTTCGATGTCTCCGACCCCGACGTCGAGGCCTATCTCTCCGCGCTGGAGCACCATCTCGCATGGCGGGTCGAACTGAGCCGCGACGAAAGCGACCCGATCCCGCTTCGGGCCATGAAGATACCGCTTGCCGATACGGGATTCATGGCGGCGCTGAATGCGGTGATCGCGCATAATTACCGGCTGGGCGAAAACCTCGACAGCGAGAAGGCCATTGAATTCGTGACCTCGAAAATGGATGATTTCGCCGACCTCGAAGGCATTGAAGCGGCCTGGGCGGCGATCGACGAGGCCTGCGACGACATCGAAAAATAGTTAAGTTTTCGAGCCGAAAATTTTTCTTTCGGCGGCTTCCTTCACCAATCTAAATGAATAAGACAGTCCGTTACCGAATGTTAACGGGTTGTTTGCGGGATTCGGGTGAAAATCCTGGATTCGGACGGCGGACCGTCCGGTATGGAGGATGGGATGACCCCGGTCGAGCTAATGGTGGTCCTGGAACAGCATGCACGCTACCTGCGCGGTCAGCGCGGCGCGGCGCGCGCCAATCTGACGATGCTGAATCTGTCGGGTATGGACCTGTCGCAGGCCCAACTCAAGGAAGCGAAGCTGACCGGATCGAATCTCAACCGGTGCGTCCTGAAGGGGGCCGATTTCAGCGAGTGCGACCTGTTCGCGATCGACTTGAGCGGCGCCGATTTGCGTGGCGCGAACCTGTCGCGGTCGGATATGCGCGGCGCTTTCCTCAGGGGCGCGAACCTTGCCGGCGCCAATTTGAAACATACCGATCTGCGCGAGGGTTTCCTGCTGACGCCGGCCGAGAAAGACTCCTCGATCACCATCAACCGTTACGACCCGGACAACCGCGACAAGCGCAAAGCCGATTTCCGCAAGGCCAATTTGTCGGGCGCGAAGCTGTCGCGTTCGTCGGTGAACCAGGCCGACCTGACCGGCGCGATCTTGAGCGGCGCGGATCTGACGCGCGCCCGGTTACGCGATTCCAAACTTACCGCGGCCGTGCTGCAAGACGCCAATCTCACCGACGCGGACCTGTCGCGCGTCCATCTGACCGGCGCCGATTTGTCGGGCGCCAACCTTACCCACGCGATACTGCGCGACGCGGAACTCGCCGGCGTCAATCTGGACAATGTCGATCTTTCCAACGCCGATCTGACGGGCGCCCACAAAACCCGCGATATGACGCAACTGGAACCCGACACCCAGCAAATCCTTCGCGATCATGTCATCTGGATCAACTCCAGCGGCAAACGGGGCGAACGCGCCGTGCTCGACGGGCGCGACCTTAACCGGGTCGACTTCAAAGCTCTCGATTTCAGCGGCGCCAGCCTGCGCGAGGTCGACTTCACCGGCGCCAACCTCGCCTCGGCGTCCTTCGTGATGTCGGACCTCGCGAACGCGGTCCTGTTTCGCGCCAACCTTTATGAGGCGGATTTGTCGGGGGCCAATTTGACCGACGCCGATCTGTGCGAAGCGAACATGACACGCGCCAATCTCGGTCCGACCGATATACTCGACACCGCCGGCCAGCCGACCGGACGGAAATGGCCGGCCAACCTCACCAACGCCGATATGACGTTCGCCAATCTCGAGAACACCAACCTGTCTTCGGCGAACCTGCGCCAGGCGCGGCTCGACAACGCCCTGCTGAGCCGGGCCAACCTGACCGACGCGTCCATCGGCGAGGCCAGTTTCAACGGCGCCGATATCAAACTGGCGATAATGCCCGCCGCCTAAAGATCAATACCGTAAAACGCTTTCGGATTGTCGAAGCAGATCTTGCGCTTGGCGGTATCGGAAAGATCGGCGCGGTCGCGAATCTGGGTCACCGCGTTCTCCCGCAACTCGCTATGCGGCATATCGGTCGACAACAGCATCTGGTCCTCGCCGATCATCTCGATCACCTGGGGCAGCAACTTCTCCTCGGGCTCGAAACTGAGATAGATGCGGCCGCTCCTGATCCGGTCCTCAGAGGAACGCGCCGGCCGCCACCAGCCGAAGGCGCCGTTGACATTGTAGTAATGGTCCATGTGCTCGACCATGTAGAGCAGCCAGCCGGCACCGGCCTCCAGAAAAGCAAATCGCAGATTGGGATAGGTTTCCATCAGGTCGCTGCCGGTGACGGCATGGAAGGCGATGAGCTGGGGGAAGATCAGCGACGAGGTCTGGGCCGAGTAGAGATTATCGTAGAGCTGGGTCAGGGCCGGGAAATACCAGCCGATATGGATCGTGATGGGAATATCGAGCCGGTCGGCCTCGGCCCAGAACGGCCGCAGCGACGCGTGATCAAGGGTCTTGCCCCGCACCATGGGGTAGACCAGCGCGGCGGTGGCGCCGAGTTCCGCCGCCCGGTTGAGTTCGCGCACCGCCTCCATCGGCTCCTGCATCGGCATCACCGCGGCCCATTTAAGCCGGTCGGGCGCGAGCGCGCAGCGTTCCGCCAGCCAGCTGTTATAGCTGCGGTGAAGCGCGGTCAGGAAACGGTCGTCCTCGGTGGGCGGGCGATTGAAGATGGTGGGGAACAGGATCTGTGCGCGCACGCCCACCTTGTCCATGTCGGTGAGCCGCGCCTCGATATCGGCAAGCGACTGGCTGCCGACCGGGAAAGGCTTGTTGCGGGCGGCGCGCGAAATCGGCGGGGTCAGGCTCAGCATCGCGCCGGGGCCGACGGGGATATTTGTGGGGCGGCCGTCGATCATCCAGTGAGCATTGATGTCGCCGTAAATCGGCTCATAGGCGGGATCGTCGAGCACCACCGGGATCGGGCGGCGGTCGGCGAATTCGGGGTCGAGATAGTTCCAGGTGTCGACGTCTTCTTCTACGTGGGCATCGGCGTCGATGATGATGTCGTGCATTCTTGTTCTCCCGGTCATGCCGTTGAATTCTTATTGTGGCCCCGATGGCCGTCGGCCGCTAGTGTTCCCCCATGAGGGGGAGATCACTGATATTCGGCGCCGCGTTCGCGTTGCTCGCGATCATGCCCGCGAGCGCCGGTTACGTGTTCTTCCATCGCCCGGTGGGAGACTGGTCGGTGCTGTGCTGGAGCGATCTCAGCACCAAGGCGCGGACCTGCCGGTTGAGCGCGCCGCGCCCCAAGCTGAGCTATTCCCTGGCGCCCAACGTGATCGAGGTGCGCGAATGGGCGCCGGGCGCGTTTCAGGTGATCGTGACCGTGCGCGACCGAACCATGGAGGGGCTGCCGCTGTCGTTGCGCATCGACGGGCTGGGCATCCACGAAACGGCGGTCCGCGACGGCATGGCGTGGTGGAGCGGCGAAGAGGCCGCCCGGATCATCCTCGAAATGCAGCGCGGCCGGAAGGCGATCTACCGCGTCCAGACGATCCCGGACGGCATGCCGCGCGACGTGAGGATCTCGCTGGTCCCCTTCAAGCGCGCCTTCGACATATACCGCGGCGTCATCCGCAGCCACGGGCTGCTGGAGGAGAGGAAATAATCCTCAATTGAGTTCCGGCGGCCGGGGCCGCGCTGTCGGAAATTTTTACAGTTATTCGCACGTTCGCGGTGAAACTGTCGGGATTTTTTACAGTTTCGCGCGTGTCGTTGCGTTGTATGCGCGCAACTTCTTGAAAATCCACGAAGTAACAAATCTGGCACGGTTCTTGCGTGGTCTCCCTTGAATAGGAATTCGAGGGACGCTCATGCGCGCCAAACGACCCCTGTCCATGTTGTTGCTGATCGCCCTTACCGCGCTCGCCCAGCCGGCGTCAGCCAATCTCAATACCCACGTGACGGAAGATCGCTGGTCGCTGGTCCTGCTGGAAACCCCGGCGGGCCAGTACAATGCCGGCATCACCCTGTTCGTCACCGTCCAGAATTACACCGGCGCGGCGCGCTGGTTCAAAAAGGCCGCCTTGCGCGGCCACGCCAAGGCGCAGGCGATCCTGGGCTCCCTGCATGCGCTCGGCCTTGGCGTGCCGGAAGACCGCATCCGGGCTTATGCCTGGCTCTCGCTCGCCCTGCCCCGGCTCAAGGGCGACGCGCTCGACCAGGCGGCGAAGCAGTATGAGGAGCTCAACCGGCTGTTGACAGTGGAACAGATATCCAACGCCCGGCAACTCGCCGAGACGCTGCGGCACCACTGATCCGCTCGGCCCGCACCACCCTTATCGGCAGACCGCCGCGCGCAGCCGCGAAATCGGCTGGCGCGCCCATGACGGCGCGCGCCAACTGTCATGCAGCCTCGCGCGCTCGGCCAGCGTGATTCGTCCGCCCGGGGCGAAATCGGGGCCCGACAGGGATCCGAGCACGGCGCAGACGCGCTCAAGCCCCGATAGATTGCCGGCCGGCACCGCCGCGTGCCACCAGGTGATGCCGCCGGCGAAAAGCATCAGAAACACGACTGTCTTGACCGGCCGCTTGCGCGGAGCCCGGGCCGGGCGGGCTGTCGTTCGCGACGCCGACGCTGATGCCGGATCCAGCATCAGCCGGTACACGGAAACCGGATCGGCGATATTCTTGACCTTTTGCGGCCCCATATCCTCGAAGCCGAGCGATATATTGTGCTTCACCTGCTCGAACACGCTGGCCGATACGCAGACGCCACCGGATTCCGCCAGCCCCTCAAGGCGCGCCGCGACATTGACGCCGTCGCCCAGCAAATCGCCGCCGCTGATCACCACATCGCCGACATTGACGCCGATGCGGAAACGCAGCCTGCGCCCCTCGGGGACTTCGCCATTACAGCGGGCGACCTCCTCCTGGAACGCAATGGCGCACCGCACCGCCTCGACCGGGCTGGCGAATTCCGCCATTACGGCGTCGCCGGCGGTATTGAAAACCCGGCCGTCATGACGCGCGATCAGCCCGTCGATAATCTCGCGATACCGGCCAAGCGTCCTGACCGTCGCCTCTTCGTCGTCGCGCATCAGGCGCGAATAGCCCTCGACACCGGCGGCGAGAATCGTGGTCAGCTTGCGCTTCACGCTCTCCGGCGCGTCCTGTTCCTTAACGTCCATCGCGGCGTCCAACCCGTCATGAACCGGGCGACGCCCAGAACCGCCGCCCCGGATCGGGAATTAATCTCTCAACGTTAACAAACCCTTATTATTGTGTAATTTCAATGATTTAACGAAGAGAATTTCCCGCAAAAACCGCGTCGACAGGCCGGTAAAATTAATTGCGCGGGGTGTGATGCAGATCACATCACGTGACGCCGGCATTCGTTACATTAATTAACTGAAGCCTCCCTACAACTGCCCCGCTCCGGCGGGGCTTTTTCTTTTCGAAATAGGTGGCGGGACGATGGAGGGTGTCGGTGGATTTTACAGCGTTTCGCCCGATTCCCGGAAAACCGTCGGGATTTTTTACACCCCGAAACCTCTTAACCACCGAGCGGCGCGAAATAGGGTCGTTAACCTGCTTGGCACGTTTCTTGCATAGTTTCCCACGAGGGCCGTCCTCGGAGTTGTTGGAGTAGTAGAAAGAATGAAAATCGAGACAGTCAAACGCGTCATAGCCGTCGCTACGTTCGTGATTTTCGCGCCCCTGATGGCGATGAACGCCGAAGCCTATACCATCGTTCAGAAGCCCGATCTGGTGAACGGCAACCCCTGTGATATCGATTCATCGGGTCCCGAATGCGACCAGTTCGAGGTCATTGGCCTCGAGGCGGGCGATTATCACCCGTTCGCGCGCGATACCGATCTCACTGTTTATGAGCTGGTCCGCGACGCCCTCCAAGCGATCCGCGACGCTATCGCGCGCTTTCTTCGCCTTGGTGAGGGCGCTCTGGAGGCCGGCCACCTCGGCCGCCTGTCGGCCGGCGGCCTGGTTCAGGTCCTCGACCTTGGCCTCCGCCGCCCGCAGGACCTCCTCCGCCCGGGT
>CAZPMO010000067.1:0-22717 GCA_964587515.1 uncultured Rhodospirillaceae bacterium | reverse complement strand
GGTCGTCGATCGGGTAATGGATGAACGCGGCCGCGACGCCGAGAAAAATTCCACCCCAGAATATCGGGTCGTAATTCCCCGTCGCATCGTAGACCACGCCACCGAGCCAGATGCCGAGGAAGCTGCC
The DNA here is from genome assembly GCA_964587515.1 of uncultured Rhodospirillaceae bacterium. Lineage (GTDB taxonomy): Bacteria > Pseudomonadota > Alphaproteobacteria > MPNO01 > MPNO01 > CAZPMO01. The sequence goes on along the minus strand of CAZPMO010000067.1, from coordinate 22,590 downwards.
GATTTGGTGGCTCAGGAACGTTATGCCGACCAGGGTTCCCATGAACTGGGTGCCGAAAATCTGGACCACCAGTCCCGTGGTCAGAGGGACCGTGCCGAGCCACAAAAGCCCCATGATCGAGGTAAACAGCAGCACGCTGGTCGGTGAAATCGGCGTCAGGATAAAGATCGTCATCACGACCGAGCGCAGGAAATAGAGAATCGCCAGCAGATATTTCATCCTATGTGCCGCGCCCAGCTTGCCCCACATAATGCAGCCGATGATGTTGAACGCGCCGATCGTCGACAACGCCGCCGCGCCGAGCCAGGCAGGCTGACCCAGATCGGTGAGGTAGGCCGGCAGATGCGCGCCGATGAACATGGTCTGAAACCCGCAGACGAAATAACCCGCGATCACCAGGTGAAAACCCTTATGCCTGCCCGCCTCGCGCATCGCCTCGCCGAAGCCCTGGTTTGAGACGTCATCCGGCGCTCGTCGGTTGCCACCGGCAAGCGCGGCCGAAAGCGGCACGATCACGCTGGCGATAACGGCCAGCGCGATCAACGACATGACCCAGCCATTTTCCGTGAGCAGCCATTGGCCGACCGGCACCAGCACGAGCTGACCGGATGATCCGCCGGCGCTGCCGATGCCGAGATAGAAGCTGCGCTTTTCTTGAGACACCATGCGCCCGATGACCGACAGCACGATGGGAAAACCGGTCATGCTGAGAGCGAGTCCCGTCAACACCCCGATACCGATGGAGGCGTCGATCGGCGCGGTGGCCTGCGACATCACATAAAGGCCGGCGGAATAGATAAATCCGCCGCCGGCCAGCACTTTAGCCGGACCGAAACGGTCGGCCAGCGAACCGAAAATCGGCGTCGACACCCCCCAGACCAGACTTTGCAGAGCCACGGCGAAAGCAAAGGTTTCGCGGTTCCAGCCGAGATCGGTGCTTATCGGCCCCATATAGAGCCCGAGATTCTGACGCAGTCCGAACGCCAGCATCAGGATCAGGGTACCGCATACAAGAACGACCATCGGCGTACGCCACGACGTCGTCTGCATTCTCATCGCCTTCCGGAAATCATTTGGCCACGGCTGAACTCACGCCACCGACTTGCGAGGATGGGTCCGCCGAGCCGACCCGTCAAGCCACCGGTTCGGTGACTTTCCCCTCGACCGGCGTGTTGAGAGCCGCGCGCAGCGGGCCGAGGTAATCCGCGTAATTGCGCCACCGTTCGGTCGAGCTGGCGTAGAGAGGACGGCGCACCTGCCATGAGCTTGCCGTGTTCACGGCGCGCACGGTGTTGTGAAACCCGAGACAATCCGGGTCCCACTCGAGACCGCAGAATGCGATCAATGCGCGGCTGGTCTCTTCCTGGCGCGCTACCAGATCCTCGTAGCGCACCTCCAGGATCGGCGACCGCGACACCGATTGCCAATGCGCCATCAGCCGCTGATAGGCGCGATAGACAAAACCCAAATCCCCGAAGTCCGCTGTGTAATCGTGACCCGAGGTGAAATTCTGGAAGTAGCACGAAAGGCAAGTGTCGAGCGGATCGCGTACGCAATGGATGATGCGGGCGCGTGGGAAGACCGTCGCGATCAGACCGATATAAAGGTAATTCCACGGTGCCTTGTCGACCACTCGGCGCGCACCGCCGGAGATCCCGGCGAGCCGGTTTAAATATCGCGGCGCGAAGTCCCGGGCGTCGTCCGCGCCCGGGTGCGTCGCCGCGAATTCCGCGATTTCGTTCATCTCGGCCACGCCGAAAGCGTCGGGGTGACTGGCGATGATCTGTTCGACCAGGCTGGTGCCGGAACGCGGCATGCCGAGCACGAAGACCGGCGTTTTCGAGAAGTTGCCCGCGTCGCCTGAATCACGGATCGCGCCAGCGGTGTCGCTGGCGATCATCGCTTCGATCGCCTTGGCGTGCCGGTCGCGGTCGAACCCGCCCCCCTTCAACCGGTTGGCGGCGGTGAAGTTTTCGAACGCCGCCGCATAGTTTCCGCAATCGTCATACATCTTGCCGAGCGCGAAATGGACGTTGATGCGATCCGACGCGTCCAGGTTCGCGGAACCCAATATGCGTTCGCCGGCGGCGATCTCCGGCGCATCGGCGGCGAACTTCCGGGTCTGGCTGACGCCATAAAGCGCGGCGCCGGAGTTGGGATCGATCTCCAGGGCGCGGCTAAAGCTGTTCGCCGCGTCTTCGATACGCCCGAGATCTTTCAGCACGATAGCGAGATTATTGTGCGCGGCGACAAAATCGGGATTGAACTCCACGGCCTTGCGCAGTAGTGGCTCTGCTTCGGCGGCGGCGCCCCTCGCCGACACCAGGTTGGCGAGATTGTAGTAACCTTCGGCATAGGCCGGGTCGATTTCGACGGCGCGGCTGTATGCGGCCTCCGCGTCCTGCGTATCTCCCATGCTCGCGAGCACATTTCCGAGGGTAAGCTGGATCACGTGATGGTCGGGGCTGATCGCCGCCGCGGTTTGTATCAAGGGGAGCGCGGCGGCGGGTTGGCCCGAACTACGGTGGATGTCGGCGAGCATGTGCAGCGCGTCCAGATGCCCGGGTTCGTCGGCAAGGATCCGGTTATACAGATCGGTGGCCGCGCCTAGCTTGCCCGCGCGGTGATATTGCATGGCCTGGGCCAGAATGTCATCGGGCGCGGACGCCTTCAGTTTCGCGTCCCGTCGGCGTTGTTTCCGGTTCATAGAATCGCCCGGTAAAGGAACGATTTACCCTGTCGCGGCTCCATCCAACGGTAGCTCCGCCGCCACATAGCTCATAAGCAGGGCGACGGACGCCTCGACGTCGAGGCCCACGGTATCAACCACGAGTTCACAATCCTTGGGCGCTTCATAGGGCGCGGAGACGCCGGTAAATTCCGGGATCTTGCCCTCGCGCGCCAACGCATAGTTTCCCTTGGGATCGCGCCGCTCGCAGGCGTCGACATCGGCCTTGATGTAAATTTCGTGGAACGACTCGCTGGCCGCGGCCCGGCGCGCCCGTTCGCGGTCGACCCGGTAGGGTGAGATGCAGGCGACGATGACCAGGTGCCCGAGGCGCGCCAGCAATGCCGCGACCTCGCCCACCCGGCGGATGTTTTCGGCGCGATCGTCGGGCGAATAGCCGAGGTCCGCGTTCAACCCCCGGCGCAGCGTATCACCGTCAAGCACGCAAGCCCGATATCCCAGTTCCCGCAACCTTCCTTCAACCTCGGCGGCCAGTGTCGATTTGCCGGCGGCCGGCAGCCCCGTCATCCACAATATTCCCGGCGGATGCGGGTTTCCGGGGGCGGACGTATTTTCAATAAGATCGGACATTCGTGTCCATTTTTATCCCGGTGGCGATGATTGCTTCATGGGTCGCGGCCCTGTTTATTCGATTCGGCCGCAAAGCGAAATCCCCGATATCCCGAAACGCTCGCGGTATCGCAAGCGTGATTGCCGCTGTGGCGGTCGATCGTGCTAATCTCCGGCGAACGTCACGAGGGGGGCCGAGCCATGCCGCTGTCGCACCTGGAGCATTTTCTGATTCAGACCACCAACATCGAGGCCACGCGCGACTGGTGGGTCGACGTGCTGGGGCTCCGCGAGGGTCCGGCGCCGGATTTCAAATTCCCGGTCTGTTGGCTCTATATCGGCGATACCGACGTGCTTCACCTCACCACCGGCGGCGCCGAGGTCAGCGAAAACCGCAAGGCCTATCTGGGCCAGCAATCGACCGCGACCGAAGGATCGGGCGTGGTCGACCATGTGGCCTTCCGCAGTACGGGCCTCAAGGACACAATGGAACATCTGGATGCGCGCGGGATTCCCTTCACTCGAAGGATGGTTGATGACCAGGGGCTGTTCCAGCTCTTCCTGCTCGATCCCAACGGGGTCAAGGTCGAGCTCAACTTTTCCAATGCCGAGGCGGAGGGGCTGGCGCCCGAACTGATGGCGTCCGACCTCGCCGAATGAATTAGCCACGACACACTCAAGGGAGCAGTAGCAGATGATTGACTTGTACAGTTGGACCACGCCGAACGGCCGTAAGGTCTCGATCATGCTCGAGGAATGCGAACTCGAATACAACAACATCGCGGTCAATATCGGCAAAGATGAACAGTTCGCGCCGGAATTCCTGAAGATCAGCCCCAACAACAAAATTCCCGCCATCGTCGACCACGACACCGGTATCTCGTTGATGGAGTCGGCGGCGATCCTGTTGTACCTCGCCGACAAGACCGGCCGCTTCATGCCGACCGACGAAAAGGGCAAGTGGAGGGCGATGGAATGGCTGATGATGCAGATGGGCAGTGTCGGCCCGATGCTGGGCCAGACCCATCATTTCGTCCATTACAATTCCGGTAAGGCGCCCTATGCCGAGGAACGCTATCTCAACGAGAACAAGCGCATCTACGGCGTGCTCGACAAACGCCTGGGCGAGTCCGCTTATATCGCGGGCGACGATTACACCATCGTCGACATGGCGACCTGGCCGTGGATTTCGCGCTACGAATGGCAGACCATGGACCTCCACGACTATCCCAACGTCATGCGTTGGTATGTCGATATCGCCAACCGCCCCGCCGTCCAGCGCGGCTACCACATACCCAAAAAGGTCCAGGAAATACCAATGCCGTGAGGCCATAACGATGATCTTCGGGAGGTAAAAGCATGCCGGATCGGCAGTCAACACCGACCATTGACGTCACCAACACGGAACGGGCGCTGCGGGTTAGCGAGGAGCGTTACGCCCTCGTGACCGAGGCCACGTCGGACGGAATCTACGACTGGGATGTCCAGACAAACAGGCTGGAGGTTTCCGCGCGCCTCAACGAAATCGTCGGCCTGGCCCAGGGGGAACTCACCTCCGAGAACTGGGCCGATCGCGTTCACCCCGACGATCTTTCGACCTATCGCGACGCAATTATATGTCACTTCAAGGCGGAAACGCCGAAGCTTGCCTGCGAATACAGGTTGCGCAGAAAGTCGCTGGATTACATCTGGGTATCCGATCAGGGGGTCTGCGTGCGCGACGAGGCCGGCCGGGCGATCCGCCTGGTCGGCGCGTTCACCGATATTGCGTCGCGCAAACTGGCCGAACTCGGGCTTCGGGCGGCGACCGAGGAATCCGAGCGGATACGGCGTCAATTGACCGATGCGACCGAATCGATTTCCGAGGGCATCGTGCTGTTCGATCACGAAGATCGCGTGATCATCTGCAACGACAGCTACCGACAATATTTTACCGACGCCGCCGGCGATGAAATCGGGGCGATGGTAAAACCGGGCGCCGTATTCTGGGACTTCTTCCGCGAAGCCTGCCTGGTGGGTATGTTTCCCGATCTGCCGTCTGAAAATCTCGACGCGTATTTCGAGGGGCGCAAGGCAATGCGCGGTCATCCACGCCGGGCGGTCGAGCAGCACCTCAGCGACGGACGATGGCTGCAGATCAACGAACGCAAGACCGCCGACGGCGGCATCGCCTCGGTCTATACCGATATCACCGAACTGAAGAAGCGCGAGACCGAACTGGCCGAAAAGACCGCCATGCTAGAAGGGCTTTCCACTCAGCTATCGAAATATCTTTCGCCGCAGGTTTACGCCTCCATATTTACCGGCGACCAGAATGTGGAAATCGCCTCGAAACGAAAAAAGCTCACTATTTTCTTTTCCGATATCGCCGACTTCACAGCAACCACCGACATTCTCGAATCCGAGGAACTCACGGGGCTGCTCAATCAGTATCTGACCGAAATGTCGAAGATCGCCATCGCCCACGGCGCCACGATCGACAAATATTTCGGCGACGCCATCCTCGCGTTTTTCGGCGACCCCGACAGCAATGGCGCGAAAGAGGATGCCGTCGCCTGCGTGACGATGGCCATCGCCATGCAACGGCGGATGCGGGAACTTCAGGTCGAATGGAACGAACGTGGCCTGGAGCAAACCTTCCGCCAGCGCATCGGCATCAACACCGGCTATTGCACCGTCGGAAATTTCGGCAGCGAAGACCGCATGGATTACACGGTCGTCGGCAACACCGTGAACCTGGCGTCGCGGCTGCAGGAGCGCGCCGAGAGCGGCGGCATTCTGCTCGCCAACGAGACGTATTCTCTGGTCAGTGACGAAATTCTCGGCGAGGAGCAGGAGACCATCGAGGTCAAGGGCTTCGCGCGGCCGATCCAGACATACAAGGTGGTGGGGATCTACGACGACCTCGCCAAGGAAGGACGGGTCATTCGCAACGAGGAGCCCGGGTTCAGCCTGACCATCGACCGCGAAAGGCTCGATGGGGCCGAAAGAGAGGCCGCCATTCGGGCGCTCGAGGACGCCGCCTCGCAACTCAAGGCGTGACATGGCGAATTTAAAACTCACCTTCGCCTGTGGCGATTACGAGATCGTGCGCGCGCTGAAGGAAAAGACGGTCTTCCCCGACGGTATCGAGCTCGACTTCGTGATCATGGACTCGCGCGAGCGCCACTGGCGGATGGCGCGCGAAAACGAATTCGATATCTGCGAGCTTAACGCCAGCGCCTATTTCATGGCGCGCAACCGGGGCAAGCCCTATACCGCGATCCCGGTATTTCTGCACCGCCGCTTCCGCCACGGCTTCGTGTTCATCAACACCGCCGCCGGCATCGAAGAACCGAAGGATCTGATCGGCAAGCGCGTCGGCAGCACCAATTTCCAGCCCGCCGGCAACATCTGGATCCGGGGGATGCTGGAGGATGAGTTCTGCGTGCCGCACGATTCCATGACCTGGTTTACCGATCGCGACGAGGATATCGAATTCACGCCCCATGACGGGCTCCACATCGAACGCATCGGCGGCGACAAATCGTTCGACGGCATGCTGGTGGACGGCGAGATCGACGCCATAATCTCACCCAATGTCCCCGCCCCGTTCGAGGCCGGCGATCCCAAAATCGCGCGGTTGTTCCCGGACTATGCGGAACGCGAAGTCGCCTATTACCGGCGCACCGGCATTTTCCCCATCATGCATGTCACCACGGTGAAAGACGATGTTCTGCGCGATCATCCCTGGGTCGCGCAAAGCCTGGTGCGCGCCTTCGAGGAAGCAAAGCAGACCGCCTACGCTCGTCTTGAGAATCCCCGCATCGTGCCGCTCGCCTTTTACCGCACCGCCTGGGAGGACCAGCGCGCCCTGCTCGGTCCCGACCCGTGGGAATACGGACTCGGCCCGCGCAACCGCGAGAACCTCGAGACCATGATCCGCTACGTCCACACCCAGGGCCTGACCGACCGCGCAATGCCGATCGAGGAAACCTTCGTCTCATAACTGCTCGTCACGCAACGCCTTCGCTTCCCCTGGAGCACCTTATTTCAGCAGTTTGGAGCCGAAGAAGTCGGGTGACATCGCGCGCACCAGCGACAGCGACTCGTCGGCGGCGTAATCCTCGAGCCGCAACTCCGGCCTGGCTGGACGAATGCGTTCGAACGACGCGCGCGCCTCGGCATCGGCCGGCGGCGGGATGGTGGCATCGATCAGCATCTTGGACCCCAGCCGTTGCCACAGCCCGGTTCCCGGCGCGCCGACCTCCGGCAGGGAAGGATCCATGGCGTGGTTGTGCGTGTTGGAAATGATCGAGACATCCTGGTCGGGGTTGACCCGGGTGGTCACCGCCCACCACAGCTCGGCGGGATTGAAAATATCGACGTCCCGGTCGACCGCGACGATGATCTTCGGGTGCTGGTATTGCGACGACAGCGCCGCCATCATCAGGTTTTTCGCCTCGCCGTAAAATCGCGGCGTCATCTGTATCGCCAGCCCGAATATGCCGGGAAGCGACATCACATTGTGCAGGTCGGGGCTGCCGCCGACGGACTGCAGCCGGCGATAGATGGTCGCGCTGATCGGGATTTTGTGAAAAACGCCGCCCTCCATTTCCGTGCCGTTCTGCAGGGTCTTGAAAATCGCGTCCTGGCGCTTCGTCATGCACTGATATTCGACAATCGGGTTCTTACCCGCACCGGCGAGGTAGTAGTCCTGAAACTCGGAGAACGGCCCTTCCTCTTCACGGTAATGGGGCGGGATATGGCCCTCCAGCACGATCTCGGCATCGGCGGGGACCTCGAGATCGATGGTCTCGCACTTCACCAGCCTTACCGGCTCATCGAGATAGCCACCGGCGATTTCCAGCTCGTCGACGCCGTATTCCGCCGTGGTCCCGGCCGCGGCGTAGATCAGCGGGTGATGGCCGATAACGAAGGCCACCGGCATGGGTTCATTGCGTTCCTGATACTTGAGATAGTTTTTCCAGGCATCGCGCGGATAAAGCAGAATCCCTGTCTTGTCCGGGCCTTTGATCTGCAGACGGTGATAGCTCATGTTGCGCGCGCCGGTATCGGGATCCTTGGTGATCATCAGGGCCGACCCGATCGCCGGCCCGCCATCCAGGTGACCGGAAATATGCGCCGGTAACTCAGTAAGATCGAATTCGCCCTTCTTCAGACACACCTCTTTCACCGGCCCGTCATCGACCAGTTCGGGCGCGATCCGGATCCCCATGCGCTCGGCGACCAGCGGCACCAGCTTTTCTTCCGTCGTGCCGAACGCGAGCGCCGCGTGCCGGATGTTGGCGGTTGCCTGGCCCAACGACCGCCAGCCGTTGGGCAGATTCTCGAACATCAGCGCCTTTTCGCGCGACTGATACATCAGCGCCCCCATCTCGGTCACCGGATCGACCGGCTTGTCGATATGGACAAGCTCATTGGCTTGTTCCAACTCATCGATCCACGAACGCATATCCCTGGGCAGACGGTTCGAGCGTGTCGGCGGAGCCATGTTGATTACTCGTGTTGTTGATCGAACGATGCACAGACTACCCTATCGTGCCCGCTTTGCCTTCAGGTTCAGACATTCAGCGGATCGATCCCGAAACTCCCATTGTAGTCGCAACAACGGACATCGAACGCGGGGCCGCTTAGGACCATTGTTCACCCGGAGCGGGCTTTGGGCCTCGATGGACTCTGCCTTCGACGGCACCTACAATTCCTCCAATTCACGTGGGAAAAAATATGACCGAAGAACGCGTTGTCCTGGTCACCGGCGCCGCTAGCGGAATCGGTGCGGCCGTCTGCCAACGCATTGCGGCCCCCGGAACACGACTTCTGATCACCGCCCAAAATAATCGGAAAGGTCTGGAAGCCGTCGCGAAATTGGCGAAGGACGCGGGGTCTCAGGTCGTGATCGAATTGGGCGATCTCAGGGATTCGAAGATTCCGGAAAGGTTGGTTAAGGGCGCGGTTGAATCATTCGGCGCGCTCGATCAGATCGTCAGCAATGCGGGCGTTGCCCAGGCCGGTGGGCTTCGCGAGGTTGGTTTTGAAGGGCTTGCCCAAGCCGAACGCAGCATGTCGGAGGCCTTCTTTTTGCTGGCGAGCGCCGCGATACCCTATCTGCAGAGTTCCGACTGGGGACGTATTGTCGCCACGAGCTCGTTTGTCGCGCATGTATACGCGGCCGACGGTTTGTTCGCGGCCACCGCGGCCGCCAAGGCAGCCATGGAATCACTGGCGAAAACGCTAGCCGTCCAGCTCGCACCTTCCGGGGTCACCGTTAACAGCGTTGCACCAGGTTACACGCGAAAGGATGCATCCGGACACTCGGCGCTTTCCGACAAAGCACGGCAAAAAGCGATTACCAAAGTGCCGATGGGCCGGATCGGTGTCCCCGACGATGCCGCCGCGCTCATCGCGTTCCTGCTGTCCCGCGATGCCTCCTATATCACAGGCCAAACCGTTCACGTGGATGGTGGTCTGACTCTGGCCTGAGCATTGTTGCGGATAAAGAGTGTCCCGATGGCAACCGAATTGTTCAACAAATTGCCGCAGTTATAACAAAGCCTTTTGCGCCTTATCCCAATCTCCGTTAATGGCGCTTCCCGGACGTCAAGGCGCGTCTTCCTTGTTGAGCCTAATTTTGCCCCAACTCTTTGTCCTTGCCCGAATATGAAAATCTCGGCAACACCAGGGATCGAGGGTTTCTGCCCCAAAATGGTGACGGCGGAGCCCCCTAGGGTGAGCTCCGCCGTCTTTCAGTCGGATGGGCGAAAGCATCTGCGAGGCCCGTGGCCTGAGCTTTGCCGCGATAAATCCGACCGCTCATCCGGGCCGCCCTTCGACGCCCGGTACATAAGGTGATTCAGTTTTCGAAACGCCTTACATTTGAAATCCTAGCACCATGGGAATCAGGGTCAAGGGGGTGAATGCGCCGCGACCATCCGTCGCGCGCCGCCATTGCATCGTCCCCATCCATCCGACATGATCCAGGGCGACGCCGTGCGAGAAAGACGCGGCCGGGGATTTCAACTGGGGGGAGCGCGGCGCCCGCGTCGCGGCATTTGATGACACTCGATAATTTAGCTCTGATCGTGGTGGCCGGCGTGCTGGCCACCTATGCCCATATCATGGTGGCGCTGTGGGCGGACCGGTTCGGCCTGCCCAAGATCGATCTGTCCATGGGCATGGCCGATCTCTGTTTCGGAGAATCCATGGGCGGCAAGCCGCCCTACTGGATGGGTTTCTTCGTGATCCACCTGAATGGCGTGATCTTCGCGCTGGTTTACGCGACCGAGGTGGCCCAGTATTTGCCGGGCCCCGGCGTCGTGAAAGGCATCATCTGGGGCGCGATCCTATGGGTCGGTGCGATGTTCATTTTTGTGCCGGTATTCTTCCGCGACGGTCTGTTTGGCGTAAAGCTGCACCGCATGGCCTGGGCGACCGCGGCCATCATCCACGGCGTCTATGGCGCCATCGTCGGCTGGCTGTGCCCGGTGCTGTAGACTCGACGCAGCGCGAAGAGGCCTGATCCGTAAGATAAATTTGGTTTACAGCACATTAATTGTTATGGCCCATAATCTAGACGAATAAATTCGGATGTTTATCTAGATTAATCCCGCGCATATGCCGGGGATTCGCGCGTGGCCATGGAAATGAACTGCAACACCATTGCTGTCCGCCTAAAGGACCGACGCCCGAACCACCGTTTCCGGAAAATGGCGGGCGAGGCGATTGGCCGCGTCACGATCAGGAAAAAGGGATTCCAGGGCCGTACCTCCTTTGGAGTGGTGTCGAAAGGCTTCGTCCCCCCTCCTATGAGAGGCCCGTCGATTGGGTGAGAAGCAAAATCTGATCAAGATGAGGGCCAAGCAAGCCGGCGTCATCTTCACGATCATCCTTACGGTGTTTCTCGCGGAAGCCTTTATCACGGCATTGATTTCCGGCGACGAAACCTGGAATCCTGATTGGGAACATTCCCTGACCGATGCGATCACGATTACCCTGATTTTGATTCCAGTCATCCATTTTCTGATCGTTCGGCCCTATATCGAACAACGAAATCTGGCCGAACAGGCCATGCGCGAAAGCGAGGCTCAATTCCGCGCGGTCTTCGAAGAGGCGGCATTAGGATTCTGCCTCATCAACGAAAAAGGCAACTTTCTGGACGTTAATCCGGCCTTGCTGAAGATGTTCAATCTTGAGCGGGAGGAAATTTTCAAGTTCAGCTTCGGCTCTCTGACTGCCCCAGAAGATGTGAAACACAGCCAGGAACAGTTCCGCAAGTTGCTCTCGGGTGAATCGGAGACAATTCGCTTCGAGAAGCATTATCTGCGCAAGGGCGGAGATCCATTCACCGTTCGTCTCGTTTCATCCGCCGTACGCGACGAAAGGGGCAATTTCAAATTCTGCGTCGCGATGGTCGATGACATCACCGAATATGAACGGGCCCAGGTAGCCCTTCGAATTAGCGAGGCAAACCTTTCGGCGGCTCAGCGCATCGCCAATGTCGGCTCCTGGGCGGTCGATCTCCGCAATAAGGAATACTTCTATTCTGAGGAACTATGCCGGATTCTCGAAACGGAATTGGAAAATGGCGCCCTCGACTTTGAAGAGTTTATGAAGCGCATTCATCCGGAAGACCGCGAAAACGTTGGCGAGATGAACCGCCGCGCCCGCGCGGAGGCCGAGCCTTTCGATTATCAATACCGGATCGTGCACGCGGACGGCGCCGTCCTTCATGTTCATTCACGGGCCGAGATCCAATGCGATTCCGAAGACACACCGATCCTGATGGTCGGCGCGTTGCAGGACATTACCGAACATGTACAGGCGGAAGAGGCGCTGCAACGGGCCAAGGAGGAAGCAGAGGTCGCCAACCAGACCAAGTCGGCCTTCCTCGCCAATATGAGTCACGAACTGCGCACGCCTCTAAACGCCATAATCGGGTACAGCGAGATGCTGACGGAGGTAGCCGAGGACGAGGGTCAGCAGGAATGCATTGACGACCTGAAAAAGATCACGGACGCCGGCAACCATCTGCTCACGCTGATCAACGACGTTCTCGATCTGTCGAAAATCGAGGCCGGAAAGGTGGAACTCGAATATCGAATATTCGACATACGTGATGTGCTGAAAGACGCGGTATCGATGGTCCAGCCAGCAATCGAAAAGAACGGAAATTCAATAGAGGTGAATTGTTCGGAACAGCTCGATGAAATGTGCTCCGACGTAATCAGGGTCCGCCAGGTGCTTTTCAATCTGTTGAGCAACGCCGCGAAATTCACGGAGAACGGCAAGGTTGTCCTTAACGTCGAAAATGAGACCGCGGATGACGGAGACTGGGTCGTCTTTCGGGTATCCGATACCGGGATTGGAATGAACCCCGTTCAGAAATCCATCCTGTTCGAGGACTTCACTCAGGCGGAATCTTCCACGACCCGAAAATACGGCGGCACCGGGCTCGGCCTTTCAATCAGCCGCCGGTTTTGCCGTTTGATGGGCGGAGATATAGAAGTCGAGTCCGAATTGGGGAAAGGGTCGACGTTCACATTCTGGCTCAAGTCGAACATGGAAGAACGACAAGACCAGAGCGAACTGTTTGCGAGAACGCTCTGACTCACCGTATGAGCGCCTAAGCCGGATCGCGCGAAATTCCTAGCCGTCCGTCTCCCGGAATGCGCGGTCGAGGTGGCCGCGGCCTTCCTGGTCGCCTTTTTCGAAGATCCAGGTATAGCCGCGCGGCGGGTTGGACAGGATTTCCCAGCAATTGTCGTCGGCGTCCGAGAAGTGGAAGCTGTAGGTGCCGTGCTGCGCCACCGGCCGTGTAATGCCATGCAGCCCCCATTTTTCCTGCGCCGCCAGCACGGTCCGGTAGGACTCGTCGACATCGGCGTCGGTCTCCACGTCGAGCCCGTTATGGTTGATCCGCGTCATGGCCGGTTTCTTTTTCACCTGAACCACCGCATAGACGTGATCGGTGCCGAGCCGCGCCATCATGGAGATCGGGCTGGTGCGCACCACTTCGAGCCCGAGAAACTCGGTGTAAAACGCGCGCGTCGCCTCCAGATCCGTCGACCCGAGTGTCCCGTGCGACAGAATTTTGGGCTTCAGCGCCAACCCGGCCTCGCTCTTCGCCTCGGTCATATTCTTCCCTCCTCGATATCGCTCCCGATCAGCGCGAGAGTAACGCGGCGCGGTCGGGTTTGAAACCCGGCGGGCAACACGCTAACCTTTCCCGAATCGAAAATGGAGGCACCGGCGATGATCGGCACGAGTTGGATACGTGAACAGGGGCTCCAGGACGCCCTGCTGGCCGAAGCGTTGCGCAAGCGCGGCATGGACGACGTGCCGCTGTGGCAACGTCCATTTCCCGAACGCGACGCGATGATGAAACATTGGGACGATCTGACGCCATTGCGCGACGGGCCGGTGAACCCTGAACGCGTCGAGGTGACCGACCCGGCGGCCATGAACGCGGAAATCAAACGCCGCGCCCGCGAAATCGGCGCCGACGATACCGGCATGACGGCGCTGCGTTCCGAGTTCATCGAACTCGGCGTCGACCTGCAATACGACAACGTCATCGCGGTGATCTGCCACGAGGATTACGCGAAATCCCTCGAAGGACCCGACGCGGTCGATCTGGAGGCCATGAGCACCTATGCGAAATGCGCCGACGTCGCCACCGAGCTTGCCCGACAGATCCGCGAGGATCTCGGCTATCGCGCCCTGGCCCACCACAACGGGTCGTTCCAGATCCAGGCCATCCCGGTGTTCAACGCGGTCGGCTTCGGTGAACTTGGCCGCCACGGCAGCCTGATCCACCCCGAACTGGGCGCCAATTTCCGGCCCGGCTTCGTCACCACCGACCTGCCGCTGGCCCCCGACGCGCCCTATGAGTTCGGCGTGCAGGATTACTGCATGACTTGCAATCTGTGCCGCAACAACTGTCCGGGCGATGCCATCCCGGACGATTACATCACCACCGGCGGCGTGAAGCGCTGGCTCACCGATATCGACAAGTGCTACCCGATCTCGCGCTTCCGCGAGACCTATTGCCATATCTGCGTCGATGTCTGCCCCTATATCCACAAGGCGAACGGCGACGCCGAAAAGCGGACGATGTTCAAGGACTATATGAAGGTGCGCAAGCATGAAGGATACAAAACCCCCAAAGGAGAGCGCTAGTTCGCGCGCCTATCGCAAGGCCGAGGCGACCCCGGTCATTACCGCGCCGGCGCTTAAGGAACTTGCGGAAACCGCGCTGGCGGTATTGAAGCGCGACGGCGCGAAATCCGAGGGCGGGGCCAATCCGGGCGACTCCACCTGGCGGCTCGCAACCAGCACCCCGGAAGGCGTCGCCTTCGACATAAGCTGCACCGGCCCGGACCTTCCCACCGCCGTCCCGGCCGAGACCGCCCATCCGACCATCATCCCGGCCGAACGCCCGTGGACCGGCGTTTACCGCCTCGCGGTGGGCGCGCCGCTGGTCGCCCTCGACATCTACTGGCGGGAAGACGCGCCCTTGCGCATCATGAGTTTCAGCCGAGGCGACTGGGAAGACGGCCTGCGCGTGATGGCGGGTTAGACATGAAGTTCGCCCATTTCGCACATATCTGGGGCAAACCCGGCATGTCGCCGGGCCAGCGCTATGAACAGCTTTGGCGCGAATTGCAGCTCTGCGACGATCTCGGCTTCGATTACGGCTTCTGTGTCGAACATCATTTCCGTCCCGACGAAAGCTGGATGTCGTCGTGCAACCTCTATGTGGTCGGCGCCGGCGCGCGCACCAAAAATATCCGCCTCGGCGGGATGGGCCATATCGTGCCGCTGCACCAGCCGCTGCGCCTGCTGGAGGAGATCGCCATCGCCGACCAGATGCTCGACGGGCGCACCGAAGTGGGACTGGTGCCCGGCATCAACCCCGATTACTTCGCGCCCTTCGAGGTCGATTTCGAGAGCCGACGCCCGCCGACGCTGGAATTCGTCGACCTCATGCGCGTCGCCTATACCGACGGGCCGGGCTTCGACTTCAAGGGCGAGCATTACGATTTCGAGGGCGTGCGCTTTTCGGTCAACCCGACGCAGCGTCCGCACCCGCCGATTTGGGTGGAGTCGCGCGACATCGCGACGCTGGAATTCTGCGCCCGTGAACGGCTCCATACCGGCTATTTCCTGCTCTATCCGCGCAAGGACGCGGCGCCGCGCTATGAAAAGTTCCTGGCCGATTGGAAGGAAGCCGGCTGGCCGGAGACGCCCAACATCGCATACTCCACCGTCGTCTATGTGGACGAGACCGACGAGAAGGCGCTGGAGACCGCGCTCGAGGACGCGGGCAACGCCTATCGCGGCTTCTTCCCGGCATGCGACGATCGCGACGAGCTGCAGGAGATGATGAACCAGCGCGCCGAGATTTTTTACACGCGCGGCGAGCCCGGCGCGGCCGAAGTGATGCGCAATCTGCTGGATGCGGAGTATTTGCTGGAGAACGACCTGATCCTGATCGGCTCGCCCGAGACGGTGACCGAGAAGCTTAGGACCTACGCCAGCGAAGGTATGTTCAACACGTTCTTCGGCGAGTTCAATTTCGGCAACATGGCCGAGGACGATCTCATGCGCTCGATCCGCCTGTTCGGCGAAGAGGTGATGCCGGCGCTCCGAGACTTCGAACCTTTTTAGCCGCGCGCGGCGCTAATCGTTCTGCCTTTTCGCCCGTGTCGCGCCGAACGACGAAAGCGGCGGCGACAGGTCACGGCGGAGTTCAGTGGGATCGGCGGGCGGGCCATCACCATATGGACGCTCGCCCCGCAGCGTGACCCGCTCCAGCATGCGACGTTGCGGGTAATAGTCGTGCAGCGCAGAGTGCTGGACCGAGCGGTTGTCCCAGAACACCACCATATCGGGACGCCAGCGATGGCGATAATGGTATTCGTGGCTTAGCGTGCGCTTATAGAGGAAATCCAGGATCATCCGGCTTTCCTCCTCGTCCATCCCCTTTATACCGACGGTGAAGGAGCTGTTCACGTAAATCGACTTCTTGCCTGTCATGGGGTGGGCGCGGACGATGGGGTGGACAGCCGGCGGATACAGTTTTTCGAAATGCCGGACCCGGTCGCGCCCCTCGTCCGTTTGCGGGAACAGTTTCTTGAACGGTCCGAAATCGTGCACCGCCTCGAGGCCGGAAAGATATTGCTGCATGCGGTCGGACAGGCCTTCGTAGATCGCGGTCATACTGGCGAACGAGGTGTCGCCGCCGGGCGACGGGATTATCTTGGAACACAGGATGGTGCCCATGGCCGGGCATTCGCGAAAGGTCTCGTCTGAATGCCAGATGTCGGTTGGCGGCGGCGGGTTGCCTTCCTTGTTGTCGTAGATGATGAGTTCCGGGTTGTCGGCGTCGTTGGTCGAAAACGGGTGCACGGTAAGCTCACCGAGCTGGCGGCCGAACGCCATGAGCTGCGCCGAGGTCAGTTTCTGGTCCGGGAACACCAGCACCCCGTGCTCGGCATGGGCCTGTTTCACCGCCTCCACCGTCGCCGCGTCCAGGGGCCGGGTCAGGTCGATGCCGGTGACCTCGGCGCCGAGAAAGACGCCGACACGTTCGACCGAGAGCGAGCCTTCGCCGCCCCTCGACGGTGTCTCCGATGCCAGCGATACCGTCTCCGCCATCTTCGATCCCTCCAAAATTCAAATTGCGGGAACGATGTTCGCTCAGGGCCCGGCGCGAAACAAGCCCATGGGCGGCCGTGATCGAATTCCTTTACCCGGCCGCGCGCGCGGCGACGAAGCGTTCAGCGAAGGCGCGGTAGGTCCCGGGTTCGCGACCGAGGATGGTCTTCAGAACCAGCGGATTGCCGCCGGGATAGCCGTGCGCATCGTAGTGATCGCACATCTTGCGATAGGTCTCGATGCCCCACGCCGACCAGTTGCGCTCGCGCGCCCAGCTTTCCCACTCGTCGAGATCGCGCTTGATGGCCGTCACCGGTTTGCCCATCACATCCGACAGCACCGCCGCCATCTCGGCCTGGGACAGCCGGTCCGGGCCGGCCAGTTCGAAGATCGCGCCCCGATAGCCGGATTCGGTCAGCACGATCGCCGCCGCCTCGCCGAGATCCTCGGTATCGACCAGCGCCATCTTGCGGTCGAAGGAATAGGGTCTCGGATAAATTCCGTCGGCGGCGATGCGCGGCCATTCGACGGCGAGATTCTGCATGAACATAGCGGGCTGCAGGATGGTGAATTCCATGCCGGATTCGATCACCGCCTCCTCGATCAGCAGTTTCGCCCAGTGGTGGTTCATGGTCCGCATCTGGGGGTGGAACGCCGAGGAAAAAACGAAATGTCCGACCCCGGCGGCCTTGGCCGCCGCGACCGCCCTGATGCCGATCTCGGCCTCGTCCTCGGTGAAGCGCGGACTGACCAGAAACACCGACGCAGCGCCGTCGACGGCGCGCGCCACATCGGCGTCGATACGAAAATCGCCCACCACCGTCTCACCCACGCCGAGTTCGCGCAACCGCGCGGCGGAATTTTCGTTCGATGTCAATGCGCGCAATTCGGCGCCGCGCCGCGCCAGCGCCTTGATGGTGGGAACGCCGACCGCGCCCGAGGCGCCGATGATCACGATCATGTTTTATCTCCTTGTTCGAGAACGAGGCGACGTTCGGTCCATCCATACCAGAGCGTCACCAGCGCCGCGACACCGATCAGGGGCAACGCGCAGATACTGACCGCTTCCCAGCCGAAGAAATGCAGCAGCGCGCCCGACGACAACGCGGCGACCGCCGCCACGCCGTAAATGATGAAATTCACCGCGCCCTGCGTCTTGGCGCGCTCGGACGGGGTGTGCGCCCGCAGCAGCAGCGAGGACCCGGCGGTGAAGGCGAAATTCCAGCCAAGCCCGAGCAGCGCCATGGACACCCAGAACATCAGCACGGATTGCCCGGCCAGCGCGACCGCGATGCTGAGCGCGGTCAGCACCAACCCGGCAAGGATGATGCCGGTCTCGCCCCAGCGCCGGATCAGATGGCCGGTGAAGAAGCCCGGCGCGAACATGCCGAAGCTGTGCCACTGGATCACCAGCGCGGTGGCCGCGAAATCGTGATTTGCCTGCGCCATGGCGATCGGCGTCGCCGTCATCAGCAAATTCATCACGGCTTGCGAACTGGCGGCCGCCAGTACGGAAACGATGAACACGGGCTGACGCATGATCGCTGTCATCGGGCGGCGCGGCGCGGCGGCCTCCTCTTCGGTCAGTCCCGGAATGTCGACGAAGGCGACCACGACCCCGGTCAACAGAGTGACCCCGACCAGCAGCATATAGGAGCCCTGAAAGGCCACCGAACCGATCATGTCCTTGCCGAGTTTGGCGAGTTCCGGCCCCACGAACCCCGCGATAACGCCGCCCGCAAGCACCAACGAGATCGCCATCGGCTTGAAATCCGGCGCCGCCACATCGGCCGCGGCAAAGCGGTAAAGCTGGGCGAACCCGGCTGAGAACCCGAACATCAGGGTTCCCAGCGAGAACAGCCAGAAATGGGATTCCCCGACCGCGATGACGCAGATCACGCCACCCACGGCCGCGATCAATGTGCCGATGATGAAGCCCATGCGCCGGCCGACGCGCCGCATCAGCATGGAAGCCGGGATCGTCGCGATCGCCGTGCCGACGATCACCAGCGCGTGCGGCAGGGTCGCGAGACCCTTCTCATCGGCGATGGCATAGGCGATCAGCGGCGCGGAGACCACAATCAGCGCCCGCGCCGCGCCGAACAGCATCTGGCAGGTCGCCAGAATCAGGACGTTCTTGCGATCGCGCGTCAGGATCAGCACGATGGGGAAACTCCGACCGCGGCCTCAAGCGGCATCGAGAGCCTTGGCGGTTTCGCGTGCGCGGTCCGCGCCAACCGCGTCTCCCAGCGAGTCCAGCACCCGCGCATAGCGCCGCCAGGTCAGCATGCTTTTCGGCTTTTGCTGAATACGTTCCGACAGCAGCGCCCGGGCCAGCGACGCACGCCCCGCGCGGATCGCCGCTTCGATCAGCATCTGGTGGAACACGTCGCGCTGGGCATGGCTGCCGCCCAAGCGGCGGGTCTCGAAGCGAACCGGATAGAGCGTCTCGACACAGGCCGCGTAATCGCCTTCGCGATAGGCGAGGATCGCGGCGCACAACGCCGCGCCGGCGGCCCGCATCACCCCGGCCTGGGTTTCGTCATCCCGCGCCGCATATTCGGCGGCGCTCACCGCGAGTTTCGCGGCGTCCTCGCGATGCGCCGGATCCGACGCCAGCGCCAGCATGTAATGGGCGTCGGCGAAGACCAGCACATGCTCGCCCACCCGCGCCGCCGAATGCTCGGCCAGTTCAACCCAGCGGTCGCCGATGTCGACGCCCTCCTGATCCATGCGCCATAGCAACGCGGCGGCGTTGGTGATGTCGCGAAAGTCGCGGGTCGATTCCGCGCGCACCTCGCGGTCGTAGAGCTCGAGCGCCTCGTCGAAACGGCCGAGTTCGAGCGCGAACAAGGCGCGGTGCCACCAGACATGGAAGATAAAATTGTTGATGCCGTCCCAGTTCGCCGACAATCCGTCGAGCCACGCGGCGCCCTCGTCCCGCCGTCCCGTCATTTCCATCACATGCGCGACCGCATGGGTGGCCCAGCTATCGGCCGGATTCAGCTCGACGGCGGCGCGGCCGGCCGCCTCGGCGCGGGCATAATCGCCGGACTCCTCCCAGGCGAATGCGCTCATCCCCAGCGTAAATGCATAGTCGGGGGTGTCGGGTGTCCAGGCGTGCAGGGCGAGCCCCATGGAATCCCGCATCCCGTTCCCGTCGCCGGAATAGAAATTCCAGTATTCGGATAATTTCAACGCCACGATATCGAGCGGAAAATCGACCAGAATATCGGACAGCGCGCGTAGCGTGTCCGCCGGGCGGCCGTCGCACCAGGCCTCCAGGGCCGACATATGCGCCTGTTCGCGATCCGTCGCGCCGACGCGCACGGCCGACGCGCGCGCCGCATCCAAGGATTCCCGAGAGCGCGCCATCAGCCCGCGATGGGCGAAGAGATGCATAAAATAGCCGCGCAGCACGTGCCCCATCACGAGATCAGGATCGAGTTCCTGGGCCGCGCGCAGATCATCGCCGGTTTGATTGCGCGCGCCGAGAAAGCCGGTGATCGCGACATCCAGCCGGGCAACCGCGTCGGCGTTTGCCGCGCTTAGCTTCAAGCCGCGAATATCGGTGAATTCCGTCATAACGTATCCGCCTGTTGTTTTTCCTTGTGTAGGCCAGTAAAGCCGGCGCGGTCAACGCGACCCTTGGCCGCGTCCCGTCAATACCACCCCGATGACGATCAGCGCGGCGCCGGCGACGTGGTACCAGGCGATGATTTCTCCCAGAAACAGGTATGCCAGCCCGGCGGAGAAAACCGGCACCAGGAACATATAGGCGCCCGACCGCGACGGGCCGAGCTCGGCGATAGAGTAGTTCCACAGGAATATTGCACCAATCGAGGGGAACAGAGCGACGAAGACCAGCCCGCCCAGCGCGATCCAGGACGGATTTACGAATTCACCGGCCAGCATCTCGGCCGCCACGGACGGAAGATGGAACAGCGCGCCGAGGACACAGAGCGCGAACAGCAGCGAAACCGGCCGCACACGTGGCATGATTTTGATCAACACCGAATAGCAGGCAAGTCCGAGATTGCACGCCAGCAGGATCAGATCCCCGGTATTGAAATCGAGGCTGGATATCACCGCCGGGTCGCAGCGGGCGATAATTCCCAGCACGCCGACGATGGCGATGATGGAGCCCACCACCTTCGCCATGGTCAGACGCTCGCCGATCGTCGCGGCGGCGATCAAGATGGTCAGCACCGGCAGGGAAATCTGAATAACGCCCGCATTGGTGGCGAAAGTGTAAGTCAGGGCGACATAGGCGAGCCCGGCGCCGACGAAGGGCATCAGGAAACCGCACGGTACGATGATGCGCCAGGCTTTGGTGAGAACCGGCCAGTCCTCGCGCACCGCGCGGAGCGCGAAAGGCAAAAGGATTACCGCCGCGCCGGCCCAACGCACGAAACTCAGCGTATAAGGCGGCACATCGTCGCGCACGCCGCGCCCGACGATGTAGTTGACCGCGAATATGAAAATCGCGAGCGCCGCCGCGAGGTGCGGCGACGTCAGGAAAAGGGAAAACCCTCTTTTCTTGTCAGGCGGCGCGGGCGAAACGGTCGCGGTCATGCGGACGCTCGAGCCCAAGATCGGGACCCTTCGGGATGATGCCGTTGGCGCCGATCGGCCCGGCCTTGCCGAAAGTGTTGAGCTTCATGGCCTCGACATCGCACACCGCCGCGATGCCGGGCGTCTGGTAAAGCTCCCGAAAATAGTTGGAGATATTGGGATAATCCTCCAGACGCCGGAGATTGCACTTATAGCCGGCATAGTAGATCGCATCGAAGCGGATCAGGTTGGGAAACAGCCGCCAGTCGGCCTCCGTCTGCCCATCGCCGCAGAGATAGCGCTGCTTGCCGAGGATGTTTTCCAGCCGGTCGAGGGTGGAGAACAGCAGATCGAAGGATTCCTCGTAGGCCTCCTGCGAAAACGAACGGCCACAGCCGTTGACGCCGTTATTGACGCCGCTCAGCACCAATTCGTTCATGGCGTCGATCTCGTCCCTCAACGCCTCGGGATAGAGGTCGGGCGTCGCGGGCGCTAGGGAAGCGAACTCCGAATTGAACATGCGAATGATTTCCGAGGACTCGTTCGAAATCACCCGGCGGGTCTCGGTGTCCCACAGCGTCGGCACCGTGACACGGGACGAGCATTGCGGATCGGACAGCGTATAGACCTCATGCAGATAATCGGCGTGGTGATCGGTGCCCGGTACGCCGTGGCCGGCCTCGCCGAACCACCATCCCTGCCCGCCTTCCTTCTGGGTCGTATTGACCAGCGGGATAAGATCTTCGAGCTTTTTCAGGACGCGGAACAATACCGCGCGATGGGCCCAGGGACAGCCGATCGAGGAATAGAGCACGTAACGGCCCGGCTCGGCCTTGAAACCGCTTGAGCCGTCCGCCGTGATGCGTTCGCGGAACACCGAGGGCTTCTTCACATAGCGGCCACCCTGATTCTCGCTGAGGGTATCGTCTTCCGTCCACGTGCCGTTCAGCAGATTGCCCATCAAATCCTCCCTTTCCCGAATTATCTAGCATGACCGCCGGCCCGCCGCCAATCCGTGCTCAGGACGGCATCCTTCGAGACGCACCCTTCGGGTGCTCCTCAGGATGAGGAAAGTTTGC
>CAZPMO010000066.1:13111-22830 GCA_964587515.1 uncultured Rhodospirillaceae bacterium | reverse complement strand
CTCCCGCGAGGGGAGAGGGTTCGAAGCGTCGGATTCGAGCCGGTATCAGTTCTTATGCGACTGCCCCGACTGAGCGCTATTTAAGCCGGGCGTCGAAATAGGCGAGGATCTTGGCCCATGAATCCTCGGTCGCCTCGGGACGATAGCGTTCCTCGTTCACGAAATCCTGGAACCCGTGCCCGGCGCCGTCATAGCAATGGAATTCATGCTGGATGCCGGCCGCGGTCAGGGCCGCGTCGAGATCCTTCACATCCTCCGGCGACGGGTTCTGGTCGTCATTGCCGAAAATGCCGATCACGTCGCATTTCATCCGGTCGGCGAGCTCGATGGGCGGCACGCTGTTCTCGCCCATGGCGATCTTAATGCGCCCGCCATAGAGCGTCGCCGCGACCTTGTATTCGGGGTTGTGGCAGGCGCCCAGCCAGGTCACCCGGCCGCCCCAGCAATGGCCGATGATCGCCGTCCGGTCGGCGTCGACCCGGTCGAGGCCGGTCAGCAGCGCGTAGGAGGCGTCGAGGTCGGCGATCGTCCAGTCGTCGCGCCATTCGGCCCTCTTTACCTCGATGTCTTCCTCGGACGGCCACCAGTGGAAAATGTAGGGGATCACGCAGGCATAGCCCGCCTTGGCCAGCCGCTCGCCCACATCGATGGTGAACGGATCCTTCTCCAGACCCTCGTGGGCGATCGGCAGATGCTGGGCGACCATCACGCCCGGCGCCGGCCCGGACCCCTCGGGCTCGAAGATCAGCACTTCCATCGGGCTGCCCTGAATATCGAGTGTCTGTTTGCTGTATGACATTGCTTATCCCCCTTTTGTGGCTCAGGAATCCTCGACCAGCGAATAACGGTCGTCGGCGGCGAGGCAGGCGGCTTCCGGCAGGCCGAGCTCCTTGCGCACGATATTGGTGCCCCGGACCAGCGAGACGATCTTGTTGTAGGCATGCCGCCGGCTCATGCCTTCGCGGCCCATGCCGCAATCGGACGCGATCACCAGCCGTTCCGCCGGGATATGTTCCAGCGCATGGCGGATGGTGGCCGCGACCTGGCTCGGCATTTCGACCTGAAGCGTGTGATGGTCGATGACGCCGATGGCGATTTTCTTGTCGCTCGAAATGACCTCGCCGATCTTGTCAATATCCGCCCCGCCCGACGAGCAGCATTCGAAGGTCAGCACGTCGGCTTCGACCCGGTTCAGCGCTTCCAGCGCCGGGACGTAGCTTTGCTGCTCGTCGAAAATGCGCTGCTGCGCCGGGTTGCCCCAGCAGGTATGGCACCAGATTTCTGTCTTCTCGCCGAGGCCTCTCACGGTGTTGTTAAACACCTCGACCATGAAATCGGGGTTCAGCGTCCCGTCGGTAAGACCCTTCGCGGCCAGCAGATGAATCTGGGTTTCCTCCATCTGGATCACCGGGCAGCCGGCGTCGGCAAGCTCGGTCAGCTCCTCGTTGAGCGCCTCGCTGACCACGAGAATGGCCTCGCGCAGATCTTCGTAATGAAAATTGCGCACCGCCATCGCGATCAGCTCCGGCGTGATGGTGCCGAACTTCACCGGCCGGGTGGTCAGGCGCTGGGCGGTCTTCCAGACCGCGGTGTATTCCAGATGCCCCCGCCCGACCGGGCCGACCAGGTCGGGCATTACGCGGGCTTCCAGGACCTCGTGCAGGATATGGCCGCGCGCATGGGCCATGCCGGCGCGGCCGCCGCCGTGGCGATAGGCGTAATCGTCGCCGAACCCGTCCATGTGGTTGGGCGCGTATGAAAACCAGCTATGGCCGCCCACATCGTCGTCGAAGCGGGCGTCGCCGTCGGTGCAGATATCGAGCCCGGCGGTCTCCTGGTCGCGCAGATAGGCCGAGACCACGTCGGTATATTGTTCGCGATAGCCGGTCAGCACCATCGCCTCGCGGAAATTCCGCCTGCCGAGATTTTCCGTATACCAGGCGGGCCGGGGCAGCGAACCGATGATGGTGGTGGGAAGCACGATATCCTTGGTCGCGCGGTACATGATTGTGTCTCCAGGCTGAATGTTTGTCAGGCGCCGGCGCGGACCAGCGGAAATACTTCCTCGCCCAGCATCTGGGTGTTATCCAGAACCATCTGGTGCGGCATGCCGGGCCACTGGACGCCGAAGATGAAGTGGTTGACGCCCAGGGTGCGCACGAATTTCAGGATCTGTTCGGCGACCTCCTCGGGCGTGCCCAGCAGGAAGCGGTCGCGGACCAGCTCGTCATAGGCGAGCCCGAGATCGTCGTCGCCCTCGGGCATGGCCTTGTCCTGGCCCCATTCGTGATAGGCGGCGTATTTCTTTTCGAGATAGGGCCGCGCGATGCGCTTGGCCTCCTCGTGGGTCTTGGCCACGAACACCTCGCGCATCATCGGGAACTCGTCGGGGAACGGCTTGCCGCAGGCGTCCAGCTCGCGCCTGTAGACCTCGACCTGGCGTTCGATGGTGTCGATGCGGTTATGGGGGTTCACGAACCACGCGTCCGCCATGCGCGCCGCGCGCTTGATCGCCACATCGGCGTTGGCCCCGATCCAGACCGGCGGGTGCGGTTTTTGCAGCGGCTTCAGCGCGCACGACGCGCCGTCGAGCTCGAAATGCGAGCCCGTCATGGTGACGGTTTCCTCGGTCCATAACCGCTTGACGGCGTTGAGATTTTCCTCGAAGCGCTGGCGCGCCTCCTTACGATTGGTGCCGAAGGCGTGGAATTCCACGTCGCGATAACCGATGCCGACGCCGAAGATCACCTTGCCGTTCGACATCACGTCGAGCGTCGCGAATTGCTCGGCGATATCGAGCGGCTTGTGCAGCGGCAGCAGCACGATTCCGGCGCACAGGCGCATCTTCGGCACCTCGGCCGACAGTCTGGCCAGCAGCGGGATCTGCTGCAATTCCATCAGCGGATAGCCGCTGTAATGGCTGCTCTTGATATAGTTGTCATAGCCGACGCGCTCGGCCATGCGGGCCTGCTCCAACAACTCGTCGAAGCGCAGTTCCATGTCGTCGCCGAGCGGATACTGGCCGCGGCTCATATAGCCGAAGGTGATTTCCCTGGCCATGTCCCTATCCCGATTAAAGCGCCATCCCTGAAGGCGGCGATGTTAGAGGACGCGGCCGGGCTTGGCCAGACGCGGATAGCGCTCTAGCTCTTCTTCGCCCGACGTACGGCTTCGAGTTTCGGCACCGTGATGGCCGCGATCACGATGGCCGCGCCGAGAATCTGCATCGGGCTCAGGACCTGGCTCAGCAGCAGGAATCCGAAGACGATCGAGGCGACGGGCTCCAGATTCATCACCAGCGAGGATCGCACCGGGCCGATCAGGCCGAAGGCGATGAAGAGCGTGGTGATGGCAATGGCGTATAGCACCGGCGCCGCGGCGAACGCCGTCCAACCGACCGCGCCGGTCGGCAGCGGATATTCGCCCAACACGAGATTGGCCATAATCAACACGATCACCGCGGTGTAATGCATGTGCAGCGTGATGGGTCGCGAATCCCCCGTGCGCGCGATCATGGGCTGCATGACCATGGCGATCAGGGCGAAAGCGAGGGCAGAAAACGTCGCCAGCGCGGCGCCCAGCACATTGAGCCCGCCGGTGCCGACGTCGAGCGCCAGCACAAGCCCGATGAACGCGCCGACCAGGGCGACTGCGAGTCCCGGCGTGATGCGTTCGCTTCCGTTGAAGTGTACGCCGACCCCGATCATCAGCGGATAGAGGTAGAAGGTGAGAACGGCGAGCGCGACCGGCATGACCGCGAACGCATGGACCAGCGCATAGGACTGGACCGCCATGATCACGCCCAGCAACAGCGAGATGTAGCGCTCGCGCGGGGGAAGGCGGGTCTCACCGCCGCTGGCGCGAATGTATAAAAATAGCGCCAAAACGGTGAACAGAATCCGCGCGGTGACGACCGAGGCCGGCGTCGCGCCCGCCTGATAGGACATCACGGCGCTCGTCGAACCGGCCGCGAAGCTCAAGGCGGAGACGACCACCATTGTCAGGCCAAGCGCCCGCCGGCCTTCGCCGGTTGCTGTATTCGATGTCATTTGATGTATGGTGTTCCGGTGCGGTCTATCTCGACCGTTGCGCCCCACGCCTCGCGCCGCCGAAGTTCTTGGTGTTGGGGTTCGCCCTCGGGCTGGAAATCGAGCCGGACCCCGGATCGAACTGTCCCGGCTTTATCTTCTGGCCGGGCTGATCGGCGGCGGCTTCGCGCTTCTTGGCTTTCTGTCCCGCTTTCGCCTTTGCCCGTTGGCGAGCCTTGGCTTTGGTCATGTCTCGTACGCCTCTTTGAACCGATACCGACTATATCGTCGCGACGCCATCGCCGGAACATAAATCTCCAGGTGGTTCACTCCGACAGCCCGGCTTTGCGGAGGCCTTCAACAAAGTTCTTAAGATAGGTCGCATCCGTCGTCGGCATTCGATATCGAACGAACGACAAGGTGATATCCGTTCGAAACCGCATGAGTTCCGCGAGCGCGTCGGTGGCGTCGTCGCTACGGCCAAGATGGGCCAGCGCCGCCACCCTGACCGCACGCGCTGGCCAGTTCGCGCCCGGCAAACGCAAGGCTTTTCAGACCACTCCGCCGCCGAGTCGTTATCGCCGAGATACAAATGCGCCAGGGCGATGCGGCTATTGAACAGCATGGCGTTGGGGTCGGCCGGGCTTAATCTCAGGGCCTCCGCCAGATGCGGCAGCGCGTCTTCGGCCCGACCCGCATGTACCAGCGCCGTGCCCAGGAAATGATGTGCTTGCGCGGAGCCCGGATTGAAGCGGGTCGCGGTCTCGAATTCCGCAATTGCACGCTCATGGTCCCGGTCGATCATCTGTACATGGCCGAGCGACAGGTGAGCCATCGAATCTTCATTGTCGAGTTCCACGGCGTGTCGAGCCGCCTTTAATGCCCGATCCCGATCGCCCTCGTAGGATCCCATAAGATAGTTCCGCGCGTAGCACTGGGCGTACGCCGCATGAGCTGGCGCGAAATTTCGGTCGAGTTCCATGGCCCGTTCGAACAGGGAACTCGCCTCGCGAAAATCTTCCGAAGTCTGGCGCGACATATGCCACATGCCGCGATGATAGAGCTCCCATGCGTCGAGGTTTTCGGTTCGGTTCGTGACGGCGCACTGCCGCTCGGACTTGTTCATCTCGGGTTCGATGGCGGCGACCAATGTCAGGGTCAGCTCGTCCTGCACCGCGAATATGTCTTCCAGGTCGCGATCGTATCGCTCGGCCCAGACATGGTTCCCCGTTGTGCCGTCGATCAGCTGTGCAGATACGCGGACCCGGTTTCCGGACTTGCGAACGCTGCCCTCGACCACGTAGCGCGCGCCAAGTTCCCTGGAAACCTCTCGGATATTGGGCGAAGAGCCCTTGTACGAAAAAGTCGTATTGCGGGCGACGACATCGAAATGGCGGATGCGGGACAGCGCCGTGATCAGATCCTCGGCGATGCCGTCTGAAAAGTATTCCTGCTCCGGGTCGCCCGACATGTTGTCGAACGGCAGCACCGCGATGGACGGTCTGTCGGAGAGTTGAAGCTTTTCATCGTCATCCGAATTGCCTGCGCCTTCCGACGGCGCGGCGGCGACCGGGTAAACCCGGACCCGCCGCTCTATGTTCTTCAGCGACTGTTCACCCAGATCATCGAACGCGGCGCGCACCTTGCCGTCGACCTGACGCCGGACGTCGTCCGACACATATATGCTACCGGGTTCGGCGAGGCCTTCCAGACGTGCCGCCACGTTCACCCCGTCGCCGAAAATATCGTCGTCCTCGACCACCACGTCGCCGATATTGATGCCGATGCGGAGCACGATGCGGCGGTCTTCCAGAACATCGGCGTTGCGCTCGGCAAGCGTGGTCTGGATGTCGATGGCGTGTTCCACGGCATCCACCGCGCTGGCGAATTCCGCCAGCACCCCGTCGCCCATGGTCTTCACGATCCGTCCGCCGAACTCCGCGAGCTTGGGATCGAACAGCTCCTGACGCAATGTTCGGAGCTGGTCCAGCGTTGCTGCCTCGTCGGCTTCCATCAGGCGGGAATAGCCGACGATGTCGGTGGCCTGGATGACGGTGAGGCGGCGTTGGGTACGCTGCGAGACCATGGGTTCCGTTCCATCAGAGAGAACGCCGAACGCGATTGTATGGGCGGCTGTTGCGCGAGTCCATCGAGGGCAAACGGCGCTGCCAGACCGGATGAACGCCGCGCTGTCGGTCGATATTCGAGTGTGTTACCGTCTTGGGTAATCGGGAGGCGACATCCGAAAATTCCCGAATAAGAAAAGCCAGGAGGACGCAATGGACGGATTACGTGATTTTCCGGCGGGCGAGCCGGCGGGCGAGTTACGCTGGCCGGCCGACGACACGCAGGTGCCGGACTGGATCTATACCGACCCGGACGTTTATGAGCGCGAACAGGAGCGCATCTTCTTCGGGCGTCACTGGAACTTCGTCGGGCTGGCGTGCGAGGTGCCGGAGCCGGGGGACTATGTCCGGTCCTATGTGGGCGCGGTGCCGGTGGTGCTGGCGCGCGACGCGGACGGCGCGCTGCACGTCTTCGAGAACCGCTGTTCGCATCGCGGCGCCGAGTTCTGCCGCAACTATCGCGGCAACACGGAGCGCTTCGTCTGCCCCTATCACAACTGGACGTTCGCCCTCGACGGTTCGCTCGCCGCCGTCCCGTTCCGGCGCGGCGTCAAGGGCAAGGGCGGCATGCCGGACGCATTCGACATGGCCGAGCACGGTCTGCGCCGCTTCAACGTGACCGCGCGGAACGGCGCCATCTTTGCCACCGCGTGCGACGATATGGAATCGATCGAGGATTATCTCGGGCCGGAGGTGCTGGAGCAGTTCAACACCATCTTCGCCGGCGATGAGCTCACCCTGCTGGGCATCCACCGCAACATCCTGCCGGGCAACTGGAAGCTCTATCAGGAGAACCTCAAGGACCCCTACCACGCGACCCTGCTGCACACCTATCTGACGACCTTCGGGCTGTTCGTCACCAGCAACGAATCCCACATCCTTGTCGACCCCCTGGGACGCCATAGCGGGCTGATGTCGCGCCGGCCGCCCGGCCGCCCGGAAGTGGCGGCGGATGAACAGGCGGACATGCAGGCCTTCCACGAGGTCATGCCGCTCAGCGATCCGCGCGTCCTCGAGTTCGTGCCCGAATATGATTCACCGTGGTCGGGCGCGGCGCTGGCGATCTGGCCGAATCTTACCGCGCTGCGCCAGACCAACATCCTGAATACGCGTCTGATCGTGCCGCGCGGTCCCAACGAACTGATGATGATCTGGGCGGTGTTCGGCCGCGCATCCGACGACGAGGAGATGACCAGCCATCGGCTGCGCCAGAACAACATCTTCGGCCCCGGCGGCTTCCTAGGCATCGAAGACAACGAGGCGCTGAAGTTCGTGCAGGACGGATTGCGGCGTTCGGTGCCGCGCGTCGGGCTGGCGATGCTCGGTGACGATGATGAGACGCTCGACACGATCATCTCGGAACGCGGTATCCGCGCCATGTATCGATACTACCGCGATGTGATGGGGTTCGGGACATGACGACGATCACCGAACCCGGGTCCGCTGCATCGACCGGCCGCGCCGAACTGCGCGAGGCGCGCTGGCAGGTCGAGGAGTTCCACTACGAATACGCCGCCGTGCTTGAGCGCGGCGAGATCGAAAGCTGGCCGGATTTCTTCACCGAGGATGCGACCTATCTCGTGTCGGCGCGCGATAACGCCGACGCCGGCCTGCCGCTGGGCCTGATCTATTGCGACGGCAAGGGCATGATGCGCGACCGCGCCTACGCGCTACGCCACACCGAGATGTACGCGCCGCGTTATCTGCAGCT
Source organism: uncultured Rhodospirillaceae bacterium (assembly GCA_964587515.1). Classification (GTDB taxonomy): domain Bacteria; phylum Pseudomonadota; class Alphaproteobacteria; order MPNO01; family MPNO01; genus CAZPMO01. The sequence continues at coordinate 14,965 of CAZPMO010000066.1, read as the reverse complement.
CCGCGTCTCCAACACCCGAATCCTGGCCGTCGACGGGGACCGGATCGAGGCCGAGGCCAGCTATCTGTTGCTGGAAACCCTGGTCGACGAGCCCAGCGTCGTGCAGCAGGTGGGCAAGTATTACGATGTCTTCGAACGCACCGGCGACGACCTGCTCATCAAGCAACGCAGATGCGTCTACGACACCGTCATCATCAATAACTGCCTGGTGTTCCCGGTGTGAATGACTGCGCGCGCCGTTTCGGCGCGCGTCGACGGGACGGGCCGCACCACGAAGACATTGCTTACGCCTGCGTGCGGACCGCTTCGAAGGAAGCTTTCCTCTTTGAATTGGGCTCGAAAAACCGAAACCTGTTGCGTCCCGCGTCTTTCGCCGCGTACAGGGCGTCATCCGCCAACTTCATCAAATCATCCACGTTATCGGCGTCTTCGGGGAAAACCGCGATTCCGACGCTGCCGCCGATTTTTAGATCGTGATCTTCGTAATAAATCGGCAGGTTTAAATGATCGATGATGCGCTTGGCGGGTATTTCGGCGTTCGAACTTTCGTCGAGGACGGTCGCGATCATGGCGAATTCGTCGCCGCCCAGCCTGGCGACGAAATCCGTGTCCCGGGAATTCATATTCAGGCGCTCGCCGACGGTTTTCAGCACCGCGTCTCCGGCGGCATGACCGAATTCGTCATTTATGGGCTTGAATTTGTCCAGGTCGATCATCAGACAGGCGACGGAGGAATTGGTCCGCCGCGCCAGATTGATCGATTCCACCAGCCGTTCTTCGAACCGCTTTCGATTGTCCAGTCCGGTCAACGGGTCCGTCAGCGCCATCGCACGGATTTCCTCTTCCGCGGCCTGCCGGCTGATGACGTTCTTTCGGAAAGTTTCCAGGGCGCGCGCCATTTGGCCGATTTCGTTTTTCCTGCTTGTTTCCTGGATACTGATCCCCGTCTCGTCCCGCGCCAAAAGGTTCATCAGGGATGTCACCGTTGAAATGGGCCGGACGATGCAAGTCTGAAATAACCATATGGACGCCGCCATGGCCGCGATGATGGCGACCAGAACGATCCAGTTGATCGTCGGCACCACGGTGGCCAGGAACGTCAGATCTTCACCGAGGTTTCGGGACAGAAAATCCACCTGAAAGGCGATTTCCTTGTCCAGCGTCTTCAACCCCCGAAGCGCGGCCGTGTCGTTGATTTTCACCGCGTCGTCGATCTGGGCGATGGTGGCGTTGGCCCCGATCAGTTCCTCGATCGCGACCAGTTTCGACTTATATTCCGAGACCGACTTCTCGATATCGTCCAGGGCGATTTTCTCCGCGGTGGTTGGCTCCATGTCCCGGTAGGCGTTTAAATTTTCTTCGATATTTTTGATGTGGTCGTGAACTTTTCCGACTAGGGGCAGATCGCTCCGGAGAACGAGATTCTTGAATTCGTGGATCATGCCGCCATAGCCCATTCCGGCGCGCAGGTTGGCGGCGATCCGGCCCTTGACCCGCCGAATATTTCTTCCGGACCCCGATAGGCGAATGACCTCGCTTCTCAAGGTGCCCAGGCTTCTCAAGGCGATGCTGTCATCGATCTTAACCTGTTCGTCGATCTCAGCGGTGGTGGCGTTTTTTCGGATCAGTTCGCGGCTTTTCAACAACGCCCGGTCATACAGGTTGAGCACTTCACTGATGTCTTCCAGAGCGACTTTTTCGGCTTCGCTGAGACCCAATGACCGGTACTGGCCGATCACCGCCCTGGCCGCGCCGATGTCGGCCTGAACGCGATCCATACGAAATTCTTCGTGGCGAATGACGTAGTTTTTAAAGTCGTGGATCATGCCGCCATAGCCGATCGCGGCCCTGAGC
>CAZPMO010000066.1:394-13016 GCA_964587515.1 uncultured Rhodospirillaceae bacterium | reverse complement strand
TCCGCCTGGTAGGTGTACCAGCCTTCCTCGATGGAACGGACATTCTGAATGGTGTAGGCAAGCAGGATCACAAGACACACACCGGCAAAGCCGATCATGCCCGAAACCAGCAGAATGATGGTCCTGAGCCGAAAATTTTTAAGCAATGGTCACCGCGCTCCTGGCCAAAATCCGCGCAAAACTTTGAATTTTCAGGTGCGCGCTCAACTTTTCCCTGAGCAGCGCCCATGAAAAATCCCACCTATTCTATAGTGAATAATACTTATGATAGGATGAAAAATAGTCTATTTGACCCAATAAAAAACGACTATTCACGACCGCGGCGGAGCGACGCCGGGCGTTAATTGCGGCGTTTAACGAACAGGAAATCGCCGCCTTCGTGGCCGGCGCGGCGAATATCGGAGTATTGCGGGGTCTGATCGGCGTTCAGCACCACCGGCCGCTTGATGCGGTTGAACAGGGACTGACCCTCGATCACGCCGTCATTTTCGGCGAGGGCCGAAAGAAAGGCGCTCGCGAAAACCGAATGGTTGCCGTCGCCGCCGCCGTCGATAACCGGTTCCAGCCCGCCGGACACCAGCGCGATGCGGGCGCGTTTGGCCCAGGCCTTCTTCTCCGTCTTGGTCACGGGCTTGCTGGCGGCCTTGCGGACCAGGGTTCCCGAATAACACGAATCGGCCACCACCATCACGTGTTTGGCCTGTATCGCGCGCAGCATCGCCGTGATGTCGCCGGTCGAGACCCAATTGACCGGATTGCCGTCCTCCGCGTCCACCGGCAGCCAGTAGCCCTGCTCCGCGACATCGTCGAGCAGCCCATGTCCGGCATAGTAGATCAGCAGATTGTCGTTGAACTTCAGCCGGCCCCGCATCTGGTTGAGCGCGCCCAGGATCAGTCGCCAAAACTTTGGCGATTTCTCCGATTGGGACGTCGCTTGATAATGTGACCAGCCTGTCGCCCTTAATGTCGAGAATATTCTGTATGGTCATGGGGCAAATTCTCAAGGCCGTCGGACTTTTAGCTTGAACCAAGCAGATCCGAAATTGGAAAACGGAAGAACGCTAAATCTGGAAAAACTTTGGTGAACGCATTCCATTGAGATCATAAATCAAATAATCTAGTATGTTTATATATAAACGCTTAAAAATACTATTGATTGTATTTCTGAATTTTTATCATGCGTTTCATTCGGGAGGAGTTTCGTACCTGCCCACCGGTCGGACTTCATAGTCGACAGATCGACGATTGCTTGCCGTCGCAACCTTAATGAGGCGGACGACAGGATCTCGAATGACTCGTCTGAGCTATATTCGGACCAACGTCGCGCGTGCTCGAAACGTGAACCACGGCGCCGACCTTTACGAATGAGGATTTGGCTTTGCCCTCACGCGTCAGACGGCCGTAAGGGCTTTGGGGGAGCTTTTGGCCTCTGCGGGGGCGTTGCCGATCTGGGCATTAGCGTCGGTCGCGAAGCGGAAGCCGCTCTTGCCCATCGCCTTCACCGCGTACATCGCCTTGTCCGCGGCCTGCAAGGCCAGTTTGGGATCCTTGGCGTCGTCGGGGAAGAGGGTGATGCCGATGGAGACACCCACATTAATCCACTCTCCGCTGGCCAACCGGATGGGTTCACGAATTACCCCCATCAGACGGCGCGCGAGGATCTCGCAGCCGGCCCTGTCGGTGATTTCGGGGCACAGCACGGTGAACTCGTCCCCGCCCATGCGGGCGACGGTATCGCAGTCCCGCATCGAGCCGATGATGCGCGCCGCTATCGCCAACAACACCCGATCGCCGGCATCATGGCCGTGGATGTCGTTGACCTGCTTGAAGTCGTCCAGATCGATCAACATCAAGGCTCCGTTTCGCACGCCGCGTTTGGCGATGCCGATCGCCTGTACGAGGCGATCCTCGAACATCCGCCGGTTCACCAGGCCGGTCAACGGATCGAAGTAAGCCTGTTCTTCGAGCTGAGCCTCTGTGAATTTCCGCTTGGTAATGTCGGAAAAGACCGCCACGTAGTTTCGGATGTTTCCGTCATCGTCGCGAACGGCGTTGATCGAAAGCCACTCCGGAAAGATTTGGCCACTCTTCCGGCAATTCCATATCTCACCCTCCCAGAAACCGTTCTCCTCCAGCGATCGCCACAGGTCGCTATAGAACGTCTGGCCCTGTTGGCCGGATTGCAGGATGTTCGGGTTCTTCCCGACCACCTCGGACGATTCGTAGCCGGTGACGTCGGTGAAATGCTTGTTCACCGCGAGGATTTTCGGCTGGGTGTCGGTGATCGCGATGGCCTGCCCGGCCGCATCGATCGCACGCGCTAGCACGTCGCGATCGAGCGCGTGCATCCTTCCCGGATAGACCTTACTCATGGTCAACTCGTAACATCATCCCCGACAACCTCCATGTTTTGAGTATCGCAATTTAGTCGCCATAGAATTAATTTCTCCTGACCTACGAGACGTTCGATCGGAAATAAATCCATCCGCGACACTCCCCGTCCGCGCTACCGCGATCCGTGAATTGAAATAAACGCGTGGTGGGCTAGTCTGTGATCAGGTGCATTCGGGAGGATCGAGAATGACGGAATTGTCTTACGACGCGGCGCCGATGCCGGTCCGCGAGGACTTGGGGGCCGCTCACGGGCGCGCGTGGCGTCATATTGCCGCGCCGGGGACCTGGCTTGACGGCGCGACACGGGTGGCGATCGCGCGGGAGGTCCGCAACGCGCCCGGCTGCGCGCTCTGTGCACGGCGGAAAGACGCCCTTTCGCCCTATGCGGTCGACGGCGCCCATGACTCGCTCGGCGCGCTGTCCGACGAGATGGTGGAGGTGGTGCATCGTATCGTGACCGACCCCGCCCGCCTCAAGCGCGACTGGGTTTACTCAATGTTCGATGCCGGGCTCGACGACGGTGTGTATGTGGAGACGGTGAGCGTGGTCTGCACCACGGTCTCGGTCGACACTTTCGCCCGCGCGGCCGGCCTCGCGCCGCCGCCGCTGCCCGAACCGGTCGCGGGCGAGCCTTCGAGGATCCGTCCACCCGAGGCCAGGCCGGGCGCGGCGTGGGTCCCCTGGATCGCCCCCGAGGACGCCGCCGGTTTCGCCGACGAGGTTTTCGCGCCGCAATCGTCGAACGTGCAGCGCTCGCTCAGCCTGGTGCCGGACGAGTGCCGCGCCTTCTTCGATCTGGTCGAGGCGCAGTATCTCGCGCGCCACGAGATGCGCGACTTCGAAAACGAGTACCGCGCGATCACGCATTCGCAGATCGAGCTTATCGCGGGACGCGTGTCTGCCTTGAACCAGTGCGTCTATTGAACCACCAGCCATGCGCTTCTGCTCCGTGCGAGCAGCGAACATGCCGGGGTGGAGATCGATCTGAACGCGGTGATCGGCCAAGCCGAAGGTGACGGCGGAATTCCCCATAGCGCCCTGCTGGGGCGATTTGCCGAAGCGGCGATCGGCGACGACGAGGATCATCTCGTCTCGGTACGGTCGGAACTGGTGGAAACGCTGGGCGAAGCGGCCCTGGTGGACGCCTCGGCGATCGTCGCGACCTTCAACGCCATCGACCGGGTCGCCGATTCCACAGGCATTCCCATCGACGAGGCGCGCGTCGCCCCGACCGCCGGCCTGCGCGACCAGCTCGGCATCAACGAATTTCCATCGCGGGAGGGCGGTTAGCTCGCCACGAGTTACGCCGGTGGCGCGAAGGCGTCGATGCCGAGATCTTCGCGCAGATCGGCGGTGTCTTCCGCCTTGTCGTCCTCCAGCGGGATGCCCGTCGCGTCGGCGATCCGATCGATGGCGTTGAATGTCGCGGCGACGCCCGCCGCATCGCCCAGCGCATCGGCACCCATGGCGTCCAGCACGGCCTGGCGGGCCGCGTTCAGCCGCGCGTCGCCGTCATCGAGGATCGCCTCGGCGAACTCGACCAGCACATCGGCGTGGGGCACGCCCACATCGCCGTCGGTCTCGCCCAGGATCGCGTTGTAATCGATGTCTTCGCCGGAATGTCGGCTGCTCGCACGGAGCAGTTGCACATGGCTGGTGGTTCAATAGACGCACTGGTTGAGGGCGGATATCCGGGCCGCGATCAGCTCGATCTGGCCATGGGTGATGGCGCGAAACTCGTTGCCGAAATCGCGCATCTGGCGGCCTTCGAGATACTGGTTCTCCACCAGATCGAAAAACCCGAGGGCTTCGGCCGGGACCAGGCTGAGAGCGCGGCGGATATGCGCCGCCGGGCCGCCGGCATAGAGCCCCATGTCGGTCTCGTCCTGGGTCAGGTCCTCGGGCGCGATCCACGGCACCCAGGCGCCGCCATGCTTGGCGCCGGCCGGGCGCTTGCGGCTGGGCGCGCCGGCAACGGGGTCGGGCAGGGCCAGCGGCGCCACGCCGAGGGCGCGCGCGAAGGTGTCGATGGAGACAATGGTGACCACCACGCCGACGGTCTCCACATAGTCGGTGTCCGCCAGCCCGGCCGCGATGATTTCGTCGTACCAGCGCTGCATCAGCCGGCCGGGATCGGTGGCGATGCGGTGGATCACCTCGACCACGTCGTCGGGCAGCGCTCCCAGGTTGTCATGGGCGCCGTCGACCGAATAGGGCGAGAGCGCTTCCTTGCGCGCGGCGCACAGTTTGCAGCCGGGCGCGTTGCGGGTCTCGGCCGCGATCGCGACCCGGCGTTCGCCGTCGAGCCAGACGCCGGCCGAGGCGATGCGCTTCCAGGCGCGTTCCTGCGCCGCCGTGATGCCGTCCCGTACGTGGGCGGGGGAGTGGTCGTAGGTGATTGCCGTCATTCGACTGTCCTTCCCTGTTCGGGAAAAAATTTAGCGCCGCCGGCGGGCGGCGTCACCCAGAAATCGATTGGCCGCGCCCGCCGGCTGGGCCAGATTGGTTCCATGAACGGAGAACCCGAACCGCCGGTCGCGCCCGCGACCATTCAACGTCTCGCCAACGGCATATACGCCTCGATGGCGATGAAGGCGGGGATGGCGCTTGATCTGTTCACGCCGCTGGCCGAGGGGCCGATGGACGCCGAGGCGCTGGCCGCGGCCGTCGGCGTCGCGCCGGCGCGTTTCGAGTTGCTGCTCTATGCGCTGGTCTCCGCCGGGTTGCTGAGCGAGGAAGGCGGGCGCTTCGCCAATACGCCGGAAGCCGAGCGCTATCTGGTGCGCGGACTTCCCACCTATCTCGGCGGCGCGCACGGGCTTTACGACGAGCTGTGGGGCGCGGCGATGCTGACCGAGGAGTCGCTGCGCGCCGGCGCGCCCCGGGCCAAGCACGATTTCGCCAATATGGACGCCGCCGAGCTCGAAAGTTTTTACCGAGGCACGCATTCGGGGGCGCTGAACGCCGGAAGGACGCTGGCAGGGCTGGTGGATTTTTCGGCGGCGCGAAACCTGATTGATGTGGGCGGCGGCTCGGGTGGCGTCGCGATGGGACTGTGCGAGGCCAATCCCGATCTCCACGCGACGGTCGCCGATCTGCCGTCGGTGACGCCGGTGACGCGCGCCATCGTCGCCGAAGCAGGCAAGGCCGACAGGATTTCAGTTTTGGACGCAGACCTGGTGGAAATGCGTCCCGAGGGGACATTCGACGCCGCGGTGATGCGCAATCTGATGCAGGTCCTGTCGGCCGACCAGAACCGCCGCGTGCTCGCCCATGTGGGCGAGGCGATGACGCCCGGCGCACGCGTGGTGATCTGGGGCTGGATGCTCGACGACGATCGCCATGCGCCGTTCGAATCCGCGATCCACAATCTGGTTTTCATCAATTTCTACGACCACGGCCAGGCCTACACCGAAGCCCAGCATCGCGACTGGCTGAGCGACGCCGGGTTCGTCGATGCGGAGCGCCGGGTGCTGGCCGGCGGGTTCAGCCTGATCGCGGCGCGCAAGGCGTAGGACTCACACCCTGGGATCGGCCATGGGCAGGTCGAAGCGGGCGCGGCCGTAATTGCCGGCCATGGGGTCCCAGGCGAGCGCCACCTGCGCGGCGGCGGCGTGGATATCGCGCCAGGCGCGCTGGACGTCGCTGTCGGGCAGCATGCCGCGCATGCCCGACAGCGCATAGAGCCGGTCGGTGGCGCGCAGGCAAAGCTGCACCGCAAACGCGTTGTTGCGCCGCCAGCTGGCGCGCTTCAGCAGGGTCGGAATTTCGCCGGCCTCCGTCATCGCCACGGCCTCCTCGCAGTCGCGCAGCAGCAGCGACCACGCGGCGTCGATCTCGGCGCCGGATTCGGCGAGCCGGACATGGACCGTCGGCTGTTCCGCCAGCTTCGCGCCGCCCATGCCGATGCGCGCCTCGATGTCGCCCTCGGTAAGTTCCAGCGCGCCGCGCGCGATGCCGATCGCCGGCGCCGAGAACAGCTTCGCGCCGATGCCCCAGAACGGCATCCGGTACAGCGTGCCCGGATTGACCGCGCTGCCCGGCGTTGGCCCGCCATGCATCTTCAGCGACGAGATCTGGCGGTAATCGGGGATGAACACGTGATCGAATTTGATCGAGCGCGACCCCGTCGCCGCCATGCCGGTCACGAACCAGTCGTCGATCACCTCGAAATCCGATTTGTGCACCGCCGAGAAACGATGCTCGGGCGGGCCGTCCTCGGGGCGCAGGAATATCTGGAGATTGATCCATTCGGCGAAATCGACGCCGCTCGAATAGTTCCAGACGCCGTCGACCATCAGGCCGCCTTCGACCATTTCGACCGTGGCGTCGGGGTTCTTGTTGGCGGATGCGGTCAGCGTGTCGGGATCGACGTCCCAGACCTCTTCCTGGGCCTCGGGGTCCTTCATGCCGTTGACCAGGGCCTGCATGGCGAGATTGGTGAACAGCCAGCAGCTCGATCCGCAGCCCCGGCCGCGCTCGGCCGCGATATCGACCAGCAGACCGAGATCGGTCTCGAGCCCGCCATAATGCGCCGGCTGGAGAATTTTTAAGAAACCGGCGTCGACGAAGGCGCGCATGGTCTCGTCGTGAACGGCCCGGTTGGTCTCGGCCTCGGCCGCGCGCGCCCGCAGGTCGGGCACCATTTCGCGGGCGCGACGAATGAGTTCCTCGCGCGGAATCGCGTCGGCCGTCGCCGTCACAGCCGCGGATCCGGCGCCGGCAGGCCGAACTTCACCTTGCCGTAGGTGGTGGCGTTGAGGTCCCAGGCGACCACGATCTGCGCCGCGCCGGCATGGATGTCGCGCCAGGCGCGCTGGAACGGGTTGTCCCACGCGATGCCGCGCCCGCCGGCCAGCGCATAAAGCCTTTCGACCGCGGCGACGCAGGATTTGGCGGCGAAGGCGTCGTCACGCCGCCACGAAACCCGCTGCACCATGTCGGGAATGTCGCCGGCCTCGGCCATGCGATAGGCCTGGGCGGTATCGGACAGGATCAACGCGCGCGCCGCCGCCACCTCGGCCGAGGATTCGGCGAGGCGCACATGCACCGTCCCCTGTTCGGCAAGCTTCACCGCGCCCACCGAGACCCGGTCGGCGAGATTTTCCTCGATCGCGTCCAGCGCGCCTTGCGCCATGCCGATGATCGGGCCAGAGAACACCTTGGCGCCGATCGCCCAGAAGGTATGGCGATAGAGCGGGCTGTCATTCACCGCGCTGCCCGGCGACTTGCCGTCGCGCAGTTCCACCGGGATCACCGTGCGATGTTCCGGGATGAACACCTCGTTGACGCGGAACGATCTGCTGCCGGTGGCCGCGAGGCCGGTGACGAACCAGTCGTCGATGACCTCGTACTCGGATTTATGCACCAGCCCGAAACGGAATTCGGGCGGTCCTCCTTCCGGGTTGGGAATCAATATCTGCATGTGGTTCCAGTCGGCCCAGTCGATGCCGCTGGCGAAGCTCCACACGCCGTCGACCAGGATACCCCCTTCTACCTTTTTCATGGTCGCGCCCGGGCTGGGAAAGGACGATGCGGTCAGCGTGTCCTGGTTGTCGCCCCAGAACTCTTCCTGGGTCTCCGGGTGGGTCATGCCCAGCACCCAGTTCTGCACGGCGAGATTGGAGAATATCCAGGCGCTGGAGCCGCAGCCGCGGCCCAGTTCGCCGGCGACTTCGATCATCATACCGAGGTCGAACTCGTGTCCGCCGTAGCGCGCCGGCTGGAACAGACGATAGAACCCGGCATCCATGAACTCGCGATGAGTCTGGGCGGAAATCGCGCGCGCTTCCTCGGCCGCTCGCGCGCGTTCGCGTAAAGTCGGGATCATCGCACGGGCGCGGGAGACGAATTCCTGGCGCGGCTCGTCGGTCGTCGCCGATCTCGCCACTGGTCCGGTCATGTCGGCTGGTCCGCCGAAAGGGTGGGATCAAGCAGCAGTTTGCCGACCGGTTCGCGCGCCTCCACCAGGCGGTGCGCCTCCGCCGCCTCGTGCAGCGGCATGACGCGATCGACGATGGGCGCGCGGATGGCGCCCGCGCCGGCCTGCTCCAGCGCCCATTCGATGTCGGCGAAATCGCAGCCCGGGCTGCCGATGATGCGTTGCCGCTTGATGTACATCATGGTGAGGTTGAGGGTGACCTGGCCGCCGCCATGGGCGCCCGCCGTCACCAGCCGGCCGAGCTTGCCGAGGCTGCCCATTGCGCCGGGCCAAAGCTCCGGATCGCCGATGCTTTCGGTGACCACGTTGACGCCCTTGCCGTCGGTCAGTTTCATCACCTCCTCGGCGAGGTCCTGGTCGCGGTAGTTGATCCCGTAATCGGCGCCGAATACGTCGATCGCCTTTTGCACCCGGTCATCGGCGCCGGCCGCGCCGATCACGGTCGCGCCCATGTGCTTGGCGACCTGGACGCAACAACTCGCCAGCCCGCCCGTCGCGCCCATCACCAGCACCCATTCACCTTCCTTGAGCGCCGCCTTCCTGAACAGCAGGTGCCGCGCCGTCGGCAAATGGCGCATGATCACCGACGCTTCGGGGTAGGAGAGATTTTCGGGGATCGGGAAGGCGTTGACTTCCGGCACGACGGCGTATTCGGCGTAACCGCCCCAGCAATGGATGCCGTAAAGCCGGTCGACGCCTGGATCGTCGGCCTCCTCGCCCGGCACGCAGTCGGGGCTCGGCATCGGCGTGTGCACCGCGACGCGGTCGCCGACCTTGATGTTCTTGCTCAGCCCGTCGCCCAGCGCGACCACCTCGCCGACCGGATCGGTGCCCATCACATGCGGCAGGTCCGGCTTCATGGGATAGAAGCCCTTGCGCAGGATGATATCGAGCGTGACGTTGACGGAAACGTTATGGACCTTGATCAGCACCTCGCCCGGTCCGGGTTCCGGCGTCGCGACTTCCTCGAATTTCAGGACATTCGGGTCGCCATATTCGTGCAGCACGATCGCCTTCATCACCGTTCTCCCAAGATCGAATTCCGTCGTCTTATTCCGCCGCCTGGCGGTACGCGGTCCGCGTTGTCGGCGGGGATTTGTGAAAATCGCCGTCCTTCATGATCGCGAGCAGGTTTTCCCTGTCCTGAAGAATGCGGACGTCGTCCAGCGGATTGCCCTCGACCAACAATATATCCGCCAGATAACCCTTCCGGATCAGTCCGAGCTCGCCCGGCAGCCCCATCAACTCGCCGGCCCAGCTTGTCGCGGCGACCACCGCATCCATGGGCGAGCAGCCGAAATATTTTACGAAATGCTCCAACTCGCGCGCATTTGTCCCATGGGGGTTGCAGGCGAAACCGTAATCGCCGCCGGGCACCACGCGCACGCCGCGCTTGATCAACGCCCGCATGTTCTCCGCCGTGGTCTCCACCTCGGCTTCGAGGCGGGCGCGCGGCGTCGCCGCCGGTCCATCATAGGTGTCGACGCCTTCCTCCAGCCGGGTGATGGGCAGCGCGATCGATGGCGCGACGAAGACCCGGTCCTTGGCGGCTTCCAGCGCATCCTGGGTTTCGGTATCGGCGTGGGTTGCGTGATAGATGATGTCGAAGCCGTGGCGGACACACATGCGGATCGATTCGGCGCTGCGCGCATGGGCGGCCAGCTTGCGGCCGCGTTGCTTCGCCACCTCGGCCACCGCCGCGAATTCCGCGTCCGTCATCACCGTGTCTTCGTCGAGCGGCCCGTCACCCCAGGCGAGGCTCGACGCCGAGGGCACGATCTTGATCACATCGACGCCTTCGCGGCACGCCACGCGGGTGGCGCGGCGGAACTCGTCGGGTCCGTCGCAGCACACCGACATGGTCGGCGTGCGGGCGGGTAGATGCGACAGGCGCTCGTCGTTGAAACCGCCCGATGGACCCAATTGCTGGCTTCCCGCCAGCAGGCGCGGGCCGGGAATGTCGCCGGCATCGATGGCGTTACGGATCGCGACGTCGAGCCGGGGTTTGGTCGATGCGCCGCCGAAGGCGCTGGTGATGCCGTGATCGAGCACCAGCTTCGCGAATTTCGCGGTCAGCAGCGCGTGGTCCTCGGGCGGGATATCGACCGTGCGCACCGGGTTGGGGCTGTTGTCGAAGCTGAGATGAATATGCGCGTCCAACAGCCCCGGCATCAGGGTCGCGCCTCCGCCGTCGACGATCTCGGCTCCCGGCCGTTTCAGTCCGCCGGGTTTCTTGGAAACACCGGCGATGCGATTGCCCTCGACCAGCACTTCGCCGGTGAACGGCGCCGCGCCCGATCCGTCGAGCACACTGACATTGGTGAAAAGCGTCTCGCTCATGGCGTTTCCTTTTGGAGGATCATGCGCTGGTGGAGTGCGCGGTCTCCTGAATCTCTGCGTCGACGAGCTGTTCGACCGTCGCGTTCTGGTCGATCATGTCCCAGCTTTTCATCCATTCGACGGTGCGCCGCATCTCGTCTTCCGGGATGGGCGCCGGGTCGAGCACCTGAAGCCGGCTGACGCGCAGATCGTCGACACTTAGGGCGGCCACGTCCGGGTCGGCCTTATGATAGTCGATGAAATAATGCATGTAGGATTGCTTATCGGCGTTGATGCGCGCCACAGCTTTCTTCACCGCGCGGTTGAAGGCGGCGTAGGTTTCGGTGTCGACCCGGTTGGCCGCGACCTCGGTGCCGTTGAAGGCGGCCGACGCGACGATGCGGCAACCGGCCTTCTCGGCGACGCTGATATAGGGCTCGGTCAGCGGGGTCGCGTCGATCTCGCCCGACATCAGCGATTCAAAACGCTTGCGCGAACCGTTGGGTGCCTGACAGGTGCGGATGCGATCGCGTGGCACGAATCCTTCGAGCAGCAATATCCCGAGATAATGGGTGCCGAAGAAGTAGGGCAGCCCGACCAGCCGGTCGGCGAGTTGCTGGGGCGAGTAAATATCCGAATCGGGTGCCACCATCATCGCGGCGAAGACCATGATCGCGCGACGGCCGAGCTGGCGGCTGCCCTGGGCGGTCTCGGTCACCCGGGCGTAATTGCCCCACTCGCAGGCATTGTACATGTCGGCACCGCCCGTCTCGAAGGCCGCGCCGTGGCTGGAAAACGGGTTCAGCCCGGCTGGATCGGTAACGTCGGTGCGGGTCGCCTGCAAGGCGTTCTGCTCGCGTTCAACGAACTCCACATCGAGCCCTTCCTCGGCGAACAGGCCCTCGTCAAGCGCGACCAGTTCCGGCAGCCCCTGGAACGGCGCCGTCTTTTCGAGAATAAGCTTCCGCAATCCCGCCATAGTCCGATCCTCCCGATGAAATTCATGTTCGACCGGCGATAGAGTGCCACCGTCGCTTGATCGCGACAAGCGGGTCGGCGCGGAGGGACTAGGAAAGCTTTCGAACGCCAAATCACGCCATGCCGACGCCCAGCAGCGTGCCGATGGCGTAGGTGGCGACGCCCGCCGCCGCGCCGATCAACAGCATGCGCCCGCCGCCGTAAAACGCGTTGCGGCCCGAGAACAAACTCAGGATCGCGCCGACCAGGAACAGCGCCACGCCCGAGACCGTCGCCGCGACCCACAGCGTATTCCCGCCCATGCCGATCACGAAGGGGATCAGCGGCAGCACCGCGCCGACGCAGAACGAGAGAAACGACGAGACCGCCGCGCCCCAGGGCGAGCCGAGATCGTCGGGATTGAGGCCGAGCTCCTCGCGCGACAGTGTGTTGAGCGCCTGCTCCGGGTTCTGGATCATGCGCGTCGTCATGGCGCGCGCCTCCTCCATGGGCACGCCGCGCGCGTTGTAGATCAGCGCCAGCTCTTCCGCTTCCTCTTCCGGATAGCGTTCCAGCTCCTCTTTCTCTTGGGCGATCTGAAACTCGTACAGCTCGCGCTGCGAGCGCATGGAGACATATTCGCCGGCCGCCATGGAAAACGCGCCGGCCAGCAGCCCCGCGATGCCCGACAGCAGCACCACCCTGTGATCGGCGAACGCGCCGGCGATGCCGAAGATCAGGCAGGTGTTGGAGACCAGCCCGTCATTGACGCCGAATACCCCGGCGCGCAGCGTGCCCGAACTTCCCCCCGAATGGCGCCTGCCGATATCGGTCAGCGAGATCGGTAGCGGATGGCCTGTCTCGATCTGCGGCTCGGTATAGGTCGACAGGCCGCGCACCTTCAGCGAGGCCAGCATCTGGCGGGTGCGGCGCGGGCTCAGCATCTGCGTCAGCAACGCCACCAGCCGCGCCCGCATCGACGGCCGGAACCGGGACGGGGGTGGGGTCATG